>NZ_CP050695.1:3648076-3972634 GCF_012044895.1 Aquisalimonas sp. 2447
GTAGAACTGGCTGACGCGATCATGGATCTCCTTGAGGCCCACCTGGTCGGCCCAGAACATGGTGCCGCCGCGGTAGACCGGGAAGCCGTAGCCATAGATCCACACGACGTCCACGTCCAGGGCGCGGGCGGCGATACCCTCTTCCAGGATCTTGGAGCCCTCGTTGACCATCACGTACATGCACCGCTCCAGGACTTCCTGGTCAGTCACCTGCCGCGGGGTGATGCCCTTGTCCTTGCGGTGCTGGTCGATGATCTCGGCGGTGACCGGATCCGGTTTCGGCGTACGGTCGCCTTCTTCGTACTTGTACACGCCCGCCTGGGTCTTCTGCCCGTAGCGGCCCTGTTCCGCCAGCTTGTCCAGCCAGCTCAGCTCTTGGGCATCCGGGTCACCGGCCTTGCGGCGCTCCAGGCGAATGCTGTAACCGATATCCAGGCCGGCCAGGTCGGACATGGCGAACGGCCCCATGGGGAAGCCGAAGTCGTAGAGGACCTTGTCCACCTGCTCGGGACTGGCACCGTCTTCCACCAGTGCCACGGCCTCCGCCTGGCGCTTGTGCAGCATGCGGTTGCCGACGAAGCCGTCGCACACGCCCACGCACACCGGCACTTTGCCAATCTTCTTGCCGACATCCATGATCGTGGCGACCACTTCATCGGACGTCTTCTCACCACGAACGTTCTCCAGCAGCTTCATGACGTTGGCCGGGCTGAAGAAGTGCATGCCACAGACGTCTTCCGGCCGGCTGGTGAACGAGGCAATCTTGTTGATATCCAGCGTGGAGGTGTTACTGGCGAGCACGGCGCCCTGCTTGCAGACACTGTCCAGGGTCTCAAAGACGTCCTGCTTGACGTTCATGCTCTCGAAGACGGCCTCGATGACCAGGTCCACGTCCTTGAAGTCGTTATAGTCGAGGGTGGAGCTCAGCAAGCCCATGCGCTTCTCCACATCGTCCATGGAGATGCGACCCTTCTTGGCGGTGCTCTCGTAGTTCTTGCGGATCACCGACAGGCCCTTGTCCAGTGCCTCCTGCTTGACCTCCTTGATGATCACCGGGATGCCGGCGTTGAGGAAGTTCATGGCGATGCCGCCGCCCATGGTGCCGGCGCCGACGATGCCGACCTTCTTGATCTCACGCTTGGGCGTGTCCTTGCTCACGCCGGGCACTTTGGTGACTTCCCGCTCGGCAAAGAACACGTGGCGCTGCGCTTTGGACTGGGGCGACTCCATGAGCTCCTGGAACAGTTCACGCTCGCGCTTGAGGCCGTCCTGGAAGGGCAGTTCCGCGGCGGCCTTGACGGCCTTGACGCAGTGGAAGGGGGCCAGGAAGCCGCGGGCCTTTTTCTGCAGCCCCTTCTCGAAGTCGTCGAACAGGCTGGCAGACTCGGGCTTGGCCTCCATGTCGCAGATGCGGCGGCGCGGGGCACCGTCAGCCACCAGCTTCTTGGCGTAGGCGATTGCCTCGGATTCCAGATCGTCACCGACGAGCGCGTCGATGATGCCCATCTCCTTGGCCTTCGGCGCCTTCACCGGGTTGCCCGCCGTGATCATCTCCAGGGCGGCCTGGGGGCCCACCAGCCGCGGCAGGCGCTGGGTACCGCCGGCACCGGGCAACAGACCCAGCTTGACTTCCGGCAGGCCCACGGCGCCGGACTTTACAGCCACGCGGTAGTCACAGCCAAGCGCCACTTCCAGGCCACCGCCCAGGGCAGTGCCATGAATGGCGGCGACCACGATCTTGTCGCTGTTCTCGTAGGCATCGATGACGTCCGGCAGGCTGGGTTCCTGGGGCGGCTTGCCGAACTCGCGGATGTCGGCGCCGGCGGGGAAGGTGTTGCCGCCGCCGATTACCACCAGCGCCTCGGCGCTGCTGTCGGCAAGGCCCTTCTCCAGACCTTCCTTCAGGCCCTGGCGCACGGCCTGGCCCAGGGCGTTGACGGGCGGGTTGTTGACGGTGATGACACCGACTCCGTCCTTGACTTCGTAACTGACTGCGTCGCTCATGGGGTCCTCCTGTTGCTTGTTACTGCGCCGTGCCGGCCGTTGGATCGGTCCGGGCAGGCGGTATCTGGTTCGCGTTGTCTGTTCGTGTGTCCGGCATCAGAAGCCATCGGTGACGGCACCATCCTGGGCTGGCGAGCCGGCATTCCGGTCACGGACACGCCGCAAGTACATCCCTGTAGGCTCGTCTCCAGCCGTCCATGGCTGGAGACGGTCCGTGACCGGAACGCCGGCCCGCCACCGGGGCAGATTCCGTCGCAGCCCCGATTTCCGTTGCGGTTTACTGCGTTACAGCCCACCCATGCAAAGGAATTTGGTCTCCAGGTATTCTTCAATCCCGTACTTGGAGCCCTCGCGGCCGATGCCGGATTCCTTGAAACCGCCGAACGGCATGGCCTCGTGGACGAAGCGGGCGGTGTTGCAGGCGACCATGCCGTACTCCAGGGCCTCGCCCACGCGCCACATGCGGCCGGCGTCCTTGGTGAAGAAATAGGCAGCCAGGCCGTAGGGGGTATCGTTGGCCAGGCGCACGGCCTCGTCCTCGGAGCTGAACTTGTACACCGGCGCCACGGGGCCGAAGATCTCGTTGCCAAAGCACGCCATCTCCGGCTTCACGTCGGTGAGGACGGTGGGCTCGTAGAACGTCCCGCCCAGGTCGTGGCGCTTACCGCCACGCACGGCCTTGGCACCCTTCGCCACGGCATCGCTGACCAGGCTCTCCACCTTCTCCAGGCCCTTGTCGTTGATCAGCGGACCGGTGGTCACGCCCTTTTCGGCGCCGTTACCGACGTTCAGGTAGTCCACAGCCGCGGTGAAGCGCTCCATGAAGGCGTCGTAGACGTTCTCATGGACCATCAGGCGATTGACGCAGATGCAGGTCTGGCCGGTGTTGATGAACTTCATCATGGTGGCGGCCTTGACCGCGCCGTCCAGGTCGGCGTCGTCGAACACCAGGAACGGCGCGTTGCCGCCCAGCTCCAGGCTGACCTTCTTGACGGTGTCGGAGGCCTGGCTCATGAGCAGCTTGCCCACGGCGGTGGAGCCGGTGAAGGAGAGCTTGCGCACCGTCGGATTGGTGGAGAGTTCCTTGCCCACGTCGGCACCGTGACTGGCGGTGACCACGTTCACCACGCCGGCCGGGATACCGGCGCGGTGCGCCAGTTCGGCCAGGGCCAGGGCGGACAGCGGCGTGTCTTCCGCCGGCTTGATCACCACCGGGCAGCCGGCGGCCAGGGCCGGGGAGACCTTGCGGGTGATCATGGAGGACGGGAAGTTCCAGGGGGTGATGGCACCCACCACGCCCACAGGCTGTTTCAGAATGACTTCACGCTGGCTGGATGTCTGCGGGCTTAGCACATCGCCTTCGATGCGCTTGGCCTCTTCGGCGAACCACTCGACGTAGGCGGCACCACCCAGCACTTCGCCCTTGGCCTCGGCGTGGGGCTTGCCCTGCTCGCCGGTGAGCAGGGCCGCCAGATCATCGGCATGCTGCTGGATCAGGTCGAACCACTTGCGCAGCAGCTGCGAGCGCTTGCGGGCCGGCATGGCGCTCCACTCGGGGAAGGCGGCCTCGGCTGCCGCGATCGCCTGGCGCGCGTCGGCAGCGGTCATGTCGGGGACCGTGCCCAGGCTCTCGCCGGTGGCCGGATTGTTCACGGCGAAGGTGCCGCCGTTGCCGGCAGGCGCCCATTCACCACCGATATACGCCTGGCTCTTCAGGAGCTGGGAATCGTTCAGACTGAGACTCACGGTAGATCCTCCTCGACCGGATTCGGCCTTGATGCTGCTCTGGTATTGTTCGGTGCCGTTGCGCGGTGCGGAACGGTATTTCATTTCCGACGCATGAGCCTAGCATCTATCGGGGGGATGTGGGGACGGTCCCGGCTGAGTCAATCGCAAAAAATGTTACAGGTGCGCGGGGGCACTCCGGCAGAGGCCGGAAAGGCAGGGGGCACCCGGTGCGACGTTCCTTCCCCTGAACCGCCGCCAGGATTATCATCGGCGCGCCCGGGTCACATTACCCGTCCCGGAAGCTGAAAGGGAAACAGTTGTTGAAGGGAACCAGAATGCGAACAAGGGCAAACGCGTTGCTGCTGGCAACCGGTCTGTTTGCCTGCCCGACGCTTGCCGACGCCAGCCCCTGGTCCGGCATCGGTATCGGGGTCTACGGCCACTCCAATACGGTGACCGCCGATTCCACATTTTCGGCCTTCGGGTCATCGGTTTCCGATGAGAGTGACGACGATACATCGGGACTCGGCATCAAACTGAGCTACCGGTCCTTCGATGAAGGGTTCGGCTACTCTTTTGATGCGCGACTGCAGAACCTGGACGCGGACATCGACCTGTACGGGGACTCCCGCCTGGAGGTAAACGCGCTCGCCTCCGTGGGCACAAGCCTCGGATACATGACCGGCCCGCACTTTTTATATGGAATCCTCGAAGTCGGGCAAACGAGCGTGGACTACCGTGTTGATGGCTACGGCTCTTCAAGCGAGGGGTTGTTGTCGTTCGGTCTGGGGGCCGGATATACCTTCAGCGTGACCAACAACGTGGAACTCAACGCGGAGATCATCGGGCGGGCGCTGCAGGATCTGGAGATCGACTACCCTGCCGCCACCGAGGAAATCGAGATCACGGTCGGCTCCGTGAGCCTGGGGCTGAACTATCGCTTCTGACCCAGCAGGATCCCCGGACAGAGCTTGAAGGTCCCGCGAATACCCTGAGCGTTGGGGAGGTGCATCACAGAAAAAGGCTTGCGGAAAACCCGCAAGCCTTTTTCTTTAACAGGCGTATTTGGTGGCCGGGGACGGAATCGAACCGCCGACACGCGGATTTTCAATCCGCTGCTCTACCGACTGAGCTACCCGGCCCAAGGCGGCACATTGAACCCGATCAGGCGGAAACCGTCAAGGCACCCCGTCGATCATTCTTCCGGGGGCTGGTAATCCGGCGGCGGTGCCGCGCCGCCACTGAAGAGGAACTTCTCCATTTCCGCTTCGAGGAACTTCCTGGCCTTCGGATCCACGGGGGTGAGGCGGTACTCGTTGATGAGCATGGTCTGGTGGTTGATCCACTCCTGCCAGGCCGGCTTGGAGATGTTCTCGTAGATGCGCTGCCCGAGCTCGCCGGGGTAAGGCGGCTTTTCCAGCCCTTCCAGCTCCTGGCCCAGCTTGGCGCAGTGGACGGTGCGACCCATGTTCATGCTCCTCGATGCCATTGCTGCAACAATCGGCTCACGGGAGCGGCCAGCCCCCGGTCCAGCGCAGTGCGCTCGTTATACCAGATGGCCTCGCCCCCTGTCATGACGCGTCCGGCGTCGCCGGCAACACGCAGGCGCACGGGCTCGATATCCAGGTGGTAATGGCTGAAGGTGTGGCGAAAGGCCGGCCAGTACTCGGGGACCGCGGCCTCCAGGCCCAGCTGCTCACGACAGTGCGCCAGGGGATCGTCCTCAGCCGGTGCTTCCGGAAGGCTCCACAGCCCGCCCCAGATGCCCGTCGGCGGGCGACGCTGCAGCAGTACGCCCTGGTCGGATTCCAGCAGCAGCATGCGGGTGCGGCACACGGGGAGTCGCTTGGGCGGTTTGGGCTCCGGATACGCCTCCGGTTCGCCAACGGCCCGGGCACGGCAGTCCTGGCTCAGCGGACAGAGCAGGCACGCAGGTGCCTTGCGGGTACACACCGTGGCGCCAAGATCCATCATGGCCTGGTTGTAGTCGGCGCAGCGGGCGTCCGGCGTGAGCTGTTCGGAAAGCGCCCAGAGCTCCCGCTCCACGGCGGTACGGCCCGGCCAACCCGGGATCGCGCCATAGCGCGCCAGGACGCGTTTGACGTTGCCGTCGAGGATGGCGTGTCGCTGCTCCATGGACAGCGACAGGATGGCGCCGGCGGTGGAGCGGCCGACGCCCGGCAGGGCCTGCCAGCTTTCCCGGTCCGTGGGCATCTGGCCGCCGTGTTCGGCAGCGATGACCTGTGCGGCCCGGTGCAGGTTGCGGGCACGGGCGTAATAGCCAAGGCCCGACCATTGGGCCATGACGGCGTCTGCCGGTGCCTGCGCCAGCGCCTGCACGTCGGGAAAGCGTTCCATGAAGGCACGGAAGTAAGGCACCACCACGCTGACCCGGGTCTGCTGGAGCATGATCTCGGACACCCACACCCGGTAGGGCGTCGCCGGCTGCTTCCACGGCAGTTCATGGCGACCGTTGGCGTCATACCAGGCCAGCAGGCGGACACGAAACCGCTCGATTTCCTCCTCCGGCAGCTGCATCAGTCCAGCAGACGGCGCAACTGGTCCCGGGCCCGGTCGCGCGCTTCGCCTTCCCGCTGATCACGCTCCTCGCGCAGGCGCTCCCGCGCACGCTCCTCCTCCTGCCGCGCCCGCTCCCGGGCCCGCTCTTCCTCCTGGCGGGCGCGCTCGCGAACGGCTTCTTCCTCTTCCCGGAGGCGCTCGCGCTGCTGAGCGGTCAGTGCCGCCTGCAGATCGAGGTTGATGTCCGGAGACAGCAGGGAACCGCTGAAACGTAGCGGGATGGGGACCCGGCGGAGGTCATCCAGGCTGGCACCGTCCTGACCCTCCAGCGACCCCACCAGGTTCACGTTGAGGGCGTAGTCGACGGTCTGCTCGAAGATATTGGCCTCACCACCGCCTTCCACACGGAACAGCGGCGACTGGATCGTCAATCGATCGTTGCGAATGCGACCTTTGTCGATGCGCAGCAGCGCGCGCAGATTGGTAAAGTCGGTGGTGCGCTCGTCAACCTCCCGGACGCTCTGCCCCTGCATGCGGGCGGTGGCATTACGAACCATCTGTGCCAGGTTGAGCCCCACCACGGCGCCATCGGCGAAGTCGAGTTCAACCTCCCCGACCAGTTCGCGGAGCATGGCCATGGGATCCAGCCCGGAGGTCTCGGCCTGCAGCCGGAAGCCGCCCCGGCCGCGCAACAGGTCCCGCCCCAGGAACTGCTTGACGATGGGCTGGGCCTGGACACCGCTGAGGCGCTCGTTGGCACTGACACGCAGTGCGTCGCCGGTGGCGTCCAGGCGAATATCGCCCTGGTACTCCCCCTCATAGAGCCTGGCCACCAGGGGATGAACCCGGATCGTGCCATCGGCGGCGGTGACGTTGATGTCGATGTCGCTGACGTCGAAACCTGCCACGCGCAGCTCGTCCAGCCGGAAACGCCCGTCCAGGTTGAGATCGCGTAACGGTTCCAGCGGAATCTCTGCGGCTTCCGCGTCCTCATCGCCAGCATCACCCACGGCAACAGCGCCCCCGCCTTCATCGTCGCTGCCCGGCGGCAGGTAGCGATCGGCATCGAAACGGTCGCCGTGGAAGTCGAACCGGATCGCCTGCGTGGCGAAATCGGTGATGCTGGCGGTGCCGTCGAGCCGGGTGTCATCCAGGCGGATGGCAAGCTCGGTGATATCCGCCCGCTCGGTCAGCGCGGTGAACGCACCTTCCAGAGAGAAGCGCCGCAGGGCCTCGTCATCGGCCATCTCAGGCAGTTCGATGTCCATGCGCTCAAGCGCACGCCGCAGATCGGTTTCCGGGATACCGAAGGTGCCCTCCACCCGGGGGTCGGTGCTCAGCGCGGAGATATTGGCAGCGGCATCGAGCCGCAGCCCGGCCACCCTGGCGACAAAATCCGACAGGCGCGCGGTGTCCTGCTGCAGGTCCGCGTCGAACGCCGCACTCAGCTCCAGCTCCAGGCTGTCCTCCGGCAACCCTTCCGCGAACGCACGCATCTCGAGATTGGTGAGAATCGCGCGGAATTGCTGGAAGTCACTGCTCGCCCGGAGCAAGCCGTCCAGGGAACCCTCGACGCGGGTGTCGTCGTCCAGACTCGCCACCCAGTCGGCATCCAGGGATACATCTTCATCCAGAAGCAGTTCGCCCAGTCTCAGGTTGACCGGTCCGGCCTGGTGCCGTGCACCGGTCTGCCAGTCCTCGTAGTTCACGTGCAGGTCGGTGATGCGCACGCCCTGGATGGTGCCGATGGTGACCGGGAGCTGCGCCGGGTCGGTAACGGCGTCGGTATCATCCTCGACCACGGCGGGCTCATCCGCCGCGGTGTCGTCGTCAGCCGGAAGATCCAGATCCCAGTTGGCGTCACCATCTTCATTGACGATCAGGTTGGCGCGCAGGCCATCAAGGCGGATGGTGTCCAGAACCACCTCGCGCCGCAGCAGGGGCATCAGCTTCACGGCGATTCCGGCGCTCTCGATGCTCACGAACGGATCGTCTCCAAAACCCTCGCGGTTCTCCAGGCGCGTACGCCCCAGATCCAGCCCCAACCAGGGGAAGAACGACAGGCGAATGTCACCTTCAATCACCAGCTCCTGGCCCGTCTGTTCCTCGACGATGCGACCGATATCGTCCCGGTAGTCGTTGGGATCCACCAGCAGAATGATGGCTACCACCAGCAGCACCAGCAGTGCCACCACCGCCACCACACCCAACGCCAACCACTTGATCACCCGGGCCATGTCGGCATCCCTGTAAGCTGTATGTCAGGCAACTATACTTGAGACTGGGGACCCTGAAACAGGGACTGTCTCCGGTCAGTCTGACCGGAACCCGGGAAGTCCCCCGGACGGGCGCCGCGGCTCCCCGGAGCCGGGAGGGTGCCTGTACGTGCGTGAACGCGGCCCTCGCCGCTAACATGGGAGATCACGTATGAGTCGTTACTGTGTGGTCGTTGCCGAAGGATCAAGAGCGCGCTTCTTTACTGTCGAAAAACCCGAACTCCCCGAAATGGAATCCGGCCCGGACCTGGTCGAGCAGAAGACCATGACCAACCCCGAGCACAAGGCCCATGGCGACGATCTGCTCGCCGACCCCCGTACCGGCCGCAACCGAACGGCGAACGGTCCTACCCACGGCTACGATGACCACCGTGAAGATTATGACGCGGAGTGCGAACGGCGCTTCGCCCGCGAGATCGCCCAGGAACTCGACACTATGGCCCGCGCCAACGGCACCCGCCGCGTGGTCCTGTGCGCCGAAAAGCGCATGCTCGGGTTCCTGCGTCCAAAGCTGGAGAACGCCATACCCCCCGGCGTCGATCTCCATGAGGTACCCAAGGATCTCGCCAAGCTGTCGCCCCGGAAACTGCACGAACGCCTGGCCAATGACGGGCATATACCCCGGCGGCGAAATCGGGCACAGCACTAGCAGAACAGCAACACAGGGACGAAGCCTCGGCCAAGACACCGGGGCTTCGTCATTCAGTCAATCGGAAACCGTGAGGAATCACTGGGACCGCAGGGAAAGTGGAGCGGGTGATGGGAATCGAACCCACATTAAGAGCTTGGGAAGCTCCCGTTCTACCATTGAACTACACCCGCATGACCCGCATGCAATTTAGCGGGGAACAACAGGCATTGGCAAGCCCCGTGCGGCCGGACATGTTGTAGACTGCCGCCTGGCAACGAGTCGTTGACGAGCACCATGAACATTCAGCTGAACGGCGAAACCACGCAGCTTCCGGAAGCCATCACGGTGGCTGACCTTATCGAGCGCCTGCAACTGTCGCAGCGGCGTATCGCCGTGGAGATCAACGAGGATGTGGTCCCGCGCAGCCAGTTCCCGCAACGGCAACTTCGCGCGGACGACCGGGTGGAGATCATTCACGCCATCGGCGGTGGCTGAAAAGGAGTCCCATGAGCGACGAACCCCTTGTTATCGCCGGGCGCGAGTACCAGTCGCGCCTGCTGGTAGGCACCGGAAAGTACCGGGACATGCATGAGACGGATACGGCGATTACCGCCAGCGGTGCCGAGATCGTCACCGTCGCCCTGCGCCGTTCGAACCTGGGCCAGGACCCGGACCAGCCGAACCTTCTGGACGTGATTCCGCCGGACCGCTACACCATTCTGCCCAATACTGCCGGGTGCTATACGGCCAGGGATGCCGTGCGCACCTGCCGCCTCGCCCGGGAGCTGCTGGACGGCCACACGCTGGTGAAGCTGGAAGTGCTGGGCGACGAAAAGACCCTGTATCCGGACATGCGCGAGACCTTCGTCGCCGCCGAGGAGCTGGTGCGGGACGGCTTCCAGGTCATGGTGTACATGACCGACGACCCCATTGCCGCGCGGCAGCTGGAGGAGATCGGCTGTGTCGCGGTGATGCCGCTGGCGGCACCCATCGGCTCCGGGCTGGGCATCCAGAACAAGTACAACCTGCTGGAGATCATCGACAACGCCGGTGTACCGGTGCTGGTTGACGCCGGTGTGGGCACGGCCTCCGATGCGGCAGTGGCCATGGAGCTCGGCTGCGACGGGGTGCTGATGAACAGCGCCATTGCCGGCGCCCGGGAGCCCGTGCGCATGGCCCGGGCCATGCGCAATGCCGTGGCGGCCGGCCGCGACGCTTACCTGGCCGGGCGCATTCCGCGGAAACGCAACGCCAGCGCCTCCTCCCCCCTCGACGGCACGTTCTTCTGAGCCCATGAGCACTGACCAGCCCCTGCATCACCGCTATGTGCGCAGTTTCGTCCGCCGCGAGGGGCGACTGACCGAGGGCCAGAAACGGGCCCTGGATGCGCACTACGCCGAGTACGGCCTGCCGGCGGACAAGCAACCCCTGGACCTGGCGGCAACCTTCGGCCGGTCGGCGCCGGTAATTCTGGAGATCGGGTTCGGCAACGGCGAGTCCCTGGCGGAAATGGCGGCAACCCACCCGGAGCGCGATTACCTCGGCGTGGAGGTCCACCGCCCCGGCATCGGGCGGCTGCTGCACCTGGTCACCGAACAGGGGCTGACCAACGTCCGGGTCATCGACGGTGATGCCGTCGAGGTCATGACCCACCAGTTACGCCCCGGCTCCCTGGCCGGCATCCAGCTCTACTTCCCGGACCCCTGGCCGAAGAAGCGCCATCACAAGCGCCGGATCGTGCAACCGGACTGGGTGGAACTTGCCGCAAGCCGCCTGCAGCCCGGCGGCTGGCTCCATCTGGCCACGGACTGGGACGACTACGCCGAACACATGCTCGCCGTGATGGAGGCGAACCCATGTTTCGAGAACGTCTACGGCGCGGGCTGCTATGCGGACTCGCCCGGCGAGCGCCCGCGCACCAAGTTCGAGGAGCGCGGCACCCGCAAGGGGCACGCGGTGCGCGATCTCGTCTACCGCCGCCGGTCGGACGACCGCGCGACCTGAACGTCCTACAACATCAAGGGGAGAGTGACCATGGAATACCGTCCGCTGGGCACCACCGGCACCGAGGTGAGCACCATCTGCCTGGGCACCATGACCTGGGGCGAACAGAACACCGAGGCGGAGGCACACGAGCAGCTCAGCTACGCCGTGGACCAGGGTGTGAACTTCATTGACACCGCCGAGATGTACCCGGTGCCGCCCAAGGCAGACACCATGGGCCTCACGGAGCAGTACATCGGCACCTGGCTGAAGGGCCGCCAGGACCGTGATCGCCTGATTCTCGCCAGCAAGATTGCCGGGCCCGGTCTGGATCACTGCCGCGACGGCGCTTCCCGACACACCCCGGAGCAACTGCGCGAGGCGGTGAATGGCTCCCTGAAACGGCTGCAGACGGACTATATCGACCTCTATCAGCTGCACTGGCCGGCCCGCAGTGCCAACTACTTCGGCCGGCTGGGCTTCTCGCCCAAGGACCGGGACGACATCATGACCCCGCTGGAAGACACCCTCGAGACCCTGGACACGCTGGTGCGCGAGGGCAAGATCCGCTGGGTGGGCCTGTCCAACGAAACGCCCTGGGGGGTGATGAAGTTCCTGCAGCTGGCCGAGGCGCGCGGCTGGCCCCGTATGCAGACAGTGCAGAACCCCTACAGCCTGCTGAACCGCACTTACGAGGTGGGACTGGCCGAAGTCAGCCACCGCGAGCAGTGTGGCCTGCTCGCCTACTCGCCGCTGGGTTTCGGCATGCTCAGCGGCAAGTATCTGAACGACCAGTGGCCGGACGGTGCGCGACTGACTCTCTATGACCGCTTCCAGCGCTACCTGAACGACGCCGGCAAGACGGCCACAGCGGCGTATGTGGCACTGGCCCGGGAGCATGGGCTGGACCCGGCACAGATGGCCCTGGCCTGGGTGAACAGCCGCCCGTTCCTCACCAGCAACATTATCGGCGCCACCACCATGGAACAGCTGCGCAGCAACATTGCCAGCATGCAGGTGGCACTGAGCGACGAGGTGCGGGAAGGCATCGAGGCCATTCACGCACGCATGCCCAATCCCTGCCCGTAATCCGCGAGCCACCAGGCCGGGCACGAGGGCACCGGAGCGTGCCGCAGCGGCTTGCCCTTGTCGTTCCCGGCTTCTATACCTAGAAGGAGCGTCCCAAGGACGTGCGGCGTCCCCGTCTTCCACACATCGGCGGGGCCACCTGACACCCGGGCCTTCGGCCCGGCTTATCCGATTGCCTCTGTCAAACGGCAGGTATGCCGCGCCGCGGGGGAGGAACAGGCATGGGTATGCATTACCAACCCGTTATCGGTGACTGGTACGAAACAGCTACGGGGGAGGCCTTCGAGGTCGTGGCGCTGGACCCGGACGAAGGTACCCTGGAAATACAGTACTTCGACGGCGCCATCGAGGAACTGGACATGGAAACCTGGCTCGAGCTGGAGCTGGTCGCCATCGAGCCGCCGGAGGACTACTCCGGCTCACTGGACATTTCCCGAGAGGACTACGGCATGGGGACCGACGACAGCGTATCCATGCGCTTCAACGGCAACCCCCTGGACGGCTTCGACTTCGACCGCTGAACGGGAATGGAAGACAGCGTCTCTCCCGTTCCCGCGACATGGCCCCGTGATCTGAAAAGCGCCGGCGCCGTGCAGCGCGCAATGGCGCCCTTGGTGCGATTGCAGGACGACACCGCCGCGGTCACGACCATCGCCGGAGTGGATACCGGGTTCGAGGATGGTGGTGCGACCGCGAGGGCCTGTATCGCCGTTGTCCGGTGGCCGGACCTTGCCCCGGTTACCACGGTCGTCGGCCGGGCTGCCGTTGCATTCCCGTATATCCCCGGCTACCTCTCCTTCCGGGAAATGCCCGCGGTCCTGTCAGCCATGGCCGAACTCCCTGCGCTCCCGGACCTCCTGCTCTGCGACGGCCAGGGCATCGCCCACCCGCGGCGCTTCGGCATCGCCGCCCATCTCGGACTGTGGCTGGACCGCCCCGCCATCGGCGTCGGCAAGAGCCGCCTGTGCGGCGAACATGCGCCGGTGGGCAACAACAAGGGCGAGGAAGAACCGCTGTACGACGGGGGCGAGAGAATCGGTACCGTCCTTCGCAGCCGAACCGGCGTCAAACCGTTGTACGTCTCCCCGGGACACCGGGTGGACCATCAGGCGGCGGTGCGCTGGGTGCTGGCCTGTACGTCGCGATACCGACTGCCGGAGCCGATCCGCGCAGCCGACCGCACCGCTTCAGGGCGGTAATGAGTCCGGTGCGCCGCTGCCGGCTCAGACCGCGAGCAGCAGTGCCGCCAGCACCCCGACGGCCAGCACCAGGCCGCCCACCAGCGTAAAGCGGCGCGTGCGGGCGTGGGCTGCATGGGCCTCGGCGGCGGCTTCCTCCGCGGCGGCCGCGGCAGCCTCCCGCAGCATGGCCTCGGAGGCACTCTCCACCGCTGACTCCACCGCCGAGGTCGCCGCCTCGGCGGCTCGGTCCCGCACCCACTGATCCAGGGCATTCTTCAGAACCGGCACGCCATGGTCGTTCAAGGAGGCGATCAGCTGTTCACGAAAGACTTCACTGTCCGCCAGCCCCTCCAGGCGCTGCGCCAGCAGGCTGTCCACCTGCTCAGTCAGCTCATCGTCGCCGGATGCTTGCGCCTCCTGGTGCGCCAGGCCCGCCTGCACTGCCTGTTCGGCGGCGGATCGCGCCACCTGCTGCGCCTCCTGCTGCAGGCTGGCAGAGACTTCCGCCACCGCCTGCTGGGCGGCGCTCCGGGCGGCCTCGGTGGCTTCCCGGACCACCTCCCGGCGGGATACGGTCAACTCCTCGCGCAGGGTATCCAGGCGCTGATCGAGATCCTCGGGTGTCACCGAGGCACCGCCAGCCAACTCTTCCCGCAGGCTCTCACGCAACTCGGCACCCATGCGGTCAAGCTGGTGCTGCCAATGGATGCTGGCCTCATCAAGCCGGGCGCCGACCGCATCGGTGGCGGCGCTGCGGGCGGCCTCCTCCGCCCGCCGCTCGATGGCGGCAACATCCACCTCCGGCGCCGGGGGTGGGACCGCGGCGGAGTCGGCTGTCGGCTCCGGCTCGGCAGAGACAGGTGTCTCGGCCGGCACCACCGGCTCCGGCCGCCGGTGTCCGGAAACGTCCTCCGGTTCGGGCTCATCCACTGGCGTGGGAGCAGGCTCCGGATCCGGTTGCCACGCTGGCTCCGGGTCCGGATCGGTGGAGCCCATAGGCGACGGAGCCGGCGCAGGCGGCTCAACGGAGTCCGGCCCGACGGGAGAGGAAGGCTGGGCCTCCGGTGTCGCCGACGGGGCAGCAGCCACCGGCGGCTCCCAGGACTGCACCTGGTGCAGGACGTGGTCGAGCCCGTCCTCACTGGTGGGTTTGGAGAGGAAACCGCAGATGCCGATCTCCCGCGCACGGATTCGATCGTTATCGCTGTCCTGGGAGGTGTACATCACCAGAGGCACGGGCGGACACTCGGGCAACGCCTGGATAGCCTGGGCTGCCTCGAAGCCGTCCATGTCCGGCATCATGTAATCGAGAAACACCACGTCCGGCACGGCATGACGCAGATGATCCAGCGCCTCACCACCGGAACCGGCCACATCCACTTCCAGGCCACGGCGCGTCAGCAGTTTGCTCAGTGCCACCCGCGCCAGGCGGGAGTCATCCACCACCAGCGCCCTGTTCAAAGCCATTCCTGTTCTCCCTGTGCTCACACCCGGGCAAGGGTACTCCGGGCCGGCGATGCGAATGCAACTATCGCATGAGGACGGGGGACGGTTTTGCGCGACGGATCACAGTGTCGCGGTTCCCGCTCATCGGGTACGGTGGCATGACAGTCCCTGTCGGCGGAGCACTGCCCATGAACCTGGAAAAAGTCGTCTTCGGTTTCTTCATCCTTCTCGCGCTGACCCTGAACTTCGGCTTTTTTCTCGGCGAGTTTGACAACCCGGACCATCACAACGTCTACGAACTGTTCGCTGCCATCGTCGTCAGCCTCATCGCCACCGTCCTGAAATTCGGCGAACGCACACAGATCGGCGCCGTCCTGCTGGCCGCCAGTCTGGTGGCGGACCTGCAGCTCATCGCCGCAGCGCTGGTCTGGGGGATTGCGGTGCATGTGGCGGATGTCGGGCTGCCGCCGGCGGTCATGGCCAGCATCGTGTCCCTCTCCGGCGGCGCCCTGCTGGCCAACCTGGTCTCGGCGACACTGCTGGTCATCGAAACCTCCAGCCTGCAGCGATGAGAACCACCGGCAGCACCGTTGTCCCGTTGATTCTGCGGCGGATGCGGCCTCCGCTGCTGGTGCTCATCTGCGCGTACGCCATCGCAGTGGCGGGCCTGACCCTGATGCCCGGCCAGGACGCCGACGGCGACCCCTGGCGCATGGACTTCTTCCATGCCTTCTACGTCATTACCTACACCGCCCCCACCATCGGTTTCGGCGAGATCCCCTACGAGTTCAGCGGTGCACAGCGCCTGTGGGTGACGTTCAGCATCTACCTGACCGTACTGGCCTGGCTCTACGCCGTGGGTACCATCATCTCGCTGATCCAGGACCCCGCCTTCCGCGGCGCCATGCAGCGTGCGCGGCTGCGTCGCGCGGTTCGGCAGATGAGTGAACCGTTCTACATCGTCTGCGGCCACGGGGACACCGGCAGCCTGCTGGTCCGGTCACTCACGGAGCGACGCCGCCGCGTGGTGGTGGTGGACCACGCCCAGGCGGCCATCGAGGCGCTGGAACTGCGGGATCTCGGCGTCTATGTGCCCGGTTTCCAGCTGGACGCCGAAGTACCGGACCACCTGGCCGTGGCCGGCCTCAGGCACCGCTGGTGTGCCGGCATTGTTGCCGTCACCGACAGTGATCACGCCAATCTCAAGGTCGCACTCACCAGCAAACTGCAGAATCCTTCCATGACGGTGGTTGCCCGGGCGTTGACCACCGAGGGCGCCGCCAACATGGCCTCCTTCGGCACGGACAAGGTGGTCAACGCCTATGATGGCTTCGCCGACCGGCTGAGACTGGCCATTGTGTCGCCGGACATGCACCGCATTCAGGACTGGCTCACCGGCATACCGGCCACGACACTCCCGGAACGCCCGCTGCCACCGTCCGGACGCTGGATCATCTGCGGCTTCGGTCGCCTGGGCCGGGCAGTGTACCGGGAGCTCAGACGCCTGGGCATGGACGTGGTCATCGTCGACGAGGACCCGGTCGGCAATGATTGCCCGCCGGACACCATCCCCGGCAAGGGCACGGAAGCCGCGACCCTGCGCGCCGCCGGCATTGCCTCGGCGGATGCCCTGCTGGCCGCAACCAGCGATGACGCCGATAACCTCTCCATCGTCATGACCGGCCGCACGCTCAATCCGGACATCTACATGGCAGCACGGGAGAACGACCTCACAAGCAAACCGCTGCTGCAGGCCGCCGATGTGGATCTGCCCGTGGAGCCGAGCTACATCCTGGCAAGCCACATCCTCTCGGTCCTCAATGCGCCACTACTGGACGATTTTCTGGACCAGGCCCGCGGTCAGGACGGCGCCTGGCAGGCCGCGCTGGCGGAAGAGATACGGGGCGTTGCCGGAGGGATCATTCCCGAAACCTGGACGCTTCGGGTGAGCCAGGCGCGTGCACCGGCGGTGCTGGACGCCCTGGACCGCGGCACGGACGTGCCGCTGTCGGCCATCACCCAGCACCCGAGAGACCGTACACAGCCCATCGACTGCCTACCATTGATGCTGGTGCGGGAAGACCAACTCACGTTGCTGCCCGAACAGGAAACCCGCCTGGCCAGCGGCGACCGGATTCTCTTCTGCGGGACGCACCAGGCGCTGAGGTTGATGTCCGTGCCGTTGCGGCACGTCAATAACTTGCGTTACATGATCAGTGGCGAGAGCATCCCCGACGGACTGCTCTGGCGGCTTCTTGTCCACCGCCGAAGCGCGCCCCGTCACGCCAGGTGACGAGGCGCGGCGTGGCGGCGATCACCCCACCGTGATCGCTTCGTCGGAGCGCGACTCCAGCCACTCCCGGGCAGGACCACACCCGTTGATCGCAGCTTGGTAGAACCACTTCACCGCAGTCTGGTAGTCAACCTCGACACCACGCCCCTCGGCGTACATGACACCAAGGTTGTGCTGAGCTTCGGCGTGACCGTTCTCCGCTGCCTGCTGCAGCCAGGACACCGCAAGCTCGTTGCTGCGGGGCACCCCCTGGCCGGTTGCATGCAGGAAACCCAGGGCGTGCTGCGCTTCCGGCAGCCCACGCAGTGCCGCCTGCCGGTAGAATCGCGCGGCGGTTTCCATCTGCATTGCCACACCGTCACCCATCTCGTAGCGCCGTCCGATCGCGTACGCTGCCTGCGCCATGTCGTCAATCGTCGTCATTGTTATCCCTACCCTATCAAGCGTTGCACCTGCTACCTCTGGGACAGATACAAGCATGAACCGGGCCAACCCTATTTTTTATTTATAATCAGCACCTTAAAAATCCGCCCACGACAGGGTGACGAAGAGCGACAACATCCCGGGGCACCCCCTGGCCGCCATGCGTCACCCGGGGCTCGACTCTGTCGACCGGATCCGGTCGGGGTGGGCGATACGCAACAGCAGTACCGCCAGCAGGATTGCGGGGAGCCCCATGGCGGCCGAGCCGATGAAGAACCAGAACCAGCCCACCTGCTCAGCCACCCAGCCGGTAAAACCACCAAGGAATTGTCCCGGCAGAGTCATCAACGAACTGAACAGGGCGTACTGGGTGGCGGTGTAGGCCGTGTTGGTCAGGCTGGCCATGTAGGCCAGCAGCACGGAAATGGCCATGCCGCCGGTGACATTGTCCGCGATGATTGCGAACACGAGGCCATACATCTCCGGCCCCAGGGTGGCCAGCCACGAGAAGGTCAGGTTGGTGACCGGCGCCATGATGGCCGTGAAGATCAGCATGCGGGCGATACCGAACCGCAGCACCAGCACGCCGCCGACAAAGGCACCGCCCAGGGTCATGGCCAGGCCGAAGGCGGCAGCAACATTGGCGATCTGACCCTTGGTGAACCCGAGATCCAGATAAAACGGGTTCGCCATCACCCCCATGAAGATATCGCTGATACGGAAGGTCCCGACGAACAGCAGCACCGCGAGGGCGGCGAGGCCGTAGCGCTTGAAGAAATCCGCGAAGGGGCAGACCACGGCACCCAGGAGCCAGGCCGTCACATCGCGTCGCCAACCGCGATGGACGGTACGTGCCAGGTAGTCGGTGACCCGCTGCTCCAGCCGCCGCGTTTCCCCGGAAACCGACACCTCCGGCTCCCGGACAAGCAGCGTGGTCATCAGGCCAACCCCCATGAGCACCGCCATGGCGCCGTAGGCCAGACTCCAGGTGGCCACCGAGGCAATGTGCAGGGCGCCGGCACTGGCCACCAGAATGGCAACCCGGTACCCGGTGACATAGGTCGCCGCCATGGCCCCCTGGCGCTCCGGGCCCACCGCTTCCACACGATAGGCGTCCACGGCGATATCCTGGGTGGCGGAACCGAATGCAGTCATCACCGCCCACACCGCCACCAGCCAGAGGTTGGCGGCGGGATCGGTGAGCGCCATGCCCAGCAGCCCCACCCCCACCGTGAGCTGCGCGAGCAGAATCCAGGCGCGTCGCCGTCCCATGATACGGCTCAGAACGGGCAGTGGCAGCCGGTCCACCAGTGGCGCCCACAGCACCTTGATGCTGTGCGCCATGCCCACCCAGCTGAGGAAGCCGATGGCGGCGAGCTCCACCCCCATGTCCCGCAGCCAGGCCGAGAAGGTACCGCCCACCAGCAGAAAGGGCAGCCCCGCGGCAAAGCCGAGGAACAGCATGCCCACAACCCGGGGGTGGAGGTAGATACGCAACGCGTCCAGCCGGCCCGGCGGGCGCCCGGCAATGGAGGAAGTCTCAGACATGGTTGGTCCCGCTCAACGCGATGAACGGGACTCTACCGACATCTGCGCCACTGCGATAGGCCCGTTTCAGGCCTCCCGGGGATGGCCGCGGTGCTGCTCCGCCCGCCATGCCAGCAACCACTTCTCCAGCTCCACCAGCACGAAGACAATCACGCCGGCAATCACGACCCGCACCCAGTCCGCCACACTGAGCGCCTCGGTTCCGAACAGCAACTGCAGCGGCGGCGCATAGGTGAACAGCAGCTGCAGCACGATGATCGCGGCAATGGAGCCCGGCACCCATGGGTTACCCTGCAGCGGCCCGGACACCAATGACGGCCGGAACACGAAGCGGGCGCTGACCAGGTAGAACACCTGACACATGACCAGCGTGTTCACCGCCACGGTGCGGGCATGGTCGGTGACCTCCAGGCCGCCGGCCGCGTGCAGGAACAGCCCGAAGGTCGCAGTCACCAGCAGTAGCGACACGAACCCCACACGCCATACCAGGAAAGCCGAAAGAATCGGCTCATCCGGCCGTCGTGGCGCCCGTTCCATGACGCCCGGCTCAGTCGGCTCGAACGCCAGTGCCAGGCCCAGGGTGACCGCAGTCACCATGTTGACCCAGAGGATCTGCACCGGGGAGATGGGCAGCATCATGCCTGCCATCACGGCGGCGATCACCACCATGGCCTGGCCGCCGTTGGTGGGCAGCAGGAACAGCAGCGCCTTGCGCAGATTGTCGTAGACGGTGCGCCCTTCCTCCACGGCACGGGCGATGGAGGCGAAATTGTCATCGGCCAGCACCATGTCGCTGGCTTCCTTGGACACCTCAGTGCCTTTCACACCCATGGCCACGCCCACGTCGGCGCGCTTGAGCGCCGGGGCGTCGTTGACGCCGTCACCGGTCATGGCCACACGTTCGCCCCGGGCCTGCAGGGCACGCACCAGGCGCAGCTTGTGCTCGGGGCTGGCACGGGCGAACACGTCGGTGCCGCGCACCGCATCCTCAAGGGCCGCGTCGTCCATGCCTTCCACGTCCTTGCCGGTGAGCACCCGCTCGCCATCGCCGATGCCGAGTTCCCGTCCGATGGCACGCGCCGTCAGGGCATGGTCTCCGGTGATCATCTTGGTCCGGATGCCGGCCTCCTGACACTGGCGCACGGCAGCGATAGCCTCCTCCCGGGGCGGATCGATCAGCCCCACCAGCCCCAGCAGCGTGAGCCCGTCCTCGACATCGTCGAAGGTCAGCTCATGGCGCCCGGCCTCGACCGGGCTGACCGCCAGCGCCAGCACCCGCTGCCCGCGCTCGGCCAGCGTCTCCATGGCCCGGTGCCAGTAGTCATGGTCGATGGGCTCGTCGCCCTCGGCCGTGCGCTGCACGGCACACATTTCCAGCACGCGCTCGGGCGCGCCCTTGAGGTAGATGACGCCATGACCGTGGTGATCGTGGTGGAGGGTCGCCATGAACCGGTGCTCGGATTCGAACGGGATGGCGTCGGTACGGGGCAGCTCGCCGCTGAGCTCCACCGGATCGAGGTCGGTCTTCATGGCCAGGGTCATCAGCGCACCCTCGGTGGGGTCGCCCTGCATGCGCCACTGCCCGTCGTGGTGCTCCACCGTTGCATCGTTGCACAGCAGTGCCGCGCGCAGCAGTTCCGGCAGCACCGGCTCATCGTCACTCGCCACCGGTGAACCGTCCCGCTCGACAGCCCCTTCAGGCGCGTAACCGACGCCGGTGACATCGTATTCGGCACCGCCGGTGACAATGCCCTGGACGGTCATCTCGTTGCGGGTGAGGGTGCCGGTCTTGTCCGAGCAGATCACGGTCACCGAGCCCAGGGTCTCCACCGCTGGCAGTTTGCGGATGATGGCGTTGCGTCCGGCCATCCGCTGCACGCCGATGGCCAGGGTAATGGTCATGATGGCCGGCAGACCCTCGGGGATGGCGGCCACCGCCAGGCCCACAGCCGCCAGAAAGATCTCGCCCCAGGCGTAATCCCGGAACACCACCCCGAACAGGAAGGTCAGCGCCGCCGCGCCGATAATGGCTCCGGCCAGCCAGCGGCCGAACACGGCAATCTGGCGCAGCAAGGGTGTGGTCAGCTTCTCCACGTCCTCGAGCATGCTGCTGATGCGGCCGATCTCGGTGGCATCGGCGGTGGCGGCCACCACGCCGGAGGCCTGCCCGTAGGTCACCAGGGTGCCTGAGAACGCCATGTTCAGGCGGTCCCCCAGCACCGCGTCAGCGGCCACTGGCTCCGGGCGCTTGTCCACGGCCACGGACTCGCCGGTGAGCACGGACTCGTCCACCCGCAGTTCGCGGGAGCGCAGCAGGCGTAGATCCGCCGGCACCTTGTCGCCGGACTGGAGGATCACCACGTCCCCGGGCACCAGCTCTTCGGCGGCAATGGTCTGCCGGCGGCCCTGCCGCAGCACCGTCGCCTGAGGGGAGAGCATGTCGCGGATGGCATCCAGGGCCTTCTCGGCCTTGCCCTCCTGGATGACGCCGATGAGGGCGTTGATCACCACCACGCCGAGAATGACGCCGGTATCCACCCAGTGGCCCAGCAGCGCCGTCACCACCGCCGCAACGATGAGGACGTAGATCAGCACGTTGTGGAACTGGAGCAGGAAGCGCACCAGCGGGCCGTGCCGCCGCGGCGGCCGCAGCCGGTTGGGCCCGTAGCGCGCAAGGCGCTCCGCGGCCTCGTCGGAACTCAGCCCGTCATGGCTGCTTGCCAGGTGCGACAGTACGTCCTCTGCATCGCGGGCATGCCACTCGCCGGATGGACTCTGCTCCGTCATTACCGACAACTCCTGTCTTGTCATTCGGGGGTATCAACGCCACAGCATGCCGCAACGCAGCAAAAAGCGTCATGATCTGCGTCAACGTGCTGCCCGATCTTGAATCGACGTGCCGCTGCCCTCACACGTTGCCCTTCAGTGACGGTTTTCCCGCGGGAGCCTTGAAGCGAGACAATGCAGTGCAAACTCCCAACACGGAGCACATCATGACCGGAGTCGAAATCCCGCTGACACCACTGATTGCCCTGATTGCCGGCATCGCCATACTGATAGTGCCGAAACTTCTTAACTACATCATTGCCGCCTACCTTATCCTGATCGGCATTCTCGGCCTGATCTGACATCACGGGAGCAACCATGAGCGAGGCAAGACACCAGAAACTCCTGATCCTGGGCTCGGGCCCGGCGGGTTACACGGCGGCGGTGTACGCCGCCCGCGCCAACCTTCAGCCGGTGCTGGTCACCGGCATGGAAATGGGCGGGCAGCTCACCACCACCACCGACGTGGACAACTGGCCCGGCGACGTGGAGGGCCTGCAGGGGCCGGACCTGATGGAGCGCATGAAGGCCCACGCCGAACGTTTCGGAACCGAGGTCATCTTCGACCACATCCACACGGTGGAACTCGGCCAGCGCCCGTTCACCCTGACCGGCGACATGGGCAGCTACACCTGCGATGCACTGATCATCGCCACCGGTGCCAGCGCCCAGTACCTGGGCCTGGAGTCGGAATCCACCTTCGCCGGCAAGGGCGTGTCCGCCTGCGCCACGTGCGACGGGTTCTTCTACCGCAAGCAGAAGGTGGCGGTCATCGGGGGTGGCAACACCGCCGTGGAGGAGGCGTTGTACCTGTCCAACATCGCCGACCATGTCACGCTGGTCCACCGACGGGACAGCCTGCGCGCGGAGAAAATCCTCCAGGACAAGCTCATGGACAAGGTCGAGGCCGGGCAGATCAGCATCCAGTGGAACCACACCCTGGACGAGATTCTCGGCGACGACTCCGGCGTCACTGGCGCGCGGCTCAAATCCACCAGGGACGGCGAGACCACCGAGATCGACGTTGCCGGCGTGTTCATCGCCATCGGCCACAAGCCGAACACCGACATCTTCCAGGGCCAGCTGGACATGCAGGGCGGCTACATCCGCGTGAAAAGCGGGCTGGACGGGGACGCCACCGCCACCAGCGTGCCCGGCGTGTTCGCCGCCGGCGATGTCATGGACCACGTCTACCGCCAGGCGGTGACCTCCGCCGGCACCGGCTGCATGGCCGCGCTGGACGCCGAGCGTTATCTGGACGGCCTGGCTGACACCGCGGCAGCCGCCAATGCTGCAAGCCAGACCGAGGGTGCCTGAGCATCCGCGATCATCCGCCCGGGACTTGTACAACGGGCGTTGAGGCGCCAGGCTATAGGGGAGGTGGCCGCTCACTGCGGGGCGGCCGGCGCCGCCGGATGCGGCCACTGACCGGACCAGGATCAAACCCATCGTGAGCCCGAAAGAAGAGAGCCATGGCCACAAGCCCACAGAATCCCGCCGTCGTCACCAGGGGCGCCGATGAACAGGCGCGAGTGGACCGCGAGACCGACGACCTCGCGCTCTACTACTACGAAACATGCGCCTTCTGTATTCGCGTGCTGCGTACCATCGAGCGGCTGCGCCTGAAGATCGAGCTACGCAACATCCGGCGCGTACCTGCATACCGCGACCAGTTGCTGGAAGGCGGCGGCGATGCCACCGTTCCGTGCCTTCTCATCCGCAAGGACGACGGCACGCTGGAGTGGCTCTACGAGTCAGACGCGATCATGAACTATCTCGAGGATCACTTCGCCTGAACCGGCGGGCGTGATGCCTCGGAAGGGAGGACCGGCGGTCACGTCAGCGGCCGCCGGTAATCCACGGTCAGCGGCGCATGATCCGAGAACCGCTGCCTGGTGTACACCGAGGCACTCTGCAGCTCCGGGGCCAGCCCCGGGGTGATGACCTGGTAGTCGATGCGCCAGCCTGTGTTGTTGTCCCAGGCCCGGCCGCGATTGGACCACCAAGTGTACTGCTGGCGCTCCGGGTACAGGGCGCGGTAGGCGTCCACCCATCCCACCCCGCCGAAGATCTGATCCAGCCAGTCGCGTTCGTGGGGCAGAAACCCCGAGTTCTTCTGATTGCTACGCCAGTTGCGGAGATCCAGCGCCCGGTGAGCAATATTCCAGTCGCCGCAGATGATGTACTCGCGGTCGTCGTCCATCCACGCGCGGAGGCGCTCCAGGAAATCCTGCATCCACGCCTCCTTGACTCCCTGGCGCTCGGTGCCCGACGTCCCCGACGGGAAGTACAGCGACATCACCGACAGGTTGCCGAAACGTGCCTCGATCAGCCGGCCTTCGGCATCGAACTCTGGCCAGCCCAATCCGTGGATCACCTGGTCCGGCTCACGCCGAGCGTAGATGGCCACACCGCTGTAGCCCTTCTTCTGCGCGGAGTGCAGGTAGACGTGATAACCGGCGGGGTAGAAGGGGTCGGCGGCAAGCTGGTCGGCGTTGGCCTTGATTTCCTGCAGACAGACCACGTCGGCGTCCTGCGCCGGCAGCCAGTCAAAGAAGCCCTTGCGGGCGGCGGCACGGATGCCGTTGCAGTTCAGGGAGATGATGCGCATGGGAATCCGGTGAGGTTGACGGGATCAGGCGCCGCCGGCCCGTAGTCTCAATGACCTTGAGCAATCGTAGAGGACCGTAGGGTGGACCTTCAGGTCCACCTTCCCCGACCCGCAAGCCAAGGTGGCTCATCGAAGCCCGCAATGGTGGACCTGAAGGTCCACCCTACAAGTCCACCTGTTACGGGCGGCGCACCGGACCGATGCACCGCCCGCCCGCGGGCCCAACTTTTACATCCGCTCGTACAGCGCCGCGATGCCCTGGCCGCCGCCGATGCACATGGTCACCACGGCGTAGCGCCCGCCGGTGCGCTGCAGCTCGTACAGCGCCTTGACGGTGAGGTTGGCACCGGTGGCACCGATGGGATGGCCCAGGGAGATGCCGCTGCCGTTGGGGTTGACCTTGTCCATATCCAGTTCCAGGTCACGGCAGACGGCGATGGCCTGGGCGGCAAACGCCTCGTTGATCTCCCAGACGTCGATGGCGTCACGGCTGACGCCGGTGCGCTCCAGCAGCGTGCGCACCGCAGGCACCGGGCCGATGCCCATGTACTTCGGATCAACCGCCGCCACGGTGGCATCCACCAGTCGGCCCATGGGCTTAAGCCCCGCCTGCTGGGCGGCACCGGCCTCCATCATGGTCACGGCGGCGGCACCATCGTTCAGTGATGAGGCATTGCCCGCAGTCACGGTGCCGCCATCCCGCTTGAACACCGGCTTCATTCCCGACAGCGCGTCCAGGTTGGTGTCCCGCCGCGGGCCCTCATCGGTATCGAACACCTTGGTGCCCTTGCGGCTCTTGATCTCCACGGGAAGGATCTGCTCCTTGAAGCGGCCGCCGTCGATGGCATCCGCCGCCCGACGATGACTCTCCGCGGCCAGAGCGTCCTGGTCCGCGCGGCTGACGCCCCACTTCTCGGCCACGTTCTCGGCGGTGATGCCCATGTGGCACTTGTCGAAGGGATCCGTGAGCGCCCCCACCATGGCATCCAGCATCACGCCGTCGCCCATGCGCTGGCCCCAGCGCCCGTTGGGCAACCAGTAGGGGGCACGGGACATGGCATCAGCGCCACCCCCCACGACACAGTCGGCATCGCCACTGCGGATGTAGCTGGATGCCGTGACAATGGCCTGGAGGCCACTGCCGCAGAGACGGTTGAGGGTCAGCGCCGGGGTGTTCTGCGCCAGACCACCGTTGATGGTGGCCACCCGTGCCAGGTACATGTCCCGGGGCTCGGTGTGAATAACGTTGCCGAAAACGACATGTCCCACCTGCTCCGGATCGACGCCGGACCGGCGGACGGACTCCCGCAGCACATCGGCCGCCAGATCCCCCAGAGACACATCTTTCAGCCCCCCTCCGTAGGTACCAATGGCCGTCCGTGTCGCTCCAACCACAACAACTTCGCGTGTCATGACTCGTCCTCCTCGCTCGCAATGCCCGCGGGAATCGCCGGCAAGGCATTGTAGACAGGCCCCACGGGGGTGTCGATGGAGCCGGAGAAGCCGGCGGCAGCTGCTGCCTCGCCATACACGCGACCGGACCTCGCTTGAACGCTCCCGGCGCCCGGGGCAGAATGAGCTTCCGCCACAGGTGCGTTGCCAACGATCCGCGGAACGGCTCCAGAACCGCAAAACGGCAGGAGCCCGGAGTGTCCCTCCGCCCGCGTCGATCGCTCCGCCCCGGTGCGCCTCACGAAGAATTGACGCGCGGCCGCCCACCAGGGCCGCCGCCCGCCGGCCTCCGGCGCAACGGTTATACTCAGGCTGAAAGGGGCGACTTTGCCCGCTGAAGCCGCCCGGCCGCGGCCCGTGGCACCCTAACCGGGTGTCGGGACCAAAAGTCCTCACGGGGTGCGGCCTGAACCATTAGAGGAGGACGCATGACCGGACACATCTCTTATCCCAGCGGCGGCCAGAAGATCTCCGTCAAAGACGGCCAGATTCAGGTTCCCGACAACCCCGTTCTTGGCTATGTGGAAGGTGACGGCATCGGGCCGGACATCACCAAGGCGTCCATGCGTATCTGGGATGCCGCCGTGGAAAAGGCCTACGGTGGCAAACGCAAAATCCACTGGGCCGAACTGTTCATGGGCGAAAAGGCCGCCGGCCTGTACGACGGCGACTATTTCCCGGATGAAACCAAGGAAGCGCTCAAGGATCTGCTGGTGTCCATCAAGGGTCCCCTCACCACGCCGGTGGGCGGCGGCTTTCGCTCCCTGAACGTGGCCCTGCGCCAGGACCTGGATCTGTACGCCTGCGTGCGGCCGGTTCGCCACTACGCCGGCGTGCCCTCGCCGTTGCGCCACCCGGAAGACGTGGACGTGGTGATCTTCCGCGAGAACACCGAGGACGTCTACGCCGGCATCGAGTACCAGTCCGGCACCGATGACAACCGCAAGGTTGCCGACTTCCTGCGCAACGAGATGGGCGAGCGCTTTTTCGAAGACGCCGGCCTCGGCGTCAAGCCCATCAGCGAGTTCGGTACCAAACGCCTGGTGCGCAAGGCGATCCAGTTCGCCATCGATAACAACCGCGAAAGCGTGACCCTGGTCCACAAGGGCAACATCATGAAGTTCACCGAGGGAGCGTTCCGCTCCTGGGGCTATGAACTGGCGCGGGACGAATTCGGCGATGCCACTATCACCGAGGAAGAGCTCTACTCCACCTACGGTGGCAAACGCCCCGAGGGCAAGGTGGTCATCAAGGACCGCATTGCCGACATCATCTTCCAGATGATGCTGCTGCGGCCCAACGAGTTCGACGTCATCGCCACCATGAACCTCAATGGCGATTACCTCTCCGACGCCGTGGCCGCCGAGGTGGGGGGTGTGGGCATCGCTCCCGGTGCCAACATGAGCGACAACGTTGCCGTGTTCGAGGCCACCCACGGCACCGCGCCCAAGTACGCCAACCAGGACAAGGTGAACCCTGGTTCGCTGCTGTTCTCCGGCGTCATGATGCTGCACCACATCGGTTGGTCCGAGGCTGCCGACCTGATCAGCGCTGCGTACGAGGAGGTGGTCACCAGCAAGATCGTCACCTACGACTTCGCCCGCCAGATCGAGGGCGCTTCCGAGGTGCGCACCAGCCAGTTCGCCGACGCCATCATCGCCGAAATGCAGGGCGGCCTGGACCTGGATCAGTTCCGCTCCGAGCGGGACCAGGCCATCGAGAAGGACCGCAAAACCCGCGAACTGCGCCGGGTGACCTCGCCGCTGGAGGAAATGGTTGCCTCCGGCCGCATCCCGCATACCGTGGGCGATCTCATGAATCCCAATCCGGTCTCCGTGCCCGCCGATACCAATGTCGAAGACGCCATGCATCTGATGCGGGAAAAGCGCATCAGCAGTGTCATCGTGCGCCCCGGTGACGACGGCGAATGGGGCATCATGACCCAGCGCGACGTGCTCGCCCGCATCGTCCAGCCCAGCCGCCGCCCCAACACGGTCAAGGTGGGTGAGGTGGCCTCCAAGCCGCTGGTCACCGTGCCGGTGGACATGACGCTGAACGAGTGCGCCGAGAAAATGGGGTCCAGCAATATCCGGCGCTGCGCCGTGAAGGACAAGGATCAGGAGCCCATCGGCATCATCTCCGATACGGACATCTTTGCCAGCGTCGAGCAGTTCGGCCTGCCGGAATAGCACCGGCAGCCGGTGCCACGGCATGAGAAGCCGTTCCTTCGGGGCTGAAGCCCCTCCCACACCGAGTCCGTGGGAGGGGCTTCAGCCCCGACTTTCCTTTGCGGCGCCCATGCCCCGAATCCACCTCACCGCGAGGTCGTCATGAGCGAGCGAACCGCTGCTGACCAGCCCCTGCGCGAAGACATCCGCGAACTCGGGGAGCTGCTCGGCGAGGTAATCCGGGAACAGGGCGGCGAGCCCCTGTTCAACACCGTCGAAACCGTGCGACGGCTGGCCAAGCAGGCCCGTGCCGGCGACGACGACGCAGCCCGTGAACTCGAAGAGACGCTCACGGGCCTGGAGGATGAGCGCATCATGCCCGTGGTGCGTGCCTTCTCGCACTTTCTCAATCTCGCCAACATTGCCGAACAGCACCACCGCGTGCGGCGCAGCCGCGCCTGGGCGCGCGCCCCGGACTCCGGCCCCCTGCGCGGCTCCCTGGAGGAAGGCTTCGAACGGGTCGCTGCCACCACCGAACCCGACGACCTCTATGCAGCGGTGTGTTCCATGCAGGTGGGGCTGGTGCTGACCGCCCACCCCACGGAGGTCACCCGGCGGACCCTGCTGCAGAAGCACAACAACATCGCCAGCACCCTGGAGACCCAGGACCGGCAGGACCTCACGCCGGAGGAGTCCGGTGCGCTGGCGCAGTCCCTCAAGGGCGAAGTGACCGCCGCCTGGTACACCGACGAGATACGGCAGCGCCGGCCCTCGCCGCTGGATGAGGCCCGCTGGGGCTACGCCGTGGTCGAGCAGACCCTGTGGGACGCCATCCCTCGCCATGCCCGGCGCATGGACCGCATGCTCCACCACTACACCGGCCGCGGCCTGCCGCTGGACGTGTCACCCATCCGTTTCGGTTCGTGGATGGGCGGCGACCGCGATGGCAACCCGCGGGTCACCGCCCGGGTCACCCGGGACGCCTGCCTCATGGCCCGCTGGCAGGCGGCCAGCCTGTACGAAAAGGAGATCGGCCAGTTGATCTCCGAACTCTCGCTGCAGTGCCGGGACTCGGAACTGAGCGAACAGGTGGGCGATGCCTGGGAACCGTACCGGGTCATGCTCAAGCGCGTCCGCGCCCGGCTGCGGCTCACCCTGCGCTGGCTGGAGGCGCGCCTGGAGGGCAAAACAGCCCCGGAGGGCGAGATCTACCGGGACGCCGAGGACCTGCGCAGGCCGCTGCTGGCCTGCTACCACTCGTTGCACCGCTGCGGCGCCGGTGTGGTGGCCGACGGCCGGCTGCTGGACCTGCTGCGGCGGCTGAGCTGCTTCGGTCTGACGCTGATGCGCATCGACATCCGCCAGGAGGCCGGCCGCCACGCCAGCGCCCTGGCGGCGATCACCCGGGAGCTGGACCTGGGCGACTACGCCGCCTGGGACGAGTCCGCCCGCCAGGCGTTCCTGATCCGCGAGTTGAACAATCCCCGCCCGCTCATCCCCCGCGGCTTCCAGCCGGACGAGGAAGTCCAGGAGACCCTGGATACCTTCCGGGTCATCGCCGAGCAGGGCCCGGAGAGCCTGGGTGCCTACGTCATCTCCATGGCGGCGACGCCATCGGACATTCTGGCGGTGGAACTGCTGCAGAAAGAGGCAGGGGTGAAGCACTACCTACGCGTGGTGCCCCTGTTCGAAACCCTGGACGACCTCAATGGCGCCGAGGACTGCCTTGAGCGGTTGCTGGAGATCGACTGGTATCGTCAGCGGATCGGCGGCCACCAGGAGGTGATGATCGGCTACTCCGACTCCGGCAAGGATGCCGGCCATCTCACCGCCGCCTGGGCGCTTTACCAGACGCAGGAGCGGCTGGTGGCCTGCTGTCGCCGCAACAATGTCAAGCTCACCCTGTTCCACGGCCGCGGCGGCTCCATCGGCCGCGGCGGCGGTCCCACCCACGCCGCCATCCTGTCGCAGCCACCGGGCTCGGTACAGGGCAGCCTGCGGGCCACCGAGCAGGGGGAGGTCATCCAGGCGAAGTTCGGCCTGCCGGGAATCGCCCTGCGCAATCTCGAGCTCTACACCACCGCGGTCCTGGAGGCGACCCTGCAGCCGCCGCCGGAACCGGAACAGAGCTGGCGGGATCTCATGGACCAGCTCTCCGGCGTCGCCGTGGAGAACTACCGCGGCATGGTCCGCCATACCCCGGAATTCGTTGACTACTTCCGCTCGGCCACGCCAGAGCAGGAGATCGCCGGTCTCACCATCGGCTCCCGGCCGGCGAAACGTCGCAAGGAAGGCGGTGTGGAGAGTCTGCGGGCGATCCCGTGGATTTTCAGCTGGACCCAGACCCGCCTGCTGTTGCCGGCCTGGCTGGGTGTCGGCGAAGCGCTCGCCCACGCGCAGAAAGAGGGCCGCACCGAGGAATTGCAGACCATGTTCCGGGACTGGCCATTCTTCCACGCCTTCCTGGACATGGTGGAGATGGTGCTGGCCAAGGGCGACCCGGACGTGGCCGCCATGTATGACCGCCGCCTGGTACCGGAAGGGCTGCAACCCCTGGGACAGGATCTGCGCGGGCGCTACCGCACTACCCTGAACAGCGTGCTGACCGTCACCGGCCACGAGCGGCCGCTATCGGATTTCCCCGTGGTCCGGCGCTCGGTGGACGTGCGCAACCCGTACGTGGATCCGCTCAACCGGCTGCAGGTGGAGCTGCTGCACCGGGTCCGCCACCGTAACGAGGAACACCTGCGCAAGGCGCTGCAGGTATGCATCAACGGCATCGCGGCAGGCATGCGCAACACCGGGTAACCGGCACCGTAGGAGCGGCTTCAGCCGCGACCGGTCTTGATGCAGGCTCTGGAAGGTCGCGGCTGAAGCCGCTCCTACGCTGGCGCCCATCCGGTTTGGGGATCTCGGCAACGACAACGGAAACGGCTCAATGCACGATTACCAACGCGAATTCCTCGACTTCGCCCTGGAGCAGAATGTGCTCCGGTTCGGCGAATTCACGCTGAAGTCCGGGCGCGTCAGCCCCTACTTCTTCAATGCCGGCCTGTTCAACACCGGCGCGACGCTGGGGGCCCTGGGACGCTACTACGCCCGCGCCATCACCGCCTCCGGCATCGGCTTCGACATGCTCTTCGGCCCCGCCTACAAGGGCATCCCCCTGGCCAGCGCCACCGCCGTGGCCCTGGCCGCCCATCACGGCCGGGACGTGCCCTGGGCGTTCAACCGCAAGGAGGCCAAGGACCACGGCGAGGGCGGCACCATCGTCGGCGCACCACTGGTCGGACGGGTGCTGGTGATCGATGACGTCATCTCGGCGGGCACGTCGGTGGCGGAATCCGCTGACATGATCGGCGCAGCCGGTGCGGAACTGGCTGGCGTCGCCATCGCCCTGGACCGCAAGGAGCGCGGCAGCGGCGAGCGGTCGGCGGTCCAGCAAGTGCGGGACCAGTACGGCGCGCCGGTGGTGCCCATTGTTGACCTGGATGATCTGGTCACCTGGCTGGCGGAGCGCGGCGACCGGGATGCGGCGCTGGCGGCGATCCGCGACTACCGCCAGCGCTACGGGGCCTGAGGTCGCCGCGACCCCACCGGTGCGCTTCAGCGCATTGCAGCCTTGTAGGGCGGATCTTCAGATCCGCCGTGAGTGCCAAGCCGCGGGTAACGGCGGATCTGAAGATCCGCCCTACGCGTGGCTGTAGGAGCGGCATTGCAGACCGCCTGACGCCCCCGGTAACGGCTACCGCTCCAGCGTCCGCAGCCACTCCGCGATGCCCCGGGTGTACTCCTCGCGGCTCTGCAGGAACCCGGTGTTATGATCCCCGCTGATCTCCAGGAACTGCCTCGGCTCCGGCGCCGCGTCGTAGACCGCACGACCATGGTGGATGGGAATGATCTCGTCCTCGGGGCTGTGAACCACCAGAACCGGCACCTCCACGTCGCGGATGTAGTCCCGGGTGGGATAGTGGATGCGGGCGAGCAGCCGCACGGGGAAGATCGGGTAGAGTTCCGCGCCCCGGTCCGGCGCCGAGGTGAACGCCGACTCCAGGATCACGCCGCCCACGTCCCGCTCGGAAGCCACCCGCGCCGCCACCGCCGCACCCAGGGAACGCCCGAAGGCGATGATCTCTCCGGGCGATACACCGCGCTCGTCCACCAGGTAACGCCAGGCCGCGTCACCGTCCCGGTACAGCCCGTCCTCGGACGGGCTGCCCTCGCTGCGCCCGTAGCCGCGGTAGTCGATGATCAGGGTGGCCAGACCGAGGTCGTGGAAGATCTCCAGACTGTCCAGCCGATGACTGATATTGCCGGCGTTGCCGTGGAAGAACACCACGGTGTATCCGGCGCCGTCCTCCGGTGCCGGCAGGTACCAGCCGTGCAGGGAAACATCGTCCGCCGTGCGCAGCTGCACATCCTCCCACTGCAGGCCGATGTCCGCCGGCGTGGCCATGAGCTCGCGGCCCGGCACACCGGGCAGATGGATCAGCCGGGACTGCATCCCGTAGAGTAGGAGCATGAGACCGAGATACAGACCCAACCCGGTGAGCGCGATCACGGTGATGACGCCCATGGCACCTCGCTTGCGTGGGGTTCTGGTCATACTGCTTCTGGCCCTGTCCGTGCTCCACGTCACCGGGTGCGGCAGCGTGCACCGGAGCTACGAGAGCATGCTGCTCCTCGGTGATGTCCAGTCCGGCGACGATGACAGCCGGTTGAAAGCCATAACGGCCGATCCGGAGCGCTCCACGGTATCGTACACGGTGGATGATCGCGACCATGTGGCCGATGTCTACCGGCCCGGGGACCGTGACGCGCGCGGCACCCTGGTGCTGATCCACGGCTTTACCGAACACGGCCGCCGCGATCCGCGGCTGGTGGAGTTTGCGAACAGCATGGCACGCAGTGGCTTCGTGGTAGTGACTCCGGACGTGGAAGGACCGAAGACCATGGCCGTCGGCCTGGACGACGCCAGGGACATCGGCGACACGCTGAAGCAGGTCACGGCGGGGACCGACCTGCCGGCAGAGCCACCGGTGGGAGTCATGGCGTTCAGCTTCGCCGTGGGTCCCAGCATTATCGCCGCCAAGGATCCGCAGGTGGCCGACCAGATCGGTTTTCTGGTGGCGGTGGGCGGCTACTACGACATGGTGGACGCCATTACCTACGTGACCACCGGCTACGACCCGGTGGCCGGCGAACAGGGCGAAGTGGCCGAGCCACGCCGGGAAGGCAAATGGGTGGTGCTGCTCAGCCAGCTGGATCGCATTGCCGACGACCGCGACCGGCAGCTGCTGCGACGCATCGCCGAGCGGCGCATCGACACCCCGTGGGCCGACGTGGATGACGAGGTGGAACAACTGGGCGACGAAGGCGCGGCCGTATACGCACTGATCACCAATACCGACCCGGAGCAAGTGGATGAACTCCTGGCCGGCCTGCCCCCGGACGTGCGTCGCCAGATCGACGGGCTCGATCTGGCCCGGCGGGATCTGTCCCGCCTGCAGGCGCAGTTGGTCCTGGTGCACGGCACCGATGACGACGTCATCCCCATCGGACACAGCAAGCGACTCCAGGCGGCCGTGGGCGAGGATCAGGCGCGGCTATTCCCTGCCGCCGGCCTGTACCACGTGGATGTTTCCCCGGGGCTGCGGGACGGCTGGCAACTCTGGCGTGCCACTGCGCACGTGCTCTACCTTGCCGACCGCCACTGATACTGACTGCGGAGACTGTGCATGTGGACGCTTCCGGAACTGCCCGTCCAGCGTGAACTCCGGCGCATTGCCATCATCACCAGTGGCGGTGACGCACCTGGCATGAACGCGGCAGTCCGCGCCATCACCCGTACCGCCGGTTCCCGTGGCATCGAGACCCTCGGCGCCGATCGCGGCTACAGCGGCCTGGTGCACGAGCCGCTGCGGCCACTGAGCATGAGCTCGGTGGGCAGTATCCTGCAGCGCGGCGGCACCATCCTGAAAACCGACCGCTGCGAGGCATTCATGGACCCCGCGGTACGGCTGCAGACTGCCGATGCCCTGCGTGCCCAGGGCGTGGACGCCCTCATCGTCATCGGCGGTGACGGCTCCCTCACCGGTGCACACCACTTCTTTGCCGACACGGGCCTGCCGGTGCTCGGGCTCCCCGGCACCATCGACAACGACATCGTCGGCACCGACGACAGCATCGGCTTCGATACGGCGGTGAACACCGCCCTGGAGGCCATCGACCGCATCCGCGACACGGCCCACTCCCACGACCGGCTGTTCCTGGTGGAGGTCATGGGCCGCAGTTCCGGGTTCATCGCCCTGTCCGTCGGCATTGCCGGCGGTGCGGAGGCCATTCTGCTGCCGGACGAGGCCGTCAACGCCGAGACTCTGCTGGCGCGCATGGCTCAGACACGCACGCGGGAGAAGGCAAGCAGTCTGGTGGTGGTGGCCGAAGGAACGGACCCAACCTACACCACCCGTCTGGCGGCGGATCTCGGTGCCCAGGGGCGCCCCGCCCGCGCCTGCATCCTCGGCCATATTCAGCGCGGCGGCAGCCCCAGCGGGCACGACCGGGTACTCGCCTCGGTGCTGGGCGCCAGCGCAGTGGATCACCTGCAAGCGGGATACAGCGATATCATGCTGGGGATCCGCGAGGGTGCCATCGCCAGGACGGCGCTGGAGCGTATCGGCCACGAACGCAAGAAGCTGCCCGAGGCGTGGCTTGCGCTGGCCAGTACGCTGGCCTCTTAGTTGGTAGCGGCCACGAACTGTGGAATTCGTCGCTTTTTCGCAACAGGTTTCCAGTGGATAATGAAGCCCTCGCGCCGAGGTCGCCCCTTCCCTGACCCCGGGCACGGAGGACACATGCGAGCACAGAAACCAACGGCGCAACGACTGACCACACTGGCAACCGGGCTGGTACTGGCGTTGGCGCCGCTGACGGCGCCTCTGGCCGACGAGCTCTACCGCTGGACCGACGACGACGGTAACGTCCACTACAGCGACACCTTGCCGGCGAACAAGGCCCCGGACGCGCGGGACATCTACGACCGTGCCGGCCGGCACCTGGAGCGCGTGGACGCGGCGCTGTCCGAGGAAGAGCGGGAACTGGAGCGCGAGCGCGAACGCCAGGAGCAGGAGGCCGAGGAGCTACGCCGACGTCAGGCCGCGGAACAGGCTGAATACGACCGCATGTTGCGGCACACGTTCACCAGCGTCGAGGCCATTCAGGAGGCGCGGGATGAACGTATCGAGAACCTGCGCTCCAGTGTCCAGCTGGCCCGCAGCCGCATCACCCGCCACGAAGAGGAACTGGAGCGGCTACGCGAGGAGGCGGCGCAACAGGAGCGCGTCTCCGGCGGCAACCCCAAGCCGGTACACGAGCGCATCGAGGAGATCCAGGCCCGGGTGGACCGGCAGGAAGGGTTCATCCAGCGCCGCCAGGCCGACAAGGACGAAATCCGCCGGACCTTCGGCAATCACATTGAGCGCTTCCGTGAGCTCCAGGCGGAAGAGGACTGATTACGACCGCCCGTGGATCAGGGTGCCCACACCCTGATCGGTGAACAGCTCCAGCAGCACGGCATGGGTCACCCGGCCATCGATGATGTGCGCCGAGCGTACGCCGTTCTGCACCGCCTCCAGCGCGCAACGAATTTTCGGCAGCATGCCTCCCTGGATGGTGCCATCGGCGATCAGCTCCTCCACCCGTGCGGCGTCCAGCCCGGTCATCAGGGCACCGTCGCGATCCAGCAGGCCAGGGGTGTTGGTCAGCAGGATCAGCTTCTCGGCGCCGAGCACCTCGGCGAGCTTGCCGGCCACCAGGTCGGCATTGATGTTGTAGCCACGGCCGTCGTCACCCACGCCGATGGGGGCGATCACCGGGATGAACTCGCCGGTGTCCAGCATGTTCACCACCGAGGCGTCGATGCTGGCCACCTCGCCCACATGGCCGATATCAGGGAGTTCGCTACCGGGGGTCTCGGCGCCCTGGCCCGCCAGGCGCAACTGCCGGGCGCGAATCAGTCCGCCATCCTTGCCAGTGAGGCCCACCGCGCGACCGCCCTGGGCGTTGAGCAACTGCACGATCTCCTTGTTCACCAGGCCGCCCAGCACCATCTCCACCACGTCCATGGTCTCGGAGTCCGTGACCCGCATGCCGTCGATAAATTCCGTCTCCTTGCCGATGCGCTCCAGGAGTTTGCCGATCTGCGGGCCGCCACCGTGGACCACCACCGGATTGAAGCCCACCAGCTTCATTAGCACGATGTCACGGGCGAAGCTGCGCTTGAGTTCGTCATCCACCATGGCGTTGCCGCCGAATTTCACGACAATGGTCTTGCCATGAAAGCGCTGAATGTAGGGCAGCGCCTCGGTGAGGACTTCCGCCACTTCGGCGGGGGTCTTGGTGTTGCTCATGGTTTTCCTGTTGTTCAGTTCAAGAGATCAGGTGTCGGTCATGAAGGTGCATCTTGATGCACCGTCGGAACCTCTGCCGTGCCGCCGCAACCCGCCGTAGGGTGGACCTTCAGGTCCACCATTGAAGCTTTCGCTGACCCCCTCGGCCGGCATGTCGGAGGAAGGTGGACCTAGAGGTCCACCCTACGCCCCCCGACGGCCCTACCGGCCGACCGACGGCTCAGCTCGGCGGTCCCCGTCAGAACGGCAGCTCCAGCCCCGGCCGCGCCTGCTCCAGCAGCTCCCGGAAGCTGGCGCGGATGCGCTCCAGCGCCGCCTCATCATCCCCCTCGAAGCGCAACACCAGGCAGGGCGTGGTATTGCTGGACCGCACCAGCCCCCAGCCATCCGGGAAATCCACCCGCAGGCCGTCGATGGTGGTCACCCGGGCGTCGGGGAAGCTCGCCGCCGCCACCAGACGCTCAATCACCTGCGGCGGCTCGCCCTCTTCCAGATCCACCTTGATCTCCGGAGTGCTCACCGCCTCGGGCAGCGCCGCAAACACCTCGGTGCTGGACTGCTCTTCCATGGAGAGGATCTCCAGCAGGCGCGCCGCGGTGTAGATGCCGTCGTCGAAGCCGGGCCAGCGGTCGTTGAAGAAGATGTGGCCGCTCATCTCGCCGGCCAGCGGCGCCCCGCTCTCCTTGAGCTTGGCCTTGATCAGCGAGTGCCCCGTGCGCCACATCACCGGCACACCGGCGTTCTCGGAAATCACCTGGGCCAGCTGGGAGGAGCACTTGACGTCGAAGACGATGTCGGCGCCGGGGTTACGGGTGAGTACGTCGCGGGCGTAGAGCATCATCTGCCGGTCGGCCCAGATGATCTTGCCGGTGGCGTCCACGACACCGAGGCGGTCCCCGTCGCCATCCAGCGCCAGACCCACGTCGGCCTGCTGCAGGCGCACCAGCCGGATCAGCGCCTCCAGGTTGTGCGGGTCGCTGGGGTCCGGGTGGTGGTTCGGGAAGTTGCCGTCCACTTCGCAGTAGAGCGGCTCCACCTCGCAGCCGATGGCCTGCAGGACCCGCGGGCCGATGGCGCCGCCCACCCCGTTGCCAGCATCCAGCACCACCCGTAGCGGACGGTGCAGGGTAATGTCCGAGGCGATGGCGTCGATGTAGTCTTCAGCCAGGTCCTGCCGGCGGACCGATCCTTCACCGTCGTGCAGATCGCCGGCCTGCAGGCGCCGGTGCAACCCGGTAATGGCATCCCCGGAGAGCGTCTCGCCACCGATCATGATTTTCATGCCATTGTAGTCCGGCGGATTGTGACTGCCGGTGATCTCTACCCCGGTGCCGGTGCCCAGGTGGTGGGTGGCAAAATACATCACCGGCGTCGGCACCTGACCGATATCGATCACCTGCCGCCCCGTGGCTGCCAGCCCCTCGATCAGCGCCTCGGCCAGCTCCGGGCTGGACAGGCGCCCATCGCGACCGACCACCACGTCAGTGCAGCCGCGCGCCGCCGCCTCGCTGCCAATGCTCCGCCCGATCTCGCGGACCACGTCCCGGGACAACGTCTTGCCGACAACACCACGAATGTCGTAGGCGCGAAACAGACTGGGATCGACCTTCACTGCGGATTCCTCTTCGCTGGTAGCGCTGCCCTCCACGGCAGCGGGTTCATGATCACTGGACGCATTATCGTGCTCCGCGCTGATTTCCTCGACGGTAATGCCCTGCGAAGAGGCTGCCTGCAACGCACCCGTATTCTCTTCGGCGGCGACCGCGGAGGCCGCCGCCGGCCGGGACTGCGCTGTGTCCACCGCCCGTTCACGGGCAGCATCCAGCTCCTTCTGCGTCTCCGGCCAGCCGGCCGTGTAGGTGCTGGCGGGCGTACCCGCCGCCGCATCTTCGACCAGCCCGGCCCATGCACGGCTGTCGCGGGCCCGCGCTCGCCCCAGAGCACGGCCGGCCACGGCCATGATCAGGACGATGAGGGCGCCGGCAATGCCCACCACTGTCAGGAACCACGGGTCGGCCAGCGGCCGGTAGGGTGTGCCTGCGCTGGCCGGCTCAAAACGCACCCGCCAGTCCGTTCCGGGAACGCGTGCGGTGTGCACCAACGAAGGTGCGTTACCGACGCCCTGGGCGTGGACCACCCCGTCACTGCCCTGAAGAAGCTCCACCCCGCCTTCCACGACATCCCCTGCCCCGAGGGTGGCTCGCATCCAGTCCGGCGGCAGGCTGAGAACCACATGGCCAACCACCTCGCCACCGGAACCGACCGGCTGCACCAGATTCACATGGGCGTCGTCACTACCGAGCCTGTGCCCCTCGGGACCGATCTGCTCGGCGCCGGATTCAGCGGCACGGAGCATGTCGAGAAGGGCATAGCCCACCGGCGGATCGGCATCCAGCTCGGTGCTGTCGTGGCCGGCGGGGAACAGAGCCAGGCGAATGGCGCCCGGAAAGGCAGGCCGCAGGCCGGCAACAGCCGCCTGCATGACGTCACCGGACCCATCTTCCAGGGCGTCCGCCAGATCCGGCTGCTCCGCGGCGAGAGCCAGCCGCCGCTTGAGCCCGGACACCTCGCTCTGAACCTGGGCAGCCAGCAAGCCGGCGGTGGCCATGGGGATATCCCCGCGCTCGGCCTCACGGGCCTGTTCCGCCGCGTCACGGACAAACCACAGCGCCGCGGCAACCACTGCCAGCAACAACAGTGTCAGCAGGGCCACACCAGCGACGAGGCTGACCCTGGCATTGCCGCGCTTCCCCGGCCCTGTCGATGTTCCCGCGCTCATACCTGCTCAGCGGCGGCCTGAATGGCCGAAACCGCCCTCCCCCCGTTGTGATTGTTCGAATGATTCCACCACGCGGAGGGTCGGTCGCACCACCGGCACGAACACCAGCTGCGCGATCCGCTCCCCCGGCTGAATGGTGTAGGCGCTGCTCCCCCGGTTCCAGCAGGAAACGAACACCTGCCCCTGGTAGTCGGAATCGATCAGGCCCACGAGATTCCCCAGCACGATGCCGTGCTTGTGGCCCAGGCCAGAGCGCGGCAGGATCGTGGCCGCCAGCGCCGGATCCCCCATGTGGATGGCAATGCCGGTGGGTATCAGCAGGGTCTGCCCCGGCTCCAGCGGTGTTTCGGCATCCAGGCAGGCACGCAAGTCCACGCCGGCGGCGCCATCGGTGGCATAGTCGGGCAGGCCCCAGTCCGTCTCCAGGCGGGGATCCAGCACGCGGACGTCAACGGTGGTCATGCTCGCTCCTTGTCATCACGGCCGGCAAAGCGTTCGGCAATGCATTCCATCAGCCCCACGGCCAGGCGGGTCTTCGGCTCCGGCCCCAGGGACAGGCCGCCCCCCTCCCAGGTCACTTCCAGGGCGTTGTCCTCGGCCTCGAAACCGCTGCCCGGGCGGCCCACCCAGTTGGCGGCGATCATGTCGAGACCCTTGCGCCGCCGCTTGTCCTCGGCGTGCTCCTGCATATCATGGGTCTCCGCGGCAAAGCCCACGGTAAACGGTGGCTGTGGCCGCGCGGCCACATCCGCGAGGATGTCCGGGTTGCGCACCAGAGCGATGTCCATGGTGTCAGCCTGTTTCTTGATTTTCGCCTCCGCCGGAGTCGCCGCGCGGTAGTCCGCCACGGCGGCACAGGCCACGAAGATATCGCACTCGGCAACACGCTGCATGACCGCCTGATGCATCGCCTCGGCGGACTCCACGTCGACGCGCTCCACACCGGCAGGTGTCGGCTGATTCACCGGGCCGGCGACCAGGGTCACGCGGGCGCCACAGCGCGCAGCGGCGGCGGCCAGGGCAAAACCCATGCGACCGGAGCTGCGGTTGCTGATGTAGCGCACCGGGTCGATGGCTTCACGGGTGGGACCGGCAGTGAGCAGAACGTAGCGTCCGGCCAGCAGCGGCCGGGGCAGCACCCCGCCGAGAGCGGCCACCAGGTCCAGGGGCTCCAGCATGCGACCATCCCCGGTTTCGCCACAGGCCTGGTCGCCGGCACCGGGGCCGAAGATCGCCACCTGGCGCTCGGTAAGGGTGCGGACATTGGCCTGGGTGGCCGGATGCGCCCACATGAGCCGGTTCATGGCCGGCGCCACGGCCACCGGGGCATCCGTGGCCAGGCACAATGTGCTGAGCAGATCGTCGGCAAGGCCATGGGCCAGCCGCGCCAGCACATCGGCGCTGGCCGGGGCGATGAGGACAACATCCGCCCAGCGTGCCAGCTCGATGTGGCCCATGGCCGCCTCGGCATCCGGGTCCAGCAGGCTGGTGTGCACCGGGTTGCCGGACACGGCCTGGAAGGTCAGAGGCCGCACGAACTCCTGCGCCCCCGCGGTCATGACCACCCGCACCTCGGCGCCGGCGTCGCGCAACCGGCGCATCAGGTCAGCGCTCTTGTAGGCGGCAATGCCGCCGGTCACCCCGAGCAGAATGCGCTTGCCGTCGAGATCGGCCATATCCCCTTCCACTGATGTCCAGAGTCACTGCAGGAACAAGAGTGTACGGGATCACTGCGGGCGAGCGTAGGGTTACCGGCTCGCCGGATTGCCACGCCCCTCTTGCAGCCGAGGGCGGAACCGGCTAAAAAACCCTCTCCCTCATGGATGACGGAGTAAAGATCATGCCCATCACGGACTGGCCTGCCGGCGAGCGCCCCAGAGAACGCCTGCTTGCCCACGGCGCCGACGCACTCTCCGACGCCGAACTCCTGGCCATATTCCTGCGCACCGGCAGCCGCGGCGTCAGCGCCGTCGACCTGGCTCGGGACCTGCTCAACCGCTTCGGGGGCCTGCGCGGCCTGCTGGAGGCGGATTATCAGCAGTTCTGCGCGGGCCCCGGCCTGGGTGATGCCAAGTACGCCCAGTTACAGGCGGTGCTGGCCATGGCTCGACGCTACCTGGCCACCGACCTGGACCGCGGCGATGCGCTCACCAGTCCCCGGGCGACAACGGCGTATCTGCGCGCGCAGCTGCGCCATCAGACCCGGGAGGTATTCGCCTGTCTGTTCCTGGACAACCGCCACCGGGTGCTGCGCTTCGAGGAGCTGTTCCAGGGCACCATCGACGCCGCCGCGGTGTACCCGCGGGAGGTGGTACGTCGGGCACTGGCGCTGAATGCAGCGGCGGTGATCGTCGCTCACAACCACCCGTCGGGCGTCGCTGAACCCAGCCGTGCGGACGAGCAGATCACCCGGCGACTGCAGGAAGCACTGGCCGTGGTGGATATTCGCCTGCTGGATCACTTCGTGGTGGGCGACGGCGAACCGGTATCCTTCGCCGAGCGGGGGCTATTATGATGACAAAACCTTGCCATCGGGAGATCGGGCAATGCGCCGCTTCACTGACGAACAGGGCCGCGAGTGGGATACCACCGTGGGCCGCGAGTCCTACGGCATGCAGGTGTTCCTGTTCATGCCCCTGGACGGCAGCGGAGTGCGCAAGGCACTGATGAGGTCGGACACCTGGCTGGACGGCGAGCGGGAGCTGGACGGCATGGATGAGGAAGCGCTGCGGGAGCGGCTGGGCGTGTCGGTGGCGTGGGAGGACACAGCGTCGATGTAGCGCCGGCCGGGTGCCCGGCGCGGCCTGCGCGGTCAATGAGGGTGCATCTTGATGCACCATGGGAACGGCAACGGCAGGCGGGCGGGGCGGAACGTCCGGTCCGACTCCTACCGACTTGCAGACCAAGGTGGCTCATCGAGGCCGGTACACCGTGGGAGCGACGTCAGTCGCGACGGCAAAAGCCGCGTGCTCTGCGATGTCGCGACTGACGTCGCTCCCACGGGTTCCTGGCTGATTTCGCGGGGCGATGGCCTGGCGGAGCACCAGGCCACCACGGCAGATTCACGCCGCCATGGCCGCCTTGAGCTTGCTCATGGCGTTTTTCTCGAGCTGGCGGACTCGTTCCGCGGACACGCCGTACTTGGCGGCGAGATCCTGCAGGGTGGTCTTGTTTTCCGCCAGCCAGCGCTGCTGGACGATGTCGCGGCTGCGGTCGTCCAGGCGTTCCACCGCTTCGTGCAGGGACTCCACCTGATGGTCGTCCCAATCGTCCGACTCGACTTGGGCGGCGGGATCCATACGGCTGTCACTCAGGTACTGTGCCGGCGACCGGGTCACGTACTCGTCGTCATTGTCCGCGTCCGGCTGCGGATCGAATGCCGTGTCCTGGCCGCTCAGGCGCGACTCCATCTCCAGCACGGTCTCCGGCTTGACGCCGAGGTCACCGGCGACTTTCTGCACTTCCTCATGCGTCAACCAGCCCAGCCGTTTCTTGCTGCTGCGCAGGTTGAAGAACAGCTTGCGCTGGGCCTTGGTGGTGGCCACCTTGACAATGCGCCAGTTGCGCAGCACGTACTCGTGGATCTCCGCGCGAATCCAGTGCACGGCGAACGACACCAGCCGCACCTTGACGTCCGGATCGAAGCGCTTCACCGCCTTCATCAGGCCGATGTTGCCTTCCTGGATCAGGTCGGCCAGCGGCAGGCCATAGCCGTTGTAGCCACGAGCGATGTGGACGACGAAGCGCAGATGCGACAACACCAGCTGCCGAGCGGCATCGATGCTTTCGTGATCGCGATACTCCACCGCGAGCTCGTGCTCTTCCTCGGCGCTGAGAACAGGAATCTGGTTCACGGCCTGGATATAGGCCTCTTCGCTGCCGGCGCGCAGCGGTACGTTGTTGAGAGATACCTGTGTAAGAGCCGTACCCATCGTTACTCCCCCTTCATGGCTGCCGCGTGTATTTTAGCAGTCACTTCCTTGGAGTGCTAAACCCGACAGAAGTTCCAGCGCCGGCACGATTGCAGCGACGATCTGCCGGCGCAACAGACTTACGGTTATGAGGTTGGCTCCATCCGTTTTCAAGGCTCACATGGCACGGCTTGGCGGCCGTACGCTCATCGCCCAGACCAACGCCAAGGGATCAACGGGGCTCGATATCCGCCAGGTGCCGGCCCACGGCCAGCCAGGAGCCGCAAAGGCCCAGCGCGATCCCGGCCGCCCACAGGGCCAGCGTGCCCTGCAGCCCCAGTCCGGTGAGCAGCGGGCCGGTCTGATACAGGGATGCCAGGCGCTCCAGCGGCCCACTGAGCAGCAGGCGGCCACCCTCCACCAGCACCGTTGCCAGCACGCCGCCGATGATTCCGTACCAGGCGCCCTCGTAGAGGAACGGCCGGCGGATGAACGCGTTGGTGCCACCGATGAGCTTGGTGACCACGATCTCCTCGCGCCGGTTCTCGATGGCCAGGCGAATGGTATTGCCCACGACCATGATCACCGCCGCGGCCAGGAGAATGACCACCAGCCACGCGGCCCGCCGTGAGAGCTCCATGATCGCCTGCAGCCGCTGCACCCACTCCAGGTCCAGCCGCGCCGTGTCCACGGCCTCGTGCTCCCCCATCTCCGCGGTGAGTGCCTCGATCTCGTCCGCCGGCGTCCCGGTGACGGGGTAGACGATGACCAGCGGCGGCAGCGGGTTCTCGTCCAGGAACGCCAGTGCGTCGTCCATGCCGGCCACCGCCTGGAACTCCTCCAGCGCCTCGTCCGGGCTCACCACCTCCGTGCGCCGGATCGATGTGCGCTCGGCCAGGGAAGCGGCCAGGGCGGCCTGGTCCTCCGGGGACACGTCGGCCTGGAGGAACAGCGACACCTGGGCGCCGTCGTCCCAGTCGCCGGCGTGGCGCTCCAGATTGTCCAGCAGTAACAGGAAGGCGGCAGGCAGTGCCAGGGCGATGCCGAGCACGCCGGCGGTCATGATGCTGGCCACGCGGCTACGGGCCAGCCGCCCCAGGGCACCTACCGCGGCGCGGCCATGATCCGACGCCCATACGGTCAGGCGCGCCCCCATGCGGCTGCCGCTGCGCTGCTTGCGTGCCGGTGCCCCCATGGCTCAGCCCCCGCCCCCGGTGTCGCCCACCAGCCGGCCTTCGGCAAGACTCAGATAACGGTGGCCAAGCCGGCGGATCAGCCCCAGGTCGTGACTGGCGATGAGCACCGTGACACCGACGCGGTTGAACGCCTCGAAGAGCCCCATGATCTCCTCGGAGAGTTCGGGATCCAGATTCCCGGTGGGCTCGTCGGCCAGCAGGATGGGCGGGCGGGTGACCACCGCCCGGGCAATACCGACGCGCTGCTGCTCGCCACCTGACAGGGTGATGGGATAGGCGGTCTCCCGGTGCAGCAGGCCCACCTTGTCCAGCGCCGCGCGTACACGGCGCCCCAGGTCCCGGTGCGGGACCCCTGCAATCACCAGCGGCAGGGCCACGTTCTCGAACACGGTGCGATCGTAGAGCAGGCGGTGGTCCTGGAAGATCATGCCCACGCGCCGGCGCAGGTACGGGATGCGACGGCTGGACAGGCGGCCGAGATCGATGCCATTGAGCACGATCTGGCCGCGGCTGGGCCGCTCCAGCACCGGAATGAGCTTCAGCAGCGTGCTCTTGCCCGCCCCGGAGTGGCCGGTGAGAAACACCAGCTCGCCCTGCTCGATGCGGAAGGACAGGCCGCTCAGGGCCTCGTAGCCCCCCGGATACTGCTTACCGACGCTATCAAACTGGATCATCGCCTGTCCGATCTACCTTCCATGGCCGGTCACTGCTCCAGCGCCTCGCCCAGCAGGGCATCCACGAACTCTTCGGCGTGGAACGGCCGCAGGTCCTCCGGCCGCTCGCCGACGCCGACGTAACGGATGGGCAGGCCAAGCCGGTGGGCGATGGCGAAGATGACCCCGCCCTTGGCGGTGCCATCGAGCTTGGTGAGGATGATGCCGGACACACCCACGGCGTCGTGGAAGTGCTGGGCCTGGGACAGCGCGTTCTGGCCGGTACTGGCGTCCAGCACCAGCAGGACTTCGTGGGGCGCTGTCTCGTCCAGGCGACCCAGAACACGACGGACCTTGCGCAGCTCCTCCATGAGATTGCCCTGGGTGTGCAGCCGCCCGGCGGTATCGGCGATGAGCACGTCCACCCCGCGGGCCTGGGCGGCCTGATGGGCGTCATAGATCACCGAGGCGGAATCGGCACCGGTGTGCTGGGCGATCACCGGGATACCGGTGCGCTCGCCCCACTGCTGGAGCTGTTCCACGGCGGCGGCACGGAAGGTGTCACCGGCGGCGAGCAGCACGGAGCGGCCTTCCTCGCGGTAGCGGCTGGCCAGCTTGCCAATGGTGGTGGTCTTGCCGGCGCCGTTGACGCCAACGGTGAGCAGCACGAAGGGTCCGCCGTCATGTTCCGGCACCAGTGGCGCTTCGCAGGGGGCCAGCACGCCGATCATGTCCTCGCGCAGGGCCTGCATGAGCGCATCCAGGTCCGTCAGCTCCTTGCGGCGGACACGCTCGGTCATGCTCTCGATGATGCGGGTGGTCGCTTCCACACCGACGTCTGCCATGAGCAGCCGCGTCTCCAGCTCCTCCAGCAGGTCATCGTCGATGGTCTTGCGGCCGAGAAAGGCATTGGCCAGCCCCTCGGTGAGTCCGGAGCGGGTCTTGCCCAGGCGCTCGCGCAGACGCCCGAACAGGCCCGGCTTCGCCGCCGCCTCGGTCTCCCCGGAGTCAGGGCGCGCGTCGTCGCCCTGTTTATTCTTTCTGAACCCGAACATGGTTGTGATGGTCACTCCATGAGTGAGTGGTTGGCGTACGCGCCCGTGGCAGATAACTTACCATTGTGCGCGCCACGAAAGGTCGCCTCCAACGCCGCAGGCGAAGCGTGACCCTACCACTCATGACGCCGTCGGCTCACCACGTGTGAGCCACTGACAACGAACACCAACGAGCGACCCTGACCATGATGCGATCCTGCCTCGCCCTGCTCACCGGGGCTGCCCTCTACGCCGGCGCCGCCGCGGCGACCACGCCGGACATCCACAGCTTCGAGCTGGACAACGGCATGAAAGTCATCGTCAAGCCCGACGAGCGCGCACCGGTTGTCATCAACCAGGTCTGGTTCCCGGTGGGCTCCAGCCATGAGCAGCCGGGCACCACCGGCGTGGCCCACGCCCTGGAGCACATGATGTTCAAGGGCACCGAGACCCGTGAGACCGGCACGTTCTCGCGCACCATCTCCGAGGAGGGCGGGCAGCTCAACGCCTTCACGGGTCGGGACTTCACCGGCTACTACGAGGAGCTTGGCGCGGACCGCCTGGAGATCGCCATGGAGCTGGAGGCGGACCGGCTGGAGAATATCGTCTTCGACCAGGACGAGTTCGAGCGCGAGATGGAGGTGGTCCAGGAAGAGCGCCGCCTGCGGGTGGACGACAACCCCATGGGTGTGCTCCGCGAGCGCTTCAACGCCGTCGCCTGGCATCACAGCCCCTACCGCCAGCCCATCATCGGCTGGAAACGGGACATCGACCAGCTGACCCTGGACGACATCGAGGCGTTCTACGACGACTGGTACGGGGTGAACAATGCCATCCTGGTGGTGGTCGGCAACGTGGATCCGGACGAGGTGCGCGCTCTTGCGGACAAACACTTCGGCCCGCTGGAGCCCCGGCCGACGCCCGACATCAAGGATCGCGAAGAGGTCGAGCCACTGGGCGAGCGCCGGTTGACCGTTCACCACGACAACGCCAACCCCTTCCTGATGATGGGCTATCACGTCCCTTCACTGGCGACCACGGACGACCCGGGCGAGACCTACGCGCTCAGTGTACTCAGCCAGGTGCTGGACGGCGGCCGCAGCGCCCGACTGCCCACCGAACTGGTGCGCGGACAGGAACTGGCCGCTGGCATCGGCACCAGCTACCGCAGCATGGCCCGGCTGGATACGCACTTCGCCATCCACGCACGGCCCACGGGAGAGGTGGAACTGGACGAGCTGGAAGAGGCGGTGCGCGCGGAGGTCGAGCGCGTCCGCGAGGATGGCATCACCACCGAGGAGCTGGAGCGGGCCAAGGTGCAGCTGCGCGCCGACTACGTCTACCGCCTCGACTCCCTCTCCGGTCAGGCCATGGAAATCGGTCTGCTGGAGACAACCGGCATCGGCTATCAAGCCATGGAGGAGTTCGAGGAGCGTCTGGAAGCCGTCAGCCGCGAGGATGTCCAGGAGGTCGCGCAGCGCTACCTGCAGGACAAGCGGCTGACCGTCGGTCATCTGCTGCGCAGCGAGGACGCGGACGACACCCCCACGCTGCCCGGCATGACCCCCGGCGCCGACGCCACCGACGACACCACCGGATACTGAGGAACCGACATGCTCGCGATCCGACACACCCTGCGCCGTTCGCTGCTGCCGCTTCTGGGCCTGGCCGTCACCACAATGGCGAGCCCTGCGCATAGCGGCCCCGACATCGAGCACTGGACCACCGACCAGGGACTGGACGTCTACTACGTGCACAGCCCCACGCTGCCCATGGTGGATTTGCGGCTGACTTTCGACGCCGGCTCCGCCCGTGACGGCGACACGCCCGGCCTGGCTTCGCTGACCAGCAATCTCCTCAGCGAGGGCGCGGGAGGCCTCGATACCGGCGAACTGGCACGGCGCTTCGAGGATCAGGGCGCCCGCTTCTCCACCGACAGCGGCCGCGACACCGCGAGCATCAGCCTGCGAAGCCTGAATGACCCGGACACCCTGAGCGCCGCGGTGGAGGCACTGACCCTGGTGATCAGCGAACCGGACTTCCCCGAGGCCGCCGTGGACCGCGAGCGGCGGCGCATGCTGGTGAGCCTGCGCAACAGCCGCCAGGATCCCGGGTCTCTGGCCCGGGAGACGTTCTGGGAGGCGCTCTACGGCGACCACCCCTACGCCAGCCGCCCCGGCGGCAGCGAAGAAAGCCTGGAGGCCATGGACCGTGACCAGGTAACGGCCTTCTTTGATGATTACTACGTGCGCGAGAATGCCGGCCTGGCCATCGTCGGCGACCTGAGCCGCGCCGAGGCCGAGGCGGTGGCCGAGCATCTGGGCGGTAGCCTGCGCAGCGGCTCCGCCCCGGAGCCACTGCCGGAACCGGAACCCTCGGCGAAGGCCGGGGAGACCATCCACATCCCCTTCGGCACCAACCAGAGCCACGTGCTCATGGGCCAGGTGGGTTACCCCCGTGGTGACGACGACCACTTCGCCCTGTACACCGGCAATCACATCCTCGGCGGCGGCGGGCTGGTCAGTCGCCTGGCCGAAGAGATGCGCGAGGAGCGGGGCCTGTCCTACAGCATCGGCAGCCGCTTCTCGCCCATGAAGCAGTCCGGTCCGTTCCTGATCAGCACCCAGATCCGCAGTGACCGTACCCAGGAAGCGCTGGACGTGTTGCAGAACACGGTGAACGATCTCCGGGACAATGGTCCCGGTGAGGACGAATTGCGACGCTCGGTGCGCAATATCACCGGTAGCTTCCCGCTGCAGCTCGCCGACAACCGCAGCATCCTCGGCTACGTGGCTACCATCGGCTTCCACGGGCTGCCCCTGGACTACCTTGACCGTTTCCCGGAGCGCATCGAGGCCCTGGATGGCGAGACCATCCACGACGCCCTGCAGCGCCGGCTGCAGCCGGACGATTTCGTCACCGTCATTGTCGGCCCCCAGGACGAAGACGGCGAGGAAGCCGACGAGGACGAACTGGAAGGCGCGGATTGATCCCGCTACAGTCCGCCCATGGCAGCCAGGGCGCGTAACGAACTGCGTATCATCGGCGGCGAATGGCGGGGCCGCCGGCTGCGCTTCGCCGACGGTGCCGGCCTGCGTCCCACGGCGGACCGCAACCGCGAGACGCTGTTCAACTGGCTGCAGGCCGTGGTGCCGGGGAGCCACTGCCTGGATCTCTTCGCCGGCAGTGGCGCCCTCGGCTTCGAGGCGGCGTCCCGGGGCGCCGCGTCCGTGCTGCTGGCCGAGCGCAATCGCAATGCCATTGCCCGGCTGCGGCAGAACATCGGCTTGTTGCAGGCCGAGGCGCGAATCCACGTCCATGCCGGTGACGCCCTGTCGTTACTGCGACAACCGCCGGACCGGCCAGTAGACATCGTTTTCCTGGACCCACCCTTTACCGGCGGCCTTCTCGAGCCGGCATGCCAGGCACTGAGCGCTGGCGACTGGCTTCACGCGGACAGCCGTGTGTACCTGGAACATGCCCGGCAGTCGCCGCCGCAGCTGCCGCCGGGCTGGAAGATTCTGCGGGAGCGCACCGCGGGCGATGTGTGCTTCCTGCTGGTCGCGCCCGAAGGCCGCCAGATAACAGCTTGATTGATTGCGGGCGCGGCCAATGGTTTGATGTGTTGCTCCTTACAAGAAACAACCTCACAGGACCGCGAGATGACCGTCACAGCCATTTACCCGGGAACCTTCGACCCCATCACCAACGGCCATATTGACCTGGTGGAGCGGGGCGCGAAGCTGTTCGATCGCCTGATCATCGGCGTGGCCGCATTTCCCAGCCCCAGCAAGAAGCCGGCGTTCTCCAATGAAGAGCGGCTGGAAATGGCGCGCACTGCGTTGGCACACGTTCCCAACGTCGAGGTCACGGGCTTTGACACCCTCCTCGCACATTTCGTCGCCGCGGAAAACGCTCAGGTCATCCTGCGCGGGCTGCGCGCCGTCTCCGATTTCGAGTACGAGTTCCAGCTCGCCAGCATGAACCGCCAGCTCATCGAGAATGTGGAAACGGTGTTCCTCACCCCGTCCGAGCAGTACGCGTTCATTTCCTCCAGCCTGGTGCGGGAGGTCGCGGCACTGGGCGGCAACGTCGACAAGTTCGTGCACCCGCAGGTGGCCGAAGCCCTGGCCGCACGCCTGCAGAAGTAATATCCGGAGCTCCCAATGCTGCACCGTTTCACCGGGACGATTCTTGGTCTGTGCCTGCTGCTGACCTCCCTGACCGCAGCGGGCCAGACGCCACCCGGCGCCGCCGTGGCCACCGCGCATCCCCTGGCCACCGAGGCAGGCATCGAAGTCCTGGACCAGGGTGGTAACGCCTTCGATGCCGCCGTTGCCGTCAGTGCCGCCCTGGCGGTGGTGGAACCCTACGGCTCCGGCATCGGCGGCGGCGGCTTCTGGCTGCTGCACCGGGAAGCGGACGACCAACAGGTCATGGTGGACGGTCGCGAAACGGCCCCCGGCGAGGCGACCCGGGACATGTACCTGGACGACGAGGGCGAAGTCCGCGACCGGGACTCCCTGGACGGCCCCAGGGCGGCAGGGATCCCGGGCACCCCCGCCGCCCTGGTACACCTCACCGAGGAGTACGGTGAGCTGAACCTGGCCACCAACCTGGCGCCGGCGATCCGTTATGCCGAGGAAGGCTTTCCGGTGGGCCCCCACTATCAGCGCATGATCCGCTTCCGGCTGGATGCACTCCGCGAGTCGCCGGCGGCCGCTGATATCTTCCTCGACGACGGCGAGATTCCCGAGGAAGGCGAGCTGATTGTCCAGACGGACCTGGCCTTGACGTTGCAACGTCTGGCCGATGAGGGCTTCGACGGCTTCTACCGTGGTGACGTCGCCGAGCGCCTGGTCTACGGCACCAACGAGGCCGGCGGTCTGTGGCGCATGGACGATCTGACGGACTACGAAATCCGCGAACGGGAACCGGTCCGGGGCACCTACCGCGGCATGCGGATCACCAGCGCTGCGCCGCCGTCGGCGGGCGGCATCGGTCTGGTGACGATGCTCAACATCCTCGACCAGCACGACCTGCACAACCAGCCCGAGGCGCAACGGATTCACCTCAAGGCCGAAGCCATGCGCCGCGCCTACCGCGACCGCCCCGTCTACCTGGGCGATCCCGATTTCGTCGACATCCCCGTGGACAAGCTCACCAGTCGGGAGCACGCCGAGACCGTTGCCGCGGACCTGGACCCGGAGCGGGCAACTCCCAGCGAGGACCTGCCCACAGGGCGCATCGGCGGCGAGGACACCACCCACTTCTCCGTGATCGACGCCGACGGCAACCGGGTGGGCGCAACCCTGTCCATCAATTACCCGTTCGGCTCCGGCTTCATGCCGCCGGGCTCCGGGGTGCTGCTGAACAACGAAATGGACGACTTCGCCAGCCAGCCCGGCAAGCCCAACGCCTACGGCCTGGTGGGCGGCGAGGCCAACGCCATCGAACCCGGCAAGCGCCCACTGTCCAGCATGACGCCAACCTTCCTGGAGACCGAGGACCGCGTTGCCGTGCTCGGCAGCCCCGGTGGCAGTCGCATCATCACCCAGGTGCTGCTGGGCACCATCAGCTTCGTCGACCGCCTTGAACCGGAGCAGTGGGTGTCACGGCCGCGCTTCCACCACCAGTACCTGCCGGACCGCATCCAGCACGAACCCGGCGCCATCTCCGTGGAAACCCGCCGTGCACTGGTGGCCAAGGGCCACACCGTACGCCCCATGATGCGGCGTTACGGTGACATGCAGGTGGTGTTCTGGGACCGGGACGAGGATCGCATGGAGGCAGTAAGCGACGAACGCGGCGGCGGTGAAGGCCGGGTGACGCAGGAGTAGTCACTCGCCGGCGGGATTCAGGCGTAGGTATCGATGTGATGCTCCCCCGGCGGGGTATCGTTGCCCCCGGTCCGGTCCTGATCATCCCGGGGCGCACCGGCATCCCGGTCTGGAACCTCCTGCCGCCGCTGCTGCGGCTTCTGCAGGACATCGCGGACGCGGACATCCACCGCATCCCGGCCCGGGGTATGATCGCGTTCCTGCAGCCCCTGATCCGCGTAGCGATAGGGCTGCTTCACCTGCCCCACCTGGCGCGGTGGCTGCAGCGAGGGGCTGCGCGGGTAGTATACGTAGACGTCGAGCATGCCCGTCTTCCTGCTGTTGGTACTTGACGTCAGTATAGATCGATCCAGTCACACATGATATCCAGGGGAAAAGCTTTTGGATCAAATGGATAATGGCGAATGAACACCATGTTTCGTAACGGCGTGGTCACACTGGCGGTGCTGGCTGCACTGCTGCTGACACCATTGCAGGCCGACACCGCCACGCCCGAGCGCGTCGTCCGGGATACCTTCGATGCGTCCCTGGATGCCCTCCTGGAGCACCACGAAGCCATCGCCGAGGACCCCCGCCTGGCAGAGGAACTCATCGACGAGATCCTCGCGCCCAGAGTGCATTTCGAGCTCATGAGCCGCCTCATCCTCGGGCGCTACTGGGGCGAGGCGGACACGGAGCAGCAGGAGCGCTTCGTCAAGGCGTTCCGCGAGAATCTCATCCGCACCTATGCCCGCATGCTCGCCAACAACATCGATGACGCCCTGGCCATGGTGGAGGGGCAGGACAACATCCTGCGGGTAGACCGGGTCACGGAGCCCGACGACCGCGGCCGCGTCACCGTGCAGACCCGCCTGCAGTTCCGCGACCAGTCTCTGCCGGTGTATTACCGGCTGATCCGCACCGGTGATGACTCCTGGAAAGCCTACGACGTGGTAGTGGAGAACATCAGTTTCGTCACCAATTACCGCCAGGAATACGGCAGTGCGATCAGGCGCGGCGGCGTCGAGGACCTGATCCAGCGCCTGGAGGCCCGCACCCGTGGCGGCGGGTCCGCGGAGGAGTGATGGGGCGCCTGCTGATGTTGCTGCTACTGCTGGTCACCCTCGCGTGGCTCACCGGTTGTGCCGCGTCGCAGCCCCAGCGTGCCGACAACATCTGCACCATCCTGGACGACAATCCGCGCTGGTACGACTATGCCCGCGAGAGCGAGGAACGCTGGGGCACCCCCATGGCCACCCAGTTCGCGTTCGTACGCCAGGAGTCCTCGTTCCGCCACGACGCGCGACCGCCACGGACGCGACTGCTGGGTTTCATCCCCTGGCGGCGGCCGTCCACCGCCTACGGCTACGCCCAGGCCCAGAACCCCGTCTGGGGCGAGTACCTGGAGGCCGAAGGCAGCTTTTTCGCGCGGCGCACGCACATGAAACATGCCCTGGATTTCATCGGCTGGTACAACAACAACACCCACCAGCGCCTGGGCATCAGCAAACAGAACCCCCGCCACCTGTACCTTGCCTACCACCAGGGCCACACCGGATACCGGCGGCGGAACTGGGAGAACAACAGCACTCTGCTGCGCGCGGCAACCCGCGTGGAGCGCACCGCGCAGAACTACGCGGCGCAGCTGCAGGAATGCGAGGAACGCTTCCAGTGCCGCCGCTTCTGGCAGTTCGGCCCCTTCTGCGACGCGTGACACGCCGGCCCGGCCTTTCCCTCCTGCGGCTCCGGTGTGCGGACAAAAAAAACCCCCGGGAAACCCGGGGGCAAGGTTCACGCGTCAGGGTGGGCAGACGCGCTGCCTGACGGCCACCGGTGATGGGTGCGCGGGACACCGATGGCCGCGCTGTCGTCGTGGTAGCAGGGCACACGCTGAGGCAGGCCACGACGACCAGGCGATGGCACGACAAAGAGTGCATTGGTCGTGCCACCTGGAGCATAGACTATGCAATCAGGCAGTTACAGAATGGACGAACGCAATCGGCACAGAAAACCGTAACCACCTGGCGACACCTTAGCGGCAAAATAACGCAAAATACTGATAAAAAAGAAGAAAAAGATGTCTCTTCATGGCAACAGTCGCCATACGGGTCAGTCGTTGTCAGGCGAACTCTCGCGATAGGCGATCTGGAGCCGCTGCAGGTACCGTTGCAGCAGGGTACTGCCCCGGGTGGACAGGCCCTGAAAAGCGACTCCGAGCCGGCGCCCCACGGTGCCATCCCGAAAGATGTGCCGTGACACGTTGCGGACTTCCAGCCCCACCGCCAGGGGCGTCTGCCCCGGAACCCGAAGCTCCGCATCATTGAATACGTCTCCGATCCGCAGTGACAGCTTCATGGTCGCGTCAACGATGCCGACTCCGCCCAGACTCATGTCCGTGACCCGGAATTCATGCACCTCCCCGGTATCGTTGGCAATCCGGCAGAGCACCGGACTGGACACCGGCATGGGCACGCGGAAAAACTCCCGGCGCTGAAGGCGGTACAGGCTCTCGGGCAGGGGCGCCCGGAACACCGGCCCGTCATCGCGACTTGCGCGCTGCAACCCCTGCAAGCGGAATTTGACGCTGACGTTGTTCTCCCGGGTCATGCAAACCAACTGGCCCGCCGCCAGGGCGCGTCGGTTGATGGCGTCATCAGGCCCGTGATCCAGAATCAACTCCGCGGTCTCGTGATCCACGTCCAGCACGGCGGTCACGAGGCTTTCGCGGCCCTGATTGAAATAGGCGGTGATCAGTTCCGGGCGCCGGCCGAGCTGGCGCAGCACAGCGACAATGTCACGGCGGCTGGTGAGCTGGAACTGGTTGTCATCGTGCTGGTGGCCGGAGTCCGACACGCCATCTCCCCGTTTGAGCGCTACTACGCCTTGCAGCCAGAGTTTTCCCCGGCCGCGGACAGCGCCTATACTCTTGTTAGCAACGTCGACGAACGACAGAGCCATGATAAACGATTCGGGAGAGGGCATGTTGCAACGACTGACAGGCAGAACGGTCACCCTGGGGCTGCTCACCGCGGCACTCGGGCTTGGGGCACAGGCGGCATTCGCGGACGAGGCCGCGTACGAGATCTGGGCACTGGACCAGGGAACACACAAGGCCCACATCTACGACCAGGATCTCAAGGAGGTCGCGCGCATCAACCTGGGCGCCCACGGCGTGCGCGTCCCGCACATGGTGGAGTTCAGCTCCGATCACCGCTACGCGGCGGTGGCCAACGTCGGCACCGGCAACGTGGCGGTGATCCGCACCGAGGACTACCGGGTAGTGGATATCATCGAGACCGGCCCGCGCACGCACATGGCCGGCTTCACTCCGGATGACAGCGCCATTCTGGTGGACGTCATCGGCTCGCCGGACGTGGACCGGGACGGCATGGTGGTCGAGGTCAGCGCCGATCTGGATGCCGAGGAGTTCCGCGTCAGCCGGGAATTGATCATTGCCAATGACCCGGTTTTCGAGGCCCGCGCGGACGACTTCAACGACGTCGCCGCCATCTGCCACGACACCACCGCCGACGGCGGGCGCGCCTTCGTCACCCTGGGGCCGAGCCTGGACGACGGCGGACTGGTGGTGGTGGATACCGAGAGCATGACCCTGGACGAAGTGTTCTCGCCCAATGAACTGCAGACCAACTGCGGCACCATGCTTACACCGGACGGCGAACACATGATCGTCAACGGCGGCGGTCCGCAGACAGGGATCTGGTACGCCCTGGACGTGGAGACGCTGGAGGTGGTGGCGTCCGACGTGAGCCAGGGCATCGACGCCCACGGCGTGCGCAACGTCCCCAACGGCGAGGCCATCTGGATGGTCAACCGCGGCTCCTCGGACGGTATCGTCATCGACCCTGAGTCGTTCGAGATCACCGCGACTATCCCGGACACCGGGCCCACACCGGACATTCTCGACTTCTCGCCGGACTCCCGCTACGCGTTCATCACCCTGCGGGGCCCGAACCCGGTGTCCATGCCTCACATGGCCGAGGGCGAAACCCCCGGGTTCTCCGTGCTGGACGTGGACACACGGGAAATCGTCGACGTTGTCGAGCCGGCGCAGGGCAATCCCGACAGCGATTTCCACGGGATTGCCGTGCGCGTACTGGATTGAGCCGGATCGTGTCGTGTCCTGCAGCCCCGGGGGGCCCGCGCGCGGCGGGCTCCCCCGGGGGCGCTTGCTGATCCATGAGTCGTTACCGCCCCCCACAACCGAAACGGTCCGCGTACATCACCCGCGAGGGTTGGCGTACGCTGGAGCGTGAACTGAACTGGCTGTGGCGCGTACGCCGGCCCGAGGTCACCCAGGCCGTCAGCGAGGCGGCTGCCATGGGCGACCGCTCCGAGAATGCGGAATACATCTACGGCAAGAAGCAGTTGCGGGAAATCGACCGGCGCGTGCGCTATCTCAGCAAGCGCCTGGACGAACTCACCGTGGTGCAGGAGCGCCCGTCAGACCCGAGTCGCATCCGCTTCGGCGCCTGGTTCACGGTGGAGGACGATGCCGGACAGGAGACGCGCTACCGCATCGTCGGGCCCGACGAGTTCGATCCCGGCCAGGGCCTGATCAGCGTGGACTCACCCATGGCCCGGGCCGTGCTCGGCAAGACGGAGGATGACGGGGTGAACGTGGCGCTTCCGGCAGGCACTACGACCTTCGTGATTACCCGGGTATGGTACACAACCGGCGAACCGGACGGAGGCTGACCCCGTCCGGTTCACGCCTTACACCGCCGCCGTCAGTCGTTGCCGTAATAGTCGCCGGATGCCCGTTCGCCCGAATTCCGGGCGGACTGATCGAAACCGCCACTGGGCGCCTGGTTCGCCGCATCGGTTCCAAAGCCGGCACCGGTGGTCGTCTGCGCTTCGGGTTGGGCGTCATTGGTCTGGAACGTGCCCCAGGCCACGTAGCCGCGGGCGTTGGCAGTCACCGGGTCGTTGACAACCACGCTCTGTGGCACCTCCGGCCGGAGATAGCGCTCCAGCACATGGGCGCCACCGCCGGTGAGCAGCACGGAGTCATAGTCGGTGAGCTGCCACAGGGACTGCATCTCCACCATCAGCTTGGTGGCCACCTCGCCGAGGATCTGATCCCGCAGGTCGGTGATGTCCACGCGCCGCCCGGAGACATTGATCTCGCCATCGATGACGGCCTGGTCCAGCGTGTAAGTCTCGCGTTCAAGACCGTACTGGGTGGCCAGGGCCGATGACAGGGCGTCATACCCGGTGGAGATGCCCAGCGGGACCGTGCGGCTCCAGGCCGGGGCGTACTCGCCCTCGACGATAGTGGCAAAGTCGCTGGTGCGGAAGCCGACATCAATGATGCCGACACGCCCCTCCAGCAGCCGGGAGTCACCACGCAGTTGGCCGCGGCCATCCAGCACTTCGGCCCAGAACGTCCCCAGGGGCTGCGGCACGACCTCGATGTTGTTCAGGCGAATGCTGAGATCCTGGCGATTGCGCCCGACATGGCGGGTCACGGTATGGTCGCCACGCATGCGCGAGACCAGGTCATCCGCCAGGTGCATACGCCCCGGCGGCAGGCCCGTGACCACGGAGAAGTCGTTCATGGATTCGCGGCAGAACATGCTCAGTGCACCGAGGAACAGGATGCGCAGATCATCCCCTTCGGCGCGGGTTGCCGAGAGGCCGCGGTGGGCGATGCGGGAATGACGGATGGCCAGATCCCCCAGGAAATAGGTCTTGCCACCCACGGTGATGCGAATGTCGCTGGTCGGATCCGGCTTCTGGAAGCCCAGCGACATGGGGCCGCCGCCACTGCCATCACCGACCACACTGGGGAAGCGTACCCCGTCACGGCCATCGTTGGCCTTGACGAAGCCGTATCCCATATCGAGTCCGATTACACGTTCCACAGCGCTACCCCCTGCATTGGTCTGCTTCCGTTATCTCTCGCGACGGCGCACGGGAAGCCCGCGACACTGAAGGCCGGGAGCAAATGGGCCCTGACGCCGATCCTAAACCCCAGTGCCGCTCAGCGCCACCGCCGCTGATTCTCTGCCACCCGGTCCTGCCGGTGTTCGGGTTCGCTCTGCTCGAAGGCCACCGTCGGTTCACGACCGTCGTGTTCGTCGTCGGAGCCGGCAACCTGCTCGTCGATCCCGGTGACCACCGGCTCGTCCCCATCGAACTCGTCCGTGGTGGCGTGCACCACCGGCTCGGGCTCAGGTTCAGGCTCGGGTTCCGGCTGGGCCTCGGCCCGGAAAGCCGGTTGATCCGCGCCGACACCTTCCTGGCTTTGCCAATGGCCGAGCTGCGCCACGGATTCCTCGTCGGTGGAGCGGCTTTCGCCGACAAACTGCCCACCGGGCTCAATGACGAAGCTGCGGCTGGAGACCTCCCCCAGAACACGTCCCTTGTTGACGATCTCCAGGCTGTCGCACTCGATGCGACCGCGTGCATAGCCGCTGACCACCATGCGGTGCGCCCGGATCTCGCCTTCAAAGCTGCCCTCGGCACCGATGGAAACGTCACTGGCAGAGTCGATCTGACCCTCGATACGGCCATCGATATGGACGTTGCCCTCGGGCGACAGGTCACCCACCAGCGTGGTACCCGCGGCAATGATGGTGGTGCCGCCACCGCGGCGCTTGGCCGGTTTGCTCTTGCTTCCGAACAATCCCATGCTGTTTCGGCTCCTCACATCGTGCGACCCGTTCTCCCCCGCGGGCGACCGGTCGGCGCAGTCGTTAGTTCCCCACACGGTACGCGCTTTGCAGCGTCCGGACTGTGGAGTACATCACACGCACCCCCGACCATTGCCCCGGCCGCCCCTCCCTAATGTTTCCCTAACGCTGACACCCGGAACAATAGCAGGTGCTGCGCTGGCCCACTTGAATCAGGCGCAGCGGGGCGCCACAGGCACGACAGGGTTGGCCGGCGCGGCCGTACACGGACAGCGACTGACGGAAGTAGCCGGGACGACCGCCACTGCCGACGAAATCCCGCAGCGTGGTCCCACCGGCATCGATGGCTTCGGTCAGCACGGCCTGCACCGCAGCCGCCAGTTCCCCATAGCGCCGGCGGCTGACACGCCCGGCAGCCCGGGCCGGGTGGATGCCCGCACGAAACAGGGCCTCGGCGGCATAGATGTTGCCAACACCGACTACCGTCGCTGCATCCATGATGAAGGCCTTGACCGCCTGTCGCCGCCCACGGGAGCGCTGGTAAAGCCACTCCCCGGTGAAGCCGTCGCCCAGCGGCTCCGGCCCCAGCCGGGCCAGCAGAGGGTGGCTGCCGCCATCGCCGGGGGCCAGGTGAACGCTGCCAAACCGACGGGGGTCGGTGAAGCGAAGCACCTGACCGTGCGAGAAAACCAGATCCAGGTGCGCATGGGGCTCGGGGGGCGTTCTGGCAGGGACCAGGCGGAGACTGCCGGACATGCCCAGGTGCAGTAACAGGGTGTCAGCGTCGAGCCGGAACAGCAGGTACTTGGCGCGCCGATCGACTGCGCTGACCTGGCGCCCCCGCAGCCGCTGCGGCAGGTCCTCCGCCACCGGCCAGCGCAACCGGTGGTCGCGGACCACGACGTCGCTGATGGTGGCGCGGCTCACATGGGGCGCCACGCCCCGGCGCGTGGTCTCCACCTCGGGCAGTTCGGGCATGGTGATGGCTTTCCTTTCAGGGCTCCCGCCCGGTGACCAGGTATTCGCGCAACTCCTGGTTGAAGACGTAGGCGACCCCGGAGTCCAGGTCCACCAGGCGGATCTCGCCATCCTCCTCGGCCCGGACGAAACGCCGCTGGCTACCGTCCGCCATGGTGATCGTGACCTCCGGTTCCGCCTCCGGCGGCTCATCCAGCGGGCGTGCCACCAGAGCCTCGACACTACGCCAGTCCGACATCAGTTCGGCAGCGTCCACACCGACGGCATCGCCTTCAGTGCGCCAACCGTCACCGTCCTGACGAATACCGAGCCCCGGCGCTTCCAGCGCCACCGGCTCACCGCGGTCGCCGATGACATGGCGGTCGAGGAAATTCCACCACGGCCCGCCGATCAGCGGCATCAGATCGTCCGGCACCAGGTGGATCCGCTCATCCACCATGGCGTAGCGCAGCCCGTCCACCGCATCCGTCTCGCCCAGGCCGACCCCGGTGCCGTTGAAGGCCAGCTTCACCTCCGGGGGGAACAACCCCACCCGGTCCGGATCGATCTCGTCCATGGCGTAACTGGCCTGGGCCGGGGCCCGGGTGAGCTCCAGCAGTTGCTCGACATGGAAATCGCTGGCGCGGGTCTCCACTGGTTCGGTAATCCACCAACCCTCATCACGACGCTCCATGCGCAGGGTGCGGCCGTCCTGTTGCTGCAGGCGGACGACCTGAACCTCTGCCGGCGTGAGCTCCGTCAGGCGCGGCGTGGCGTTGTCGCGCTGCAGATCCAGCCAAGCCACCGCTGCGAGCCCCGCCGCCAGCAGCAGGATGACAAGATTGATGGCCAGCCGGCGCCGCATGTCCGCCTCAGCCGCGCCGGCGGCGCCACCAGGCCCAGCCGGCGGCGCCCAGCCAGACCGCGGGAATGGCGACAAGAAAACCGAAACCGATGACGATCATTTGCGCGCTGCTGAGCTCCAGGGTCTGGTCGGGCGCGGCACGGGCGGGTACAGCGCCGGCGCCGGAACCGTCGGTGAGCCAGTCCACCAGCTGCAGGCCCAGTTCCATGTTGGCACCGTTGCCTACATAGGCGTTGGCGAGGAACTCGGCGTTGCCCACGACGGCCACCCGCTGTTCCCGTGTCTCATCCAGGGCGCGTGTCAGGGTGAGCCCCAGAGTGACCGGGCCCCGCCGGTCTCCGGCATCGGCGTCGAACTCGGGGCTGTCCGGGTCACCCGTCTCGACCCAGTGGCGTTCCTCGCTGCGCAGCAACTGACTGATCTGCCAGCGCTCGTCGGCGGCGTCGGTGAGTTCCAGGGCGCGGGCACCTACGAACAACGACACGCCTTCCAGGTTGTCTACCACCGGATGCCGCGGATGATCGCCGAGGACCAGCAGGCGCGGATTATCCACGCCCAGCAGCTCCTCGGCCCGCGGCTCCACCACCTGACCGGGCAGAATCTCGATGGCCAGCGCCTCGGCCAGGAAGTCCAGCCGCTCGCGGTCGCCATCGTCCACCAACCAGAGCAGATTCCCGCCCTGCTCCACCCAATCGGTTACCGCAGCTTCGGCGCCGGGAAGCCAGTCACTGCGCGGCCCGGCGATCACCAGCACACCGGCCTCCTCGGGCACCCCGTCCTCCAGCGCGGTAATCGCCTCCAGTGCGTGTCCCTGGTCACCCAGGTGCTGCCCGAAACTGCCCAGATCGTGATTCGCCTCCCCCCGCAGGTCCCGCTCCCCATGCCCCTGCGGATAGACCACTGGCCGGCCGTCGGTACCGGCAAGCGAGGCAATGGCTGCACTCAGGCGCGGTTCACTCGGCGCGGCCACGCGCTCCTGGCGGCCCTGGTACTCCACCACCATCTCGCCCTGCCCTTCGACGCCGAACTGGCGCACCAGATCCGGGCGGGCATCGGGGTTGATGGCGCGAAAGCGTAAATCGGAGTGATGGCGCTGATAGCGCTCCACCAGTCGCTCGATGTGGCCGGCGAGGAAGTCGTCAGGGCGCACGAAGGCAACGATGTCCAGCCGGTCGTCGAGCTCCTCCAGCAGTTCGATGCTGCCATCCGCCAGCTCACCCCGGCCGGCGGTGGACCACTCCGTGGCCAGGGTGTAACGGGTGCTGAGCCAGGCAACCAGCGCCAGCACCAGGACCAGGGCGATGCCGGTGGCGGCGCTGTTGAGATGCAGCCACAACCGGGTGTGTCGATCAATACGCATATACGAACCTGTCCCTGTTCATCCCGCCTGCAGCCGCAGCCCGTCCAGACGCTTGATGGTAAAGCCGAGAAAGCCGGTGACCAGCACCAGGAAGTAGACAATATCGGTGGACACTACCCGGCCCTGCACCAGCGTTTCGTAGTGAGGTAGCAGCGCCAGATAGCCGGTGAGCGGGTCGTCGCCGTCCACCACTGCGTTGATACCGAGCAGCGCCAACATGATTCCCGCCGTCAGCACCACGGCCACGGGCGGCTGAATGGTGATACTGGAGGCGAACAAGGCCACGCTGGCCATGGTGGCTGCCAGCAGCAACAGCGCCAGGCCGGCGGCCGCCAGACGGCCGAGATCCAGCTCGGTGCCCAGCATCAGGGCCAGCGGCATGAGCAGCCAGGTGGCCACCAGCACCAGCAGGAACGCCAGGGCCGCCAGGTACTTGCCCAGCACCATCTCGGTGACCGAAATCGGTGAGGAATACAGCAGCCGCAAGCCTCCACTGCGCCGCTCCTCGGCCAGCAGCCGCATGGCCAGCAGCGCCGCGGCCAGCAGCAGCATACCCAGCACCACGACACTGCCGAAGAACGGCATGAGCACCAGATCGGTAACACCCATGGGGCTGTTGGTGCGCACCAGCATGGGCTGGTAATGGGCCTGGAACTGCTCCACCAGCGACAGGAACCACCAGGCACTGACCGCCTGGCTCACCGCCAGCACGATCCACGGCAGCGGTGAGGCGAACAACATCCGGAGTTCCCGGGCAGCCAGGGAAAACGTCATCATGCGGCTGTCTCCTCTGCCGCCTCGGTGAGGTCCAGGAACACCTGCTCCAGCGTGCGGCGCTCGCGGCCAAGTTCCCGCAGCCCCCATCCCTGGCGCACACTCTCGGCCAGCACCCGGTCCAGCACCTCCTCGCCGGCAAGCTCCAGCAACACCCCGCCGACGGGGGCCGCCTCCACTGAAAGGACGCCGTCCACGGCGGCCAGAACCTGCTGATCCGGTGTCGCCTGGAAACGCGCGAGGTAGCGCGGTTGGCCGCCCCCGGTCTCGGTGGCTGCACCACTGTAGATGGCCCGGCCGTGGTGCAGGATCGTGACCCGATCCGAGACCGCCTGCACCTCCGCAAGAATATGGCTGGAGAAGATAATGCCATGTTCCTGCCGCAGATCGGCGATCAGCTCCCGAATCCCCTGGACCTGACGCGGATCCAGGCCCACCGTAGGCTCATCCAGCACGATCAGCGCCGGCTCGTGAACGATGGCCTGGGCAATGCCCACCCGTTGCTGGTAACCCTTGGAGAGGTTGCGGATCACACGGTCAGCAACGCTCTCCAGGGCGCAGCGCGCGAGCACGCGCTCCACCGCCCCGGCGATCCGTGCCCTGGGCAAGCGGCGCAGCCGCGCCGTCCAGGCAAGGTAGTCACGGACCCTGGCGTCGGCCTGCAGCGGCGGAAGCTCAGGCAGGTAGCCCAGGCAGGCCTTGGCGCTGCGCGGGCTGTCGAGCAGGTCGTGACCCGCGACAACGATGCTGCCCGCGGTGGGCGCCAGCACGCCACAGAGCATCTGCAAGGTGGTGGTCTTGCCGGCACCGTTGAGGCCCAGCAGCCCGAGCACTTCCCCTCGGCACAGCCCCAGATCCACGCCCGCAACGGCGGTACGGGGCCCGAATCGGCGTTCCAGGCCGCGGGCCTTCAGCAAAATATCGGACATACGGTCACCGTTCCCTCTGGTGCATGTCACCGGTGGCAGGTCGGCGCTACCGCGGCGAGCCACCGGTTCAGGCGCTGTACTGCTCGAGCACCGTGCGCGTCCAGTCAATGGCGTCCAGATAAGCCTGCAGCACGGTGTCCGGTGTATGCTGCCGGAGCTCCAGCCAGTCCCAGTCGCCAGCCTCGTAGTGGAGGACGCAATCGAGCACCTGCCCGGCAGGGCCCTGACGGTGCAGCAACGCCTGGTGGACATCCTGACTCAGGGGCAGTTCCGCGACCACTTCGGCCAGAGGCACATCCAGCACCGCGTCCAGCCCGGAGAACAGGCCGACGGTGAAGAATGTATCCCCGTCGCCACCATGGAGCTGGCGCCCGAGCAACTCGCACATCCGCGCACGAACGGTGAGCATGGATATCAGTTCCGAGGGCTTGTCGTCCACTGCCGCGATGGCCATGAGAGACGCCCAGCGGCGCAGCTCGTTGAGCCCGAGATAGAGAATGGCCTGGCGTATGGAATCCAGCGGGCGTTGCAACTGATAGTAGGCGGAGTTGAGGTAGCGCAGCAGACGGTAACTCAGCCCCACGTCGGTACCGATGATGCGCTCGAGCTCGGCGACCTCCAGTTCCGGCTTCTGGATCGCCGCCAGCAGGCGCACGGTGGGCAGTCGGCTCGACGGAATCGCCGCGCCGCGGACGGTGCGCGGCCGGCTGAGGAAATAGCCCTGGAAATACTGGAAGCCGAGGTCCAGACAGTCCCGGAACTGTTGCCGGTCCTCGATCTTCTCCGCCAGCAGCCGCACCCCCGGGCGCTTGATCTGCTCAACGATCCGGGCAATCTCCCGCGCCGAGCGCCCTTCCACCTCGATCTTGACGATATCGGCGTACTCCACTAGGGGCAGGGTCTCGGGCGTGGGCTCGAAGTCGTCCAGGCAGATGCGCACCCCCGCCTTGCGCAGGGTCGCCAGCGCAGCCAGCACCTCCGGGTCCGGTGTTACCGTCTCCAGCACCTCAAGGATAACGCCGCGGGTCGGGAGCGAGCGGTTCGCGGCCTCCTGCAGCAGGAACGCGCGCCCCACATTGACAAGCGCCGGATTGTGGCCGACCAGCTGCTCCAGACCGATGACCGTGAAGGTATTCATCAGCAGCTGCCGGGTGGCGACGTCCTCGTCCAGCACCTCGGCGCGCTGATCACCTTCCGCCGCGCGAAACAGGAGCTCGTAGCCGAACAGCCGCATATCACGGGTAAATACAGGCTGACGGGCAACAAAGACCGGCGTCATTGCCACCCTCCGGGGCTCCGTCCCGGGCGGACAGGCCGCGGCCGGCGCCCGCCGTCAGTCACCCGGGAGAAGCGGCATTTGTACACTGCCGGTACGGCCATGATCGAGGGACATCCTTCGGAACCAGGCGTCAGTACACTCGCCGGGCCTGCCCATTGCAACGGGGCGGGCCGACTTCAACGAGGGTTCAACCGTACCACGGCTGACAGGATCTGCATCCCTGCCGGTGCCGGAAAATCCCGGTGACCGCCCAAACGAAAGGGCCCGCATCCACCAGGGACACGGGCCCTTCGCCGTCAGGAGACCGCTATCCTGCCTGACGTTACTTGATCTTGGCTTCGCGGTAGAGAACGTGCTTGCGCGCTTTCGGGTCAAACTTTTTCATTTCCAGTTTGCCCGGGGTGTTGCGCTTGTTCTTGTCGGTCGTATAGAAGTGACCGGTTCCCGCAGTGGATACCATCCGGATCTTGTCGCGCATGACCGACCTCCTCAGACCTTTTCGCCGCGACCGCGGAGCTCGGCCAGCACCGTGTCGATGCCCCGCTTGTCGATGGTCCGCAGCCCCTTGTTGGAGACGCGCAGACGCACCCAGCGCTGCTCGCTCTCCACCCAGAAACGATGAAATTGCAGATTCGGCAAGAACCGACGCCGCGTCTTGTTGTTCGCGTGGGAAACATTGTTCCCCACCGCCGGGCGTTTGCCCGTTACCTGACACACCTTGGACATTGGGATTCCGCCTCCTGAATTCGGCACGCCGCCCCTGCGGGCGGAGAGTCGCGTTTTATACCAGTAACGACCTTCGGGATCAAGGCGAGCGGTATTTTTTGCCGGGCACTTGAAACCCGCCCGAGCGCCCACATCTAAGGCAGCAGAGGTAAGTGTTTCGACAGACAAATCAGGAGGTTGACCATGAACATCCGTCGCTATGAACCCTGGAGCGTGCTGAATCAGCTCAGCAACGAAATGAACTCCCTGTTCGCCAACAGCGGCCAGCAGCTTGGTGATCCGAGCACCATGGCCACCAGTGACTGGGTACCGGCAGTGGACATCCAGGAAGAGCAGGACCGCTACCTGATCAAGGCGGACGTCCCCGGTGTGAAACCGGATGACATCGACGTGCAGATGGAGAACGGCATACTCACCATCAAGGGTGAGCGTAGCGCCGAAGATGTCCGCGAGGACAACGGCTACCGCCGGGTCGAGCGCATCCGGGGCGCATTCCATCGCCGCTTCACCCTGCCCGACACCGCCGATGCCGAGAACATCACCGCCACCAGTCGGGACGGTGTGCTGGAGGTGGTGATTCCGAAACAGGACAAGGTGCAGCCACGGCGCATCACGGTGAAGGGGTAATGCGACACGGCGTACGCCGCGGGCTCCCTGCGGCGTACGCGGTAACGCACCTGGAACAATGAACCGGCACGTAACGACGGCTGCGAGGTGATGCGCGCGTATGGAATACAAGGATTACTACAAGACGCTGGGCGTTGACCGCAACGCCGGCCAGGACGAGATCAAGAAGGCGTACCGGCGTCTTGCGCGCAAGTATCACCCGGATGTCAGCAAGGAAAAGGACGCCGAAGCGCGGTTCAAGGAAGTCAGCGAGGCCTACGAGGTGCTGGGTGACCCGGAAAAGCGGGCCACTTATGACAAGCTCGGCAGCAGCTGGCACCAGGGCCAGGACTTCCGGCCACCGCCCGGCTGGGAATACCGCACTGGTCGCGGCGGTGCCGATGCGGACTCGGTGTTCAGCGATTTCTTCGAGTCCATCTTCGGCGGCGGCGACCCGTTCGGGGCGGGCGATCCCTTCGGTGGTGGCGGCCGTGCCCGGGGATTCCATGCCCGTGGCGGGCCAGGGGGACGCAGCCAGGGGTTTCGTACCCGCGGCGAGGACCAGCACGCCACCATCACCATCTCGCTGGAGGATGCCTACCACGGCGCCGCCCGGACCCTGAACCTGCAGACGCACAAGGAGGACGGCACCGTGGAGCCACGACAGGTGCGGGTGAAGATCCCGCCGGGGGTGACCCAGGGCAAGCAGATCCGGCTCGCCGGCCAGGGCCCGCCCGGCATGGGCGGCGGCCCACGGGGTGATCTGTACCTGGAGGTCAACATCGCCCCGCATCGGCAGTACGAACTGCGGGGCAGGAACATTCACCTGCAGTTGCCCATCACGCCCTGGGAAGCGGCCCTGGGCGCCACGGTGAAGGTGCCGACGCTGGGCGGATGGATTGACATGAAGATCCCTCCCGGGTCGCAGAACGGTCAGCAGCTGCGGCTCAAGGGCCGCGGCCTGCCCGGGAAGTCACCGGGGGATCAGCATGTGGAGTTGAACATCGTGACACCGAAGGCGGACACCGAAGGCGCCCGGGAGCTCTATGAACGCATGAGCCGGGAGATGCCCATGAATCCGCGCGAGAATCTGACCGTCTGAGGCAGGTGAGGCCATGAGGACATTCGAAGAACTGAGGCAGGGACTGGAACACGCCTGGGATCAGGTCACCGAGGGTTGGCGTGACCTGCGGGAGCGCGCCGGCGCGGCGCTGACCCGGTTCTATCCACTGCGCCGGGAGGGCGAGGTGCAAACCCGCGAAGAAGCGCATGCCCGCAGGGGCGCGGCCTGGGGCCTGATGGCCGCCGAGGTGCTGGAGGACGACCAGGCGGTGGAGGTCCGCCTGGAGGCACCCGGCATGCAGGCGGATGACTTCGACCTCTCCGTTCACGAGCAGACGCTCATCATCCGGGGTGAGAAGCGCGTGAACCGGCAGATCGACAACGGCCGCTTCCATCTCATGGAGCGTGCCTACGGCGCCTTCCAGCGCAACGTGCCGCTGCCTTCGCCGGTGGACGACAGCCACGCGGAGGCCAGCTATCACGACGGCGTGCTGGTGGTGAGGCTGCCGCGCACGGAGAATACACGGCGGCGGCGAATCGCCGTCAGGAGCGGGCAATGAAGGCGCTGCGGCGGGTTACCGCCGCTCTGCTGCTGATCTACGCCACCACTGCCGCGGCACAACTCCCCGCCGAAGTGGAGGGCGAACCCCTGCCCTCCCTGGCGCCCATGCTGGAGCGCACCACGCCGGCGGTGGTGAACATCGCCACCACCGGGCGCGCCCTGGTGGCGGAGAACCCGCTACTCCAGGACCCGTTCTTCCGCCGCTTCTTCGACCTGCCGGAACGGCCCCGGGAGCGCCGGACCCAGAGCCTGGGCTCCGGCGTCATCGTGGATGCCGAGGCGGGCTACATCCTCACCAACCACCACGTCATACGGCGCGCGGACCGCATCACGGTCACCCTCGCCGACGGGCGTGAACTGCCCGCCACAGTGGTGGGCAGTGACTCCGAGACCGACGTGGCGGTGATCCAGGTGGAGGCCCGCGATCTGCAGGCGCTGCCCCTGGCCGATTCGGATCAACTGCGGGTAGGGGATTTCGTGGTCGCCATCGGCAACCCCTTCGGCCTGGGGCAGACGGTGACGTCGGGCATCGTCAGCGCCCTGGGGCGGTCCGGTTTGCGGCTGACCAGCTACCAGGATTTCATTCAGACGGACGCCTCCATCAACCCCGGCAATTCCGGCGGTGCGCTGGTGAACCTGCGCGGTGAACTGGTGGGGGTCAACACCGCCATCCTCAGCCCTGCCGGGGGCAACGTGGGCATCGGCTTTGCCATCCCCACCAACATGGCGCGCTCGGTGATGGAGCAACTGATCGAGCACGGCGAGATCCAGCGCGGTCAGCTGGGCGTCAGCGCCCAGGATCTCACCCCGGACCTGGCCGAGGCCTTCGACCTGCGCGAGCGCTCCGGCGTGGTGATTACCCGGGTGGAAAGCGGTTCACCAGCGGATCAGGCCGGCATCGAGACCGGGGATATCGTGCTGGCGGTCAACGGCCGCGGTATTCGCCAGGTCAGTGATCTGCGCAACGCCATCGGGCTGCTGCGGGTGGGTGAAACAGTCACCCTGCGGGTTAGCCGCGAAGGCGAAGTGATGGAACTCGCCGTGCCGATCCAGGAGCCAGCCCTGACCACGCTGGACGGGGGTCGCATCCACACCCGCCTGGAAGGGGCCACTTTCGGCGATGTACAGCAGCGCGTACGCGCCGACAGTGTGCAACGGGTGGTGGTGCGCAACGTGGAACCGGGCAGCCCCGCCCAGCGGGCCGGACTACGGGACGACGACATCATCCTGTCGGTGAACCGGCAGTCCGTGGGCACGCTGGAGGAATTCCGCGACCGGGTCCGCGGTGCCGGCGAGCTGCTGCTGCACATCCAGCGCGGCAGCGGCGCCCTGTTCCTGGTGCTGCGGTAGCGTCAGCGGCTGAACCGGACCGGCAGCTCGAATTCGTAGCTGTCGTCCGGCAGGTCATCAGGAACCCCGGGCAGCGGCGAAGCCCGGCGCAGCAGATCCTCCACTTCATCGTCCAGCAGGCTGTAGCCGGATGATTCGAGGATCTCGTAGTCGAGGACTTCGCCGTCACGGGTGACGGTAAAGCGCACCAGCACCTCACCCTCCTGGCGCCGCATCTGCGCCTGGCGCGGGTAGTTCTTGCGTCGGTCCAGATACGCACGCAGTTCGTCGCCGTAAGAGGCGATGGCATCGGGGTCGCCCTGGATCGCCGCCTCGGTCTCGGTCTCGTCGTCCTCGAGTTCGGCGTCCTCGTGCCCTTCCGGAGCCTCGTCCTCCGGTTCTGGTTCCGGTTCCGGTTCTGGTTCCGGTTCTGGTTCCGGTTCTGGTTCCGGTTCTGGTTCCGGCTCTGGTTCCGGCTCTGGTTCCGGCTCTGGTTCCGGCTCTGGTTCCGGCTCTGGTTCCGGCTCTGGTTCCGGCTCTGGTTCCGGCTCTGGTTCCGGCTCTGGTTCCGGCTCTGGTTCCGGCTCCGGTTCCGGCTCTGGTTCCGGCTCTGGTTCCGGCTCTGGTTCCGGCTCTGGTTCCGGCTCTGGTTCCGGCTCTGGTTCCGGCTCTGGTTCCGGCTCTGGTTCCGGCTCTGGTTCCGGCTCCGGTTCCGGCTCCGGTTCCGGCTCCGGTTCCGGCTCCGGCTCGGGCTCTGGTTCGGGCTCCTCGGCACCGTCCGGCTCGCCGGCCGTCGGGGTCAGGGTGACTTCGATACCGGCGGGCTGCTCCTCCTCCGGTTCCGGGCTCGCCTGACGATACAGGCCGAGCACCGCCAGGTGCAGGAGACCAGCGACAAGCAACGCGAGCAGCCAGTGATGCCAGCGCAAACGCCCCATTACTCCGGCGCCTCCGTCGTGAGCAGCAGCAGGCGCTCCGCGCCGGCGTCGCGGAGGCGATCCATAACGTCCAGCAGTCGACGCGATGCGGCATCACCATCGGCCTTGAGCCGCAGCTCCAGCTCCGGCGCGCCCTCCAGGCGACGCGCCACCGTACTCTCCAGTTCGTCCAGCCCCGCCAGTTCCTCGCCCTCGAAAGCCAGCGCGCCATCGGCGCCGAGCAGCACGATGCCTTCATCGTCGTCGGCGGCGGCACCGCTGCGCGCCTCCGGCGGATCCACCGCAAAAGGCTCCGGCGTGGTGAAGGTGCCGGCGAGCATGAAGAAGATGAGCAGCAGGAAGACAATGTTGATCAGGGGGATGACCGGTTCGCCCACCTGTCGGCGTCTGGGTTGCGGAAGGCGCATGGTCACTCCTCCCGCTGCAGGCTGATACGGGTGCCCCCCGCTGCGTTGAGCCGCTCCATCACCGTCACCACCCGCTGCAGGCGGACGTCGTCTCCGGGCCGCACGATGATGCCCCGTTCCGGTTCGGCGTCCACGGCGGCGCCAACACGCTCCACCAGGGCGTCCAGGCTCAGGGGTTCGTTATCCAGCCGCAAACCGTCAGCCACCACGCTGACAACCAGCGGCGCCGGTCGATCCGGATCCGGCGCGGTCGCCTCGGCGGGCACGGCCAGTTCCATGGCGCGCCATTGGGTGAAGGTGGATGCCAGCATGAAGAACACCAGCAGGATGAACACCACGTCGATCAGCGGTGTCAGCGAGACCAGCCGGCGGCGGCGGGGCGAGGTGCTTTCAAGTTGCATCGGCGCTGCGGCGGCCCTCCAGCCGGGTCACTTCTCCCTGCTGTGCAGATTCACTGTGCATGGCCACCGGCCTCTGGGTGAACACCCGGGTCACGGCATCTTCCATCCGGTGGCGGAACCGCTCCACCCGCCCTTCCAGCCAGTTGAGCAGGATCACGGCGGGGATGGCCACGGCGAGACCCACGGCGGTGGTCAGCAGGGCCTCCCAGATGCCACCGGACAGCAGCGCGGGATCCACCTGACTGCCGGCACCCTCGAGCTGGCGAAAGGCATCGATCATGCCCAGCACCGTGCCCAGCAGCCCGAGCAGAGGGGCCAGCGAGCCCACGACTTCCAGACCGCGCAGGTAGCTGCGCAGGGAATCCAGATAGCCGGTGGCAACGCGGGACACTTCCTCGCGCACCAGCTCCTGGGGCATGTCCGGGTCACGGCGACCGCGCACGGCCACTTCCATGACCCGGGCAATGGGATTGCGCTCGGTGGCCAGACGCTTGAGCGCTGCGTCGTCATCACCCTGGCGGAGGGATTCCAGGCACCCGGAAACAAAACCCTGCCGCCCGAGCCGGAGTGAGTGGAACTGCCAGAGCTTGAGCAGGGCGATGGCGATGGCGACCACCGACATGAGCATCAGCAGCACCACCACCGGCCCACCCAGGTCCAGGAAGGCCTCCAGACGGCCGGCAAAATCGGCAAGTGACCCGGCGTCGACCATGACGCGTTCAACTCCGTAATAATGTAACGCAGGGGGATCTGATGCTAATCTAATTGCGAATCATTTGCAACGGGGCAGCTCCTACGTCTCTCCCGCCTCAATCGCACGGGCGGCATCATACTGTTCACCGGTGAAGAGTTCATTTCTGAGCATCGCATCCTGCTCCCGGATCAACGCCTTCTCCTCCTCGCTGAAGCGCTCGGGATGGTCGCGGATTATCCGTGGCTCCGGTGCCCCGGGGCCAGCAACAAGGCGCTGCCGTCATCCATCCTGGATAGCCGGCTGACCGGGCTGCAAGACGCACCGAGGAATGCGTTACTCCAGAACTTCCACATCGGCTGGAATCGCGCCTTCCTCGCGGAGTTCGGCGGTCCTTTTCGTATACCGCCCCGGATCCCCGTCGGCCTCCTCGGCCTGGGCTTCGCGGACGATGGGAAAGTAGAGCGGCTCGTCCTCGTCACAGAACGGGCCTCCGCACCATACCTCCCACCACAACCGGGCACGACCGTCTCCGGAGTACCCCGCAAGCAGCATATGCTGGTAGTGCTGACTACGCGGGTAGTCCCGGTACCACTGCAGCACACGCTCCTCCAGATCCTCCGGCAACTCGATGTCGAGTTCGTAGAACGTCTGCTCGCGAAACGAGAACCAGCGTGCTGTCAGCCGATCGGGAATGGGCACGTCGCCCAGAACGGCTGTCTTCCCACCGTCAGGCGGCTCGTCCCAGGAGCGATCACTGACCGATCCCCCGGAGATGCTAAACGCGCCCCAGAAGATCTGGTCCTCGACCCACACCGGCCAGCCATCCGGTCCGCCGCTGATGGCAATTGAATACGGGTAGGTCCTTGGCTCCTGGTACTTCCCCCACCCCCACCAGCCGAGCCACACAAGCCCCACCGCCAGCATCAGCAGAAGAACCACGTGCCCCGGCCCAAGCCGGCCACGCCACTCGGCCAGGCTCACTTCAACGACTCCCGCCGCAGCATCGCATCCTGCTCGCGGATCAACGCCTTCTCCTCCTCGCTGAAGCGCTCGGGATGGTCACGCAATACGCGGGGATCTGGTGCACGCTTCCCGGGCATTCGGCCGGCCAGCTCCGGGCGGTTGAAGTGCTCGGTGCGTTCGAACTCCGGCGCCGGGGCATTCACTACGTCACCAAAGCGGTGCGAGGTATGGATGTAGTGCCCCAGCAACCACCGCTCCCGCGCTTCATCCAGTGGCTCGCCGGCGTTCTGCCAGACCTCCAGGGCCCACTGGAAGTGCTGCGGCAGCCGATAGCCGGGCTCGGTGGGATCAAGCGCCCGTAAAGGCACACCAGCAGCCTGCGCCTCGTCATACATCCGGTGTAGGTAATAGATTGAGAGCGCCTTATGGGTATGACGCTGCTCCGTTCGCACCTCGATCAGTTCCGAACCCAAGGCGTAGAGGGTGTGCCCCTCGCGCTCCGCCCGATGTTGAATGATCTGCCTGCGGTCTCGCTCCCACGGGGCCACCGGATGCCGGGCGACGAGGACGGGGACATGCTCGATATTGTCACTGTCCTCCACCGGGTTCTCGTAGCCACCACCCACGTTGGCGTGCACGCCGGGCACTGCGATCTCGGTGCAATTGTCCGGCAGGTTGCCGTGGGCATCCGCGATGCGCGTCAGCGGGAAAAAGCGGCGGATCTCGTGGTGGGCGGTGAAATGCACCACCCGCTCGGCGCTGCCCGCACCCAGGTTGAGATTGAACGCGCCATGACGCCCGTTGGCCGGCCAGTAGAGACTGGCCACGGTATCGAACAGGCCCACGAAGCGCACCTCCATGGGGATCTCGTGGGGCCAGCGGTCCGGGTGCCAGTCGGTGGGCGCACCCGTGCCCAGCACGTTCACCAGGTGGCGGGCTATCGCGGCACCCCGACTGAAGCCGAACACGTCGAACACCACGCGCTCGTGCTGGTCCGGATCCAGACGGCGCCGAATGTCCTGCATCGCATCATCAACACGCGCACGTGCGCCGGTGCCCCCGATCCCCATTGCGCCACCGGGGGCGTCGGTATCCGCTTCGATCTCGCCGTTGTCATCGAGTTCTCCGGGCTCTATGCCGACTCCCGGGACGTAGACGGCCTCCTGGTTATCTGGCCTGTCGTCGTAAAGGTCCCACAGCTTCACGACATTGGAGACATCGCGGTCCGTCCGGTTGCGGTCCACGTCCCGGTGCTGCCAGGTGCCGTCACAGAACACGCCGATGTAGAGCGTCTCCTTGACGATCTCCTCCTCTTCTTCCTCCTCCACGGGCATAGCGTCCTGTTGTGCTGCCCGGAGTGCTTCCGGTACCTCGGCGGTGTCGGGCGTGGGCGGGTGCTTCGAGCGCAGCTCCTTCTTGTAGAACGCTTTCCAGGATTCGAACCACCCCGCCTCGCCACGGAACTCGAAGGCCACCTCGGCGGCAAGACGCTGCCTGGCGTGCAGGTCGAACCCCTTCATGGGGGTCTGGAAGATGCGCGCCATGAGCGCCTCGCTCTCACCGGGCGCGGGCTGGTTCTCGACCCGAGTATTGTCACCAATGCGCACGTTCCCCGAGCCACTGATGATGGTCCCGCCGCAGTGGATGGCGTCACCCATGCGGGCCGCCGGCAGGCCGTTGATCCGCACCGCCTTCGAGCCTTCGGCCACAAAGCGGTTGTGGGTGCTGGCACCGGACTTGGTGTGGGGCACGGCCTCGTCGGTGACCCGCGCCGCCGGCTGGCCGTTGACGGTCACATTGGGGCTGCCCGTCATCAGCGGGGTGTCGGGATAGCCGTTGTGGCCGCCGGCGATGTCCTTCAGGGCACGCCCAGCGGGGCGTCCGGTCCCTTTGCCTGCCATGGATCACATCTCCCTGTGCAACTGCCGGTGACTTGCCTAACTGTTGAGATCGGTCTGACCGGTCGCCACGGCAAGCCGGCTATCGTGACGGGTCTCGGAGAACGCGGTGAGGGTGTAGCTGAAACCCCCGGAGAGCGTCTCCGCGCCCTGGAACCCCTCGGCGATCAGGACATCGTCACCGAGATGCGTCTGGATGCGGTGCAGCAGAGTGGTCTGGCTCGAGCGCGCGTCGGCGAGCGACATGGGCAACCTCCGTGTGCCGGGGCATGCATACTCCCTATGCATGGTGGTCTGGGAAACGGCAAGGCCGTAGTCGCGGAATTCTGTTCGGGGCGCCGGCGCCTGTCAATGCATTGGCCCCATGAGGGTTACACCTCGTGATCAACGGGTCGCCGCCACATCACTGGGCGAGCCCGGTGAATGCCAAGGGCATGATCACGCAGCAACGGAACCTGGCAAAGTACCGAAGATAATGAGTAGTATTGCGTTGCCCGGGATCAGCAGACGGAGTGTGGGATGAGCGACATGAATGTGGAACAGGCGCGCTTCAACATGGTGGAGCAGCAGATCCGCCCCTGGGAGGTCCTCGACCCCCGTGTGCTGCAGGTGCTCGAGGAGACGCCACGGGAGCGTTTCGTGCCCGACCACCTGCGCAATCTCGCCTTTTCGGACATGAACTTGCCCATCGGCCACGGCGAGGTAATGCTGTCACCGAAACAGGAAGGCCGCATGGCCCAGGCCGCCGAGCTCGACGAGTCCGAGCAGGCGCTGGAGGTCGGCACCGGCAGCGGCTATTTCACCGCATGCCTGGCACGCCTGTGCGCCCACGTGACCAGCGTCGACATCCACCAGGATTTCCTCGATACCGCCGCCGAGCGGCTCAAGCGCGAGGCCATCCGCAACGTCACTCTCAAGCAGGGCGACGCGGCCCGGGGCTGGGACGATGGCAAGCGCTACGACGCCATCGTGGTCACCGGCGGGCTACCGGAGCTGCACCAGGGCTTCCATCACTCGCTGACCGTGGGCGGGCGACTGCTGCTGATTGTGGGCGAAGCGCCCATCATGGAAGGCCTGCTGATCACCCGCGTGGGTGGCGATCAATGGTCCACCGAAAGCCTGTTCGACACCTGGCTGCCACCCCTGGTGAACGCACCCCGGACCCGCCGGTTCGATTTCTAAGGCGTTCCCGGGACAACGCCCGGAAGCGGCCGCCAGGCCACCCCGAGCACAGCGGGAGGCAGCCATGAACGACGAGGCAGAGGTCATCATTGTCGGCGGCGGCATGGTCGGGGCCAGCCTCGCCTGCCTGCTGGGCCGCGAAGGGGTGGATGTCGCCCTGGTGGAGGAACACCCCCCGTCCGACGACGATCCCACCAATGCACCACCGGACCTGCGCGTCTCCTCCGTGAACCTCGCCTCCGCGGAGCTGTTCCAGCGCGCCGGCGCCTGGGACGGCATGACCCGCCGCCGGGTATGCCCCTTCCGCGGTGTACTGGCCAGGGACATGAGTGGCGCCGAAACGCGCTTCGATGCCCGGGAAACCGGCCACGACTGGTTCGGCTGGTTCATCGAGAACCAGGTCATCCTGGCGGGGTTGCACGAGGCGCTGGCGGAACTGCAGAGCGTTCGGTGGATCACCCCCGCCCGCCCCGACGCCATCGCCACGGGCTCCGGTGGAGCGACCCTGACCCTGGACGATGGCAGCCGCCTGAGTGCCCGCCTGATCATCGGCGCCGACGGGGCCGGCTCGACGGTGCGCCAGCTCGCCGGCATCGACACCACGGGCACGGATTACGGTCTGCGCGCGCTGGTCACCAACGTCGCCACGGAACTGCCCCGGCAGGACGTTACCTGGCAGCGGTTCACCCCCACCGGCCCCCAGGCCTTTCTGCCGCTGCCCGGTCACCGGGCGTCACTGGTCTGGTACAACGACCCGGACACGGTGGCGCTGCTGGAAACCCTGGATGACGAGACCCTGGCGGGTGAGATTGTTGACGCCTTCCCGGAGGACCTGGGCGGCATCACGGCGATACTCGGCCGCGCCAGCTTCCCGATACGTCGGCAGCACGCCGCAAGCTACACGGCCAGCCGCCTGGCGCTGGTGGGTGATGCCGCCCACGCCATCCACCCGCTGGTGGGCCAGGGGCTGAACCTGGGCCTGCAGGGCGTGGAGACGCTGGCCGGCACGCTCCTGGGCGCACGTACCCGCGGGCGCGACCCGGGCACGGGAACGGTGCTGGCCGAGTACGAGCATCGCCACCGTCCCAGGGTACTGGCGATGATGGTGGCGACGGACAGCTTCCATCGCCTGTTCACCCGCGAACCCGGTCCGTTGACGCGGCTGGCCAGCGGAGTACTCAGGCTGGCGGACAAGGTGCCAGTGGGTCGCCGCCAGGTCATGCGCCACGCCATGGGATTGCCGCTGTGGAGTGACGGCCGCGGGTAATCCGTCGCCGGCAGGCAACCTGCCGCCGGCGACCACCCGCGGGCATCGGCCCGTCGCTCACCCTGCAGGCAGGAACTCTTGCACCAGCGCCAGCACCTCCTGGGTCGCGCCGCGATTGGCCTCAATGAGCGCATGGGCCCGGCGCCCCATCTCCGCGCGACGCTCGGGGCGCTCCAGAAGCTCGATGACGGCATCCGCCAGATGATGGTGATCCGCCACCTGATAGGCGCCACCGCGGGTGACCAGCTGCTGCACGATCTGCTCGAAATTGAAGGTGTGCGGGCCCACCACCACCGGCAACGCCAGGGCGGCCGGCTCCAGCACGTTCTGGCCACCCAGAGGCACCAGGCTGCCGCCCACGAAGGCAACATCCGCGGCAGCGTAGAACACCGGCATTTCGCCCATGGTGTCGCCAAGTAGAATGTGGGTATCCGGGGTACAGGCGTCGCCGCCACTGCGGGTAACGTATACGTAGCCGCGCTCCCGGCAGAGGCTGCCGACCCGCGAGAAGCGATCCGGATGGCGTGGGACGAGCAGCAGCAACGCGTCGGGGATGCTGCGGCGGACTTCCTCGAAGGCATCCAGCACCTGCTCCTCCTCGCCCTCCCGGGTGCTGGCCGCGATCCACACCGGCCGCTCAGGGCCCAGCGTCGCCCGCAGCGCCTCCCCCTGCTCCCGGGCACTGGCAGGCACCGTGACGTCGAACTTGAGGCTGCCAGTCACCGACATGCGCTCCGCCGGCGCACCCAGGTGGATCAGTCGCCGGGCGTGTTCGCGGCTCTGGGCGGCAATGGCATCGGGGCATTGCAGCACGCCGGCCATGAGCCGGCGCAGGCGGCTGTAGCCACGGGCGCTGGCGGCGGACAGGCGGGCGTTGACCAGCAACAAGGGAATTCCGCGGCGACGGATGGCGGCGAACAGGTTCGGCCACAGTTCCATTTCCACGATCACCGCCATGCGCGGCTGCACGGCGCGCAGGAACAGCGCCACGGCGTGCGGGTAATCGAACGGCAGGTAGGCGTGGTGGACGCCTTCCCCGAACAGGCGCTGCACGTGGGCGGCACCGGTGGGCGTCATGGTGCTCACCACCAGGGGGACATCGGGGTACGCGGCACGGAGCTCCCGTATGAATACCGCCGAGGCCTGGACTTCCCCCATGGAGGCCGCGTGCAGCCAGATCGCTCCCTTTGGCACGCGCGGTGCCCGCAGGCCGAAGCGCTGGGGCCACTGCTCGCGGTATGGTGGTTCGCGCCGGGCACGCCAGGCGAGATAGGCCAGAAGTCCTGGCGTAACCAGATACCACAGCACGCTGTAGAGGTGTCGCATCAGGCCTCCGGCCGACTCCGCTCTGGGGGCAGCAGCCGCTGTCCGGCTGGTGTCTGCAGCAGTGTAGCCAGGCGCTCGAGGACGTCATTGACCTGGATCAGGGCCATGGCATCCGCCTTGCGGACCCGCCGGCCCCAGGAAATGTCGCTGACGTCCCGGCCCAGCTCCGCGCGCACGGCGTCCGGGTAGCGGTTCACCACCCATTCGCGGCCCAGATACGGCCCGGTGCGGTCCGGGTTGGAGGTGGCGTAGAGGCCGATCACCGGCGTCCCGGCGGCCACGGCCATGTGCGCGGGCCCGGAGTCCGGCGAGACCAGCACCGTGGCGCGTTCCAGCAGGGCAAAGAGCTCCTTCAGTGACGTGCGGCCAATACAGTCGGTGACCGGCACCCCGGCACGAGCCGTGATCGCCTCGGCGTAAGCGCGCTCCTCGTCGCTGGGGCCACCGGTGAGGATCACCCGCATCCCGTGACGGCGCACCGCCTCGGCAGCCACGGTGGCGTAGCGGTCCGCCGGCCAGTTGCGGAAATTGTTGAAGCGCTGGCTGCTGCAGGGGCTGATGAGCAGCGTGGGCTGGTCGTCGGGGATCAACTCCTGCGCGCGGACACGGGCAGCATCGGGGATCGGCACATCCCAGCGCAGGTGGCGCTCGGTCACGCCCAGGGCCTGGATGAAGTCAAAGAAACCCTCCATGACGTGGGCCTGCGGGCGTGCAGCGATGCGGCGGTTCACGAACAGGCCGTGGAGGTCCTTGCTGCGGGCGCGATCGAACCCCACCCGCAGCGGCGCGCGCACGGCGGTGGACGCCCAGCCGGCGCGCAGGGCCACCTGCATGAGCAGGAGGGCGTCGAACCGGCAGCCGCCGAGCTGGGCCCGCAACGCCCGGCGGCCGGCACGCTTGTCGAAGGTGATACACTCCACGCCGTCGAGATCACCAAGCAGGGCCGCCTCGGTGCGGCCGATGATCCAGGTCAGCCGCGTCTGCGGCCACACGGCCTGGAGGGTCCGAATCACCGGCACCAGGTGGCAGCAGTCACCAATGGCGGAGAGGCGGAACAGGCACAGCCGCTCAGGGGGTTCAGCAACGGGTACCGACGGGTTATGAACCATCAGGTTGTGCAACGCCATGGCTCGGATCATTCCATTCACGACCCACGGTTCGTGGATCCCCTGCCGACCTGGCTGTTCGACGCGGACGCACTCGCGGCCGAAGGCCTGGTTGCCGGCACCAGCGCGGGTCGCAGCAGCGCCTGGTTCTTCACTTGGGCAGGCGAGCCCCTGGTGCTGCGCCACTACTGGCGGGGAGGCATCGTCGCGCGTTTCTCCAGGGATGTCTATGTCTGGACGGGGCGCGAGCGCACGCGGGCGTTCCGGGAGTATCGCCTGCTGGCCCGACTGCGGACACTCGGCCTGCCGGTGCCGGCCCCCGTCGCGGCCCGGGCGCAACGTCGAGGCCCCGTCTACCGTGCCGATCTCGTCACCGCTGCGATCCCGGAGTCCGAGCCACTGGATGACCGACTCCGCAGCGGCACCGTCGCCACGGAAGCATGGCAACGCGTGGGCATTGCCATCCGTCAGTGCCATGAAGCAGGCGCCTGCCACGCCGATCTCAACGTCCGCAACATCCTGCTCGACAGCCGCGACACCCCCTGGATCATCGACTGGGACCAGGGCCGGCTGAGGCGGCCCGATCCGCGCTGGCAGCAGGAAAACCTGGACCGGCTACGGCGCTCGCTGGCCAAGGATCCGGCACTGGACGCGGCGGCTGACAATGGCTGGGAGGAATTGCTGGCGGGGTATCGGGGCGAATAGCGGTGACGCACGGTGCACCCAGCCAACCGTAGGGCGGACCTTCAGACACGTAGGGTGCATCTTGATGCACCTTCTCGTACCGAGATGCCGCCCGAGGTGGTTCATCGAACGCCGTTTGCGGTGCATCAAGATGCACCCTACGCGCCGCTACGGCCCTCGTGCACCCCCCCGCGTGTAGGAGCGGCGCAAGCCGCGACCCACCCACGCCTACGCCGGATCCACCCCGCTCCGGATCCGCGCCACGATCCCGGTGGTCGACACCCCGTCGACGAAATCCAGCACCACCACCTCGCCGCCATGGGCGCGCACCACGTCCGCACCGATAATGCTGTCCGGATCGTAATCCCCGCCCTTCACCAGCACATCCGGTACGATGTCCCGGATCAGCCGCTCCGGCGTGTCCTCGCCAAACGGCACCACATAATCCACGGCGGCCAGCGCCGCCAGCACCTCCATGCGCTGCTGCAGCGGCGTCACCGGGCGCTGCGGACCTTTCAGGCGGGCAACGGAATCATCATCGTTCACGGCAACGATCAGTCGATCCCCCAGTTCCCGGGCCTGCTGCAGATAGGCCACGTGACCGGCGTGCAGCAGATCGAAACAGCCGTTGGTAAACACGATGCGCTCGCCCCGGGCGCGGGCGCCTTCCAGCAGTTCCCGCAGGCGCTCGTCGGTGACCGGCCCCTGATCGGCCTCGCGCAGGCCGTGCAGGGCGTGGCGCAGCTCGGCCTGCGTCACCGTGGCCGTGCCCACCTTGGCCACCACAAGGCCGGCGGCGATGTTCGCCAGCGCCGTGGCCACCGGAAGCTCCGCCCCCGCCGCCAGGGCGGCGCCGAGCACGGAGATCACCGTATCGCCGGCGCCCGTCACGTCGTAGACCTCGCGGGCATGGGCGGGCAGGTGGAGCGCCTCCGCATCCGCGGCGACCAGGCTCATGCCGTGCTCACCGCGGGTCACCAGCAACGCGCCGAAGTCGAGCTCCTGCAGCAGGGCCAGCGCACGCTCCTCCAGGGTGGCGTTATCCGGACACGACCCCGCCACCGCCTCGAACTCAGCCAGGTTCGGGGTGACCAGATCCGCACCCCGGTACCGCGAGAAGTCCGTGCCCTTCGGGTCCACAAGCACCCTGCAGCCGGCGGAACGGGCCGCATCGATCATGACGGAGGCCTCGGTAAGCGCCCCCTTGGCGTAATCCGAGAGAATGACCACCGAGGCGTCACTCAGGGCGGCCTGGAACGGCGCGACCAGGCCGGCCCGATCACCGACCGCAAAGGGCTCTTCGAAATCCATACGCAGCAGCTGCTGGCGACGGCTCAGCACACGCAGCTTGCAGATCGTCGGGTGCCCAGCGACGCGTTGGAGCAGACACCCCACGCCCTGCGCCTGGAGCGACTGCTCCAGCGTATCCGCGGCGGTGTCATCCCCGGTGAGCCCCAGCACCCGGGCATGCCCCTGCAGCGCCGCGACGTTCAGGGCCACGTTCGCCGCCCCGCCCGGGCGCTCCTCGGTACCGCCCACGTGCACCACCGGCACCGGCGCCTCCGGCGAGATACGGCTGGTCTGCCCGTACCAGTAGCGGTCCAGCATCAGGTCCCCGGCCACCAGAACGCGCGCCTGGGAGAAATCCGGTAATGTGAGTTGCATCCGCAGGTTCCAGCCGTGGAAAATACGCAGCATTTTACAGAAACGGACGCCTCGCTGGGCGATCCTTGTATCTTCCCGGATCGAATCGGAGCCCGTGTGGCGAAACGCAAGCGCAAGAAGCGCCAGCATTACCCCGAACACCCCGCGCACCCGCACAACTGGTCGCAGACGGTCACGGTCACGGCCCTGTGGCTGCTGGCAAGGCTGCCGTACCAGGCGGGGTTCGTCGTGGGCGGCGCCCTCGGCGGTCTGGGCTATTATCTGGCCCGGGAGCGACGCGCCATCGCCCGGCGCAATCTGGAGCTGTGCTTCCCGGAGAAAAGCGCGATGGAGCGGGAGGCGCTGGTGCGGGAGAACTTCCGCGCCACCGGCCGCTCGGTGGTGGAAACGGCCCTGGCCTGGTTCGGCGGACCACAGGTGGAGCGCATCCCGGTGGAAATCCGCGGGGAGGAGCACATCCGGCAGGCACTGGAATCCGGTTCTCCGGTGATCGCCCTCTCCGGGCATTTCCTCAGCGTGGAACTGTGCGCCCGGCGCCTCCCGGATGACCTGCCGATGGTGGCCATGTACAAGCCCATGAACAAGAAGAAGGTCATGGACCGGGCCATGCTGAACGCCCGGCGCCGCAACGTCACCGATGCCGTGTCCAAGGACGACATGCGCGGCTTGTTACGCACCCTGAAAAAGGGATTGCCGGTCTGGTACGCCGGCGACCAGGACTACGGCCGCAAGCACAGCGTGTTCGCGCCGTTCTTCGGCGTGCCGGCCGCAACCATCACCGCGCTGAGCCGGCTGGCGAAGATGAGCAAGGCCACCGTCGTGCCGCTGTTCTTCTTCCGACAGGCCGACGGCAGCTACCTGATCGAGTTTCAGCCGGCCCTGGAGGGGTTTCCTTCAGGGGACGACATCGAGGATGCAACGCGGATGAACCGGATCGTCGAGCAGGCGGTGCGCCGCTACCCTGAGCAGTACCTGTGGATGCACCGGCGGTTCAAGCGGCAAGAGTCACGAGGCACAACGTTGTATGACTAATAGTCCGCCCTCTCAAACAACGACTCCAGCTGTTCCGGGCATCCGTCGATGGATCGGGATCCTGGGGCTGTCGCTGCTGGCGCTGGGTATCGGCCCTTCAACGGCGGCAATCAGTCTTGGCTACGGACTGCTGCTCCTGTTCGCACTGTCGAGCTGGCGGGAAATCACGGTTCTTTGGCATGCGGGATGGGCCTCGAAAGCGCTCTTGCTCCTTACGCTGTATGTGCTCATCCAGGGAGTGACGATCGGTCTCGCCCAGGATCGACCGGCGTTCTCAGGCGATGATCTTCAGCATGTGGTCCGTACGGTGTCTTTGGGCACCGTGCTGGCGGGCTGGGCGATTTACGCCTGTCGCGTATCACCGCGACTGCTTTGCGGCCTCTTTGTCGCCGGCCTTGCAATTGTCACCGTGGAAGCATTCCTGGAGCACGGCTGGAACCTCTTCAGCATGCGGCGGATGCACTATCTCCGTAGCCCGAATGAAGTCGGGCTGTTCGGCGGCACGATCTTCCTTGTGGGGTTATTGGTCGCCGGCGCGGCCTCGCTTCACTATTGGCATCATCGGCGCAAGCCTGTCCTCCCTGCCACGCTCGGACTTCTCGCCTTCCTGCTGGTGCTCAGTGGCCTCTGGTTATGGCTGCAGTCCGGATCACGTTCAACCTGGGTCGGCCTGGTCGTCGCACTCAGCCTCGTCACCGCAGCCGGCGGTTTCATGGTTCTGCGGCAGGGGCGTGGCGCGGTGCCTTTTGCCGTGGGGGCCGTCGTCGCTGCAACAGTCATCGCAGTCCTTGGTACCTACTACGCGGACGACATCCGGCCGAGAATCGAACGTGAGCTGCCCAGCATCGCAGCGATCGCTGAAGGTGATACGGAATCCCTGATGGCAGGCCGGGACGCCGGTCACAACGCCCGCTTCAAGATCTGGGCAGTCGCCATCAACGAAATCCGGGAACGCCCCTTGGTCGGCTGGGGCAGCGGATCGGTCACCTCCCACTTCGATAACGCCGTGGAAGACGGGAAACTTCGCGACGGCAGGGACCACTATCACAACCTCTATCTGCATCTTGCGGTTTTCATTGGCCTGCCCTTTGCCGCCCTGGGGCTCGCCGCTTACGGCTCCGTATTCGGGCGAGCGGCGGCTTCGCTGATCCGCGAATCAGGCAGCAGAGCAGGTGTCGGCTGGTTCATCATAACGTGGGGGATATTCTTCGCGGTCACCAGTCTGTTTCAGGTACGCATGCACAGCGCATACGGGGCTGCGTTCTTCATCCTGTTCACCGGGATGGCGTACGGCCTGTATCTGCAGACACGATTGTCCGAACAAAGACGTGCAACCGAGCCCGAGACCGATTGACATGAGCGCCATCGTCCACATCGGCTACCACAAGACGGGGACAAATTGGTTTCAGCGCCACTTCTACCCGCACGCCAGCAGCCACACCTATATCAGGCGCCCCGTGGTCCGCGACGCGTTGCTGGATGTTGGCGCGTTCAAGTTCGATCCCTCCCGGGCCGCAGACATTCTGGGTTTGGACGACGGGGTTCCCTCCATACTATGCGAGGAGGAACTCAGCGGTAACATCCACACCGGAGGTCTTGCAGGTTGCCTGAGCAAAGACATGGCGTACCGGATTCACTCCGTACTGCCGGAAGCAACCGTGGTGATATTCATCCGCAATCAGGTCTCCATGATCGCTTCGGCATACAAGCAGTACGTGCGCGAAGGCGGGACTTACAACGCCGAACGCTACCTGAACGCGCCGCGCTACTGGCACAACTCCGGCTTCCGTCCGGCCAAGGCGCCCCATTTCACGTTCGACCACTTCGACTACCTGCCGCTGATCCGCCACTACCGCGATGTGTTCGGCGCACACCAGGTACGTGTATACCCATTTGAACAGTTCGTCACGGACGGAGAGGGATTCGCGCAGCGCTTTGCCGAGGAGCAGGGACTGGAGGTGAACTGGAGCGCTGTACGTTACGAGACGGTGAACGCCCCGTATCGTTCCACGGCCTTCCGGCTGGCAAAGATGCTAAACCGATTCACGTACCGGGATGTCGCCTACAAGCGCTACTGGATCAACGTCCCGGGCCTCTACCGCAAGCAGGGCAAGCTGCTGCGCGCCCTGAACCGCACGCGCCTTGCCGGCAGCAACCTGCCGCCGCACAAACTCCTGACTCCGCAGCAGCTCGAACAGATCAACACCCGGTACCGGGATTCCAATCGAACGCTGGCGGAGTTGCTGGAGTTGCCACTGGCTGAACTCGGATACCCCGTATGACGACCCGGACATCCCCTGCCACGTCCGGGTTCGGTATTGAGTTTCTGGGATTGCCCGGAAGCGGCAAAAGCACGCTCGCCGGGCACTTCATAGCCAGCGCGCGACAATCCGGCCTGGCTCTGGACACCGTCCGCGCGGCCGGGCGCCGCGCCATGCGCCAGAGATTGCGCCGATCGCACGCGCGCTTTAGGACACTGCTGACCTTCGCCGCCGGAGCCGCATTCCTGCGCTCCGTCTACCCGGTGTCCAAGTACGAGATCGGCGCATACAACCGCTTCTGCATCCTTCACCCGGAACTGGCCCATGCCGCGCTCCAGGCCATGTCCTTGCACGCGGCGGACCCCGCCAGGCAGGACAAGGCCGGCAAACTCTGGTTCAAGCATTGTCTGCGGTTCCAGCTTATCCGCGAAGAACAGGGAGACGCGAACCACGTGGTCGCTCCAGAAGGGTTTCTGCAGAAAGCCCTTTCCCTATTCGGCTACGGCGCAGAACCGACCTTGGGGCTGGAGACCTATCTGAAGTTGGCCCCCCTGCCGGCAGCGCTTGCGGTACTCCGGCTGGATCCGACAGAGGCTGCCCGCAGGCTCACTGCGCGGCCGCGACAGACACCCTACCCCCTGTCGAGCATGCCCCCTGATCAGCAGTTCAGCACACTGGCCCGCTGGGCAGAATTGCAGGAGCGCGTGGCGGCTGACGCTGCATCACGAGGCGTCACTGTCATCGACGTCCCTTCGCACAGGGAGTCTTCAGAAGGGGCTCGAATTCTGCTTGAGCAGATCCCGGAGGATGCGCTTTGCTCACAGGGCAGGGACAAGCGGCCATGAACACGCCGAAGAAAAAGCTGATCCTGCATCTCGGGCTGCACAAGACCGGCACGACCTACCTGCAGCGCGCGGTCTGGCCACGGTGGTCCGGCGTTACCTACGTGGGGAAACCGGCGCCGCGACCATTCGCAAACCCCTGGGACGCGCTGGACCAGCTGCCCGGAGACACGTTCCTGCTATCCAGCGAGGGGCTCACCGGCAGCCTGACCCGTTCTTATCTCCAGGGCGAATCCTGGCTGGCGCTCTGCCGACGGAACCTCGAGACGCTCGCCGAGCGAATTCGGGGGCGCTTCGACGTGCGCCCGATCCTGTCTCTGCGCTACCCGGAGGCGTGGGCGCTTTCCATCTACAAGCATTACCTGAAGTACGGGGGCGTGGATGACATCGACGAGTTCTTCGGTGTCGTCGAGGGTCGACCGGCAACCCTGCCTCTTGAGGAACTGCGACTGGAACCACGGCTGGACGTGATCGCGCACTGCCTGGGTAGACGGCCCTTCACGTTTCACGTGGAGGACATCCGCCACCGGCCAACGGACCTCGGGCGCGATCTTTCGCTATTCTGCGGCGTACCGACAGAACCAGGGTTCCCTGAGATCTCGTACAACGAAGGCGTGGGACAACGCGGCAAGGCATTCTGCCTTGCCTACAATCGCTGGATCAGCAACCGTGGCCACAGAGGCACCGGACACCTTGCCCGGACGTCGTCAGGGGCGGTGAGGTGGCTGCGTATCGGTCGAGCACTCGGACTCCTCAAGGGCGAGCAAGCGTTAGAGCTTCCTGCCGCAATCAGACAGCGACTGGAACTCAACGACCGGAACTGAAAGGGTGACAGGCATTGAGCGCCCACTCCATCAACCTCGTTGACTGCACGCTTCAGGACGGCGGCTATCACAACGACTGGAATTTCGATCGTGATCTCGTCGTGCGCGACTCGGAGGCCATGGAAAGGAAAAGACGTTTACTGCGACATCGAAGCAAGTCTGCATCTACGCCGGCCCTCCGGATGCTCTGCGCGCCTACTCAGCATTTACTGACAAGACGCCCCTGAAGCGATTGAAGATATCGAGATTCTCCGCTTTCTCGAACTCGGACACGAGGTACGCATGATCGCGGTCTCCCGAAGCTCGGTGGCAGTGGATGCGCCGGAAGACGTGGGTCGCGTGCTCGCTCCGGGCATCCACCGGGATCTTCTCCCTAATTTTCGCCATCACCGAAATCGGCACCCCAAGTTCATCAGGTTGGCCCGGATTTTCCGTTGTGAACGGCCCCTTGGCATGGGCAAATCAGTTGGTTACGTTCGTAATTCCCGAGAAGGCCTGTTGTGCCAACTCTTGCGCTCCTGGACACTCGGCCCCGTTACTGGAACCATTAGGCGAAGTCACCGGTAAAACCGAAAAACGGCGGCTTACGGGCTTTTACTCCAGCCTTGAAAGGCGCTGTCGTGCCAACTCTCACCCTACGCCCCGCCTAATCAATGGTTTATCGCTGCGGCCTATGAACTTCGGGGCACCGCAGCCGAATACGTCATCAGTGGTATAGGCCTTATGGACCGTCACAAGTACCTGAACACGGAGTTCGTCAAGGGACAAAAAATGAAAGCTCATCTCTATGCTGATGAGAGATTGCTGCGACTGTTGTCGAATCGCTACCGCACATTGACAACAGAGACGGAGTTGATACACATCGTGTCACCCGTTTCAGACAGCAGTCACGCTCACGCCTGATCCCTACCACAGCCGGTCGAGACTCGACCGAACCGGTTGTATCGACTCGAAAGAATACCCAAAAATCTTTAGGTCCTTATGGAAGAGGGTCGCCACCATCTCCACATGCCGCTCACTGTAGAGGTTACGGTAATCGCTCTCGGTGTTCTTCGAACGGTTCGTGTGCTCCAGCTCAACAGAAACCCCGAGCAGCTGCGACACCCGCTCCAGGTGGCCCTGAAAGCACTCGTACCTGCCGACAAGCGCGGCGCCGTAGACCTGTTCGCCCCCCGCGAAGAAATCAATCTGTGGCTTCATGAGCGCAAGGCCTGCCAGCCAAGTGTCGCCGTCGTACGCTCGCTCGACGTAATCCTGGAATGTCCCCAGTTGCGGAATATCGCGACGGGAACGCCGCTTGTCAACGAGATAGTAGTAACTTGACGCCATCCGATCCCATGGGTCTCTGACAAAGCCAAACAGGGTAAAGGATTCCAGAGAACGGACGTTGCGTCGAAACAGGGACGCGCGCTTTCTCCAGTAACGACCAAACTCCCCCGCGGTCTCGTGTTTGGTGCCGGACCGCTTGAGATCCTTCCTGTTGCCAGGCAACCGCTTTAGGGCATTGGCAATGCTCGTGCCCGCCACCTTGGGAACATGAACGAACACGAAACAATACCTATCATTCACAACCATGGGATATGCGCTCTTGCGGCCTCATTGGGTGACGCTCATTGTCACATCGAACAGGTCGTCGATGGACGCTTCAGCGGTTGCTAGGTATTCGTTGATCCGCCGCAACTCCTGATCCGAGTAACCGGGAGACTCTGTCGACGGAGCTGTTGTAACAAGGCGCTCACGATTAATACCCACATCGAATAATAGGGCTTCCGACTTCCAGGTATTCGACGAAATGACGAAAACGGGAACCCCTGCCCTAAGGCAGAAACAGAAAGCATGGAAACGGCCTGTCACCACATACGGAGCACTCGCGAGGAATGAGCCAAAGGAAGAAAAATCCGCGATGGAACAGAGGCCGGCTCCCGCTGTTGGTACTCGAGAAAAAAACCTCCGCAAAAAACTTCGGCGCGGATAATAACGCGCACACCCGCCACCCCCCTTCTTCATGGTAACGAATATGCCGCTCGCCTTTGCAGCCCAAGCCTCTACTTTTTGATTATCTCTCTTGTTAACAGAATCGACAAAAACTGGATTTTTCCTTTCGGGACTCCAGTGCGGCATCGACTGATAAAGAGAGAAATCAGGGCAGAGAGACGCCTCTATTCCGAAAAGCGCCATCTCCTTTACGGAGTACGATTCTCGAGCCCAGACACCGGAAAAATCCCCGATATCCCGCATGATTCGCTCGGAGTTGGACTGTACCGTGCAGTTCACGAGGAAGCCCGGAATTCCGTGCTTGCGGCAGTATGGACCAATCCTGGCCAGACTGGCTGCCCGCTCGGAAGAGTGATGGATACTTCCCTCGCCGTTCACAAGCACGACATCGGCGGCTTTGATCGCCGCTAGCGCGTCCGCGTCTTCTTCCCAGCCCCGACCCACCGGGTGACGATAGACAATCTCGCCACCACGTCGGGTAACGGAATCCTCGATTGTCTTGATCACCGCATCACACCCGAAATGCCCCGATGAGGACGTGTCGTTGAACAGCGCTACCTTAGTTGGCAATCCCATACGCGATGATCTTTTCTAGGAGTCCCTGCCTACGGCGGACCAAGAGGGAGTGTCGCCATACCGGAAGGTCTCGAAATCCACCGCGTACAGGCGCCGCACGATATCCAGACTTTCCGGGCAATATACGTTCGTCAACTGATCTTGGGCCTGGGTTCTGTGTGGATCCCACGTGTCCGACAGGGTATCGGCCGCCCCGTCATGAATACTTTCCGCGAGCGCACCATAGTCACTCTCGAAACGCTCGACACGCCCAACAAAATCAAGCTGATGTACCGGTAAGGGAACAAATGCAACCTGAGGAAACCAGTGGGGGTCCGCATACAGTCCGTTCTCATCGAGATACCTGCAGAATTCCAGAAAAGTCATTGGTTCTGACAACCGCTTCTGGTATCCAGCTAACACTGCCGACTGTCGCCCCTTCAGCCTAGCGACTTTGTCCAAGTATGCCGACGCTATCCGCGCGTACGGATCCCTGACAAAAGTAAACAGGAAGTAGTGCTCTTCCAGGTGCGCCACCTCGTCCCCGGTCAGGTCGCTGCCACGCATAAACGAACGCTTGGCGTCATCGGCGTTATCGATTGCGGGGTCTTTCTGCCGGGCGAGCCGGTAACAGATCGTCGAATTCGCGGCCTTGGGGATGCGGAAGTAGATGAAGCCGCGCTCACGGTCCACGGCCATGCGGCGGTCGACATGGTCCATGACGAAATCCGACCTGGATGGGTACGTCCTGTGAAAAGGGGTGCGGCGGAGGCGCCAGTTTTTGAGCAGTCGCATGGGCTCTCGTCGTTCCTGCCGAAGCGCGGCAATTCAGTGGCGTCGATGGTACCGGCACCTTGCAATGATTTCACTAGCGGGGCATGGTTGCGCCACTGTCCCGACCCGATCGTGGACGCGTTCCTGGAGCGCCGCCCGTGAAACGGCCCGACATTCTGACCAGCCGGGGCCGCACGTTGCTGCGGAGTCGCCTTTCCCGTGTCATTGCCCGCACGGTCGGACGCATTGCCGACGGTGAGCGCGAGGCGCAGTGGGCGCGCGAGCACACACGCATGCGCGATGAGGTGGTCGCTCCGGCGAGCACCGAGCCCCAGCGGGCGCGCCACAAGGATCTTGAAACCCACATCGACTCCCTCCGCCCGGAGTTCACCGGCCGCTCCGAGCTGGCGCTGCACCATGCGCGGCTGTGCGTGAAGGCCCGCCGGGGGCTCGACCCGGTGGATACCATTGATGAGTTCCTGCATCTGTGGCAGGCGCAGTCCGATCATCTCGTACAGGCGCTTAACTCACGCTGGCTGCTCTCGGCTGTGGATACGTTCGCCGATTACGGCACTCCACAACAACGAGCCATCGCCGGCATGCTCACCGCGTACTTCAATGCCCTGAAGATGGCCGAGACGGAGAACGCCACGCTCCACGGCATCCCAGGCAAGGACGCGCTGGCGAACGCGCCGGAGCCGGATCCGGAGGATTTCTGGGACGGTATCGAGGGGTTCCGGTTCCACAATGGAGACATGCTGCGCAATCTGATTGAGCGCATGGACCGCATCGCTCGCGACGATGTGGCGCTGCACGCGATTTTCCGCACCCTGGTGGAGCGTGCCTACGAGTACAACTCCCCGCTCGGGCGGATGATGCGGGCGAACCGCCACTTCGGCGACGGTCCCTGGCCCAAGTAGTCGCGCACCGGGCTCAGGCGGGCTGCCCTTCCTTGAGGGGAGCGACGGCCTGCTGGGCTGCCGCGTTGGCCGCCTGTTCGAGCGCATCCCGGGAGAACCCACCGCCGTTCTGGAAACGCCGGTACCAGTGCAGATGCACCCAGCGCACGTCGGCCACCACTCCATCCAGGTTCAGGAAATGCGCCAGCGCGAAGCGGTGGTGGCCTTCCCAGGCCTTGACGAACCGCCCATGGCGGTCGACGGCCACCCCGATCTGGTTATCACTAACCTCGGCCCGATATCCCTGCTCCTGCAGATTGCGACACAGGCCGCCGTAGTTGCTCATGTAGTAGTCGATGCGCCGGTCAGCGTGGGCACGCGCTGCTGGTTCATCACGCCCGCGCTCGATGTAGTACTGCACGAGCGGCTCGTAGCAGGAATCGGCGTCGAAACCGTTCCGGTACAGCGTCGCCATCAAGCGGTAGGTGGGATGCTCGGGCACAGGGAAGACCCTGCGATCCCAGCCACCACGGCGCAGCATCGGGTGCAGCCCGAGCCCGTTCCAGGCAAACAGCGCCTTGGCCGAGCGGGTCCGCCGGGAGAAGACAGTCTCGACACAGCGAGGGGGAATTTCGACCTGGGGGTACTCACGCACGTAGTGATGCTCCACGACTTACGCCGGCGCCTGTTCGCCGGTGGCGCAGTCTACCCACTCCGAACGCGGGCGTGAATCTCGGTGAGTATGGCTTCGTAACCGGCGGCGTTTCGCTCCATGGTGTACTCGGCCGTTGCCTCCTGCAGCGTGGCTGCCGGCAGCGGTGCGTCCAGGGTATGCCGAATGGCCTCGGCCATGGCCTGAGCGTCTCCGGGTGGCGTGAGGCACCCGTACCGCCCCCCTTGAAGGATCTCCTGCGGCCCACTGGGGCAATCAGTGGACACCACCGGCGTGCCAAGCGCCAACGCCTCCGTGAGCACATTGGGCGAGCCTTCCCAAAGCGACGAGAGGACGAACAGGCTGGCATGCTTCATCCACGGGTAAGGGTTTTCCACGAAGCCCGGCAAGGCCACGTCATCCACGACACCCATGGACCGCGCCTGCGCGCCGAGTGCACCCTCGAGATGCCCCGTGCCGAGGATGATCAACCGAACCTCGCGATCGCTCCTGACGCGGGCGAAGGCATCAACCAGGGTCGCGAAATCCTTCTGCCGCCGTAGTCCCCCGGCACCCAGCAACACTGGCGGCTCGCCGGGCATCAGCCATGAATGAGGCGGTTCGCCCGTGGCTGCACCATGAAAATCCGGCGTGATCACGGGGTTGCGCACGAGGAAGATCTTCGCAGCGGGCACCCCGGTGATATCGGCAATGTCGTCCCGGACCCCGGTGGAGTTGGCGACGATACCGTCCGCAGCAGCATAGATCCGCCGCAGCGCGCGATAGGTTCGCCAGCGCTTCCACTTGCTTCGTTCGGCGAGACGGCGCGAGATGGTGGTTCCCGGCCGTACGATCACGCGCACGTTGGAGCGGCTGCGGCGCCTCGCCGCAAGCGCCGACGCCGCATCGTCATCCTTGCCGACGATGACGAAATCGCACTGTTCATCCGCCATGTACGTTGCAAGCGCACGGCGCCGGGCCCGGGAACCCATGGGCAGCGGTCGACGGCGAATGGATTCAGGCAGACCATCCAGGAAGGCGCCATCCGCCGGACACAGGTAGTCCACCTCGTGACCACGCTCGGCGAGACCGCGGGCGGTGTTGATCAGCATGCGCTCGACACCCCCCTGCCCGTACTGGGAAAGGAAAAACGCGATCTTCATGGGTGTGCTATTCTCTGAGCCCTTCGCGCTACCAGCGGGGTCGCCCAGCCTAGCAGGCCAGGCTCCGGAGAACACGCACAACGTCTGCCCCACGCCCGCGGGAACGGAATGACCGACGACAGCCCGCACATCGCCGTCTTTCTGGCAACATCAGGCCACAGCGGGGTCGACCGGATCATGGTCAACATGATTCCCGAGATGGCCCGTCAGGGGGCACGTGTCGACATCCTGCGGGTGGAAGAGCACGGACCTTACTTCACCGAGCTCCCTGAAGGCGTCAGGATCATTCCTCTCGGCCGTCGCCACGCCAACACCAGCCTTCTCAGCCTGGCCCGGTATCTGCGTCGCGAACGCCCTCAAGCGCTGTTGTCCGACAAGGATCGTGTGAATCGCACTGCGATCTGGGCAACCATGCTTGCCCGTGTATCAACCCGGAACGTTGTCCGGCTCGGGACAACGGTCTCGATCAATCTGCGCGACAAGAACCGCCTGGAGGCCTGGGCACAACGGTTCTCCATCCAGCGGTTCTACCGGCGCGCCCACAGGATCGTCGTCCCCTCCCAGGGCGTCGCCGATGACCTGGTGACTGTTTTCGGGCTCCCCGCCTCCCGCATTCGGGTATTGAAGAGCCCTGTCCTGACCGAGAAACTTGATGCGCTGGCAACCCAGGAACCGGCCCTCCCGTGGAACGACGGCATCCCCTACGTCCTAGGGGTGGGGCACCTGTCCGCCCGCAAGGACTTCAGCACACTCATTCGAGCGGTGGCCTTGGCTCGCAGGCAGCGTCGCTGCCGACTCGTCATCCTGGGCGAGGGTCCCCAGCGCAGGGAACTGGAACGCCTTGCGGCGGCGGAGGGGCTCGGGGACGACGTGTTCATGCCGGGCTTCGTGTCGAACCCGTATGCCTACATGGGCAAGGCAGGGGTGTTCGTCCTGACCTCACGCTGGGAGGGGATGCCGGTGGTGCTTGCCGAAAGCCTGGGACTTGGCACCCCGGTTGTGGCAACGAACTGCCCGAGTGGCCCGAGTGAACTGCTGCAGAACGGACGTCTGGCGCCGCTGGTCGCCATGGGTGACGTGGATGCCGTCGCCCGGGGCATCGAAGACGTCCTCCGGTCCCCTCCGACACGGAGAGATTTGATAGAAGCGGTACACGAGTACCGGGTGGAAACAAGCACGCGTGCGTATCTGCGCGTCTTGCTGGACCAGGAGGGAGACGATCCCCCAAGGAGTACGCCTTGGCCTTGAACACCTCATCCAACAACAACCGCTCCCGGCCGCCCGTGATCGTCATCGGCATGCATCGCGCAGGCACCAGCATGCTCACCCGGATCCTGCAGGGCTTCGGCTTCTTCATGGGGCGCAACACGACCCGAAACGAGGAATGCCGATGGATGAACGCCCTCAACTACTGGGTGTTCGACCAGGCGAGTGCGACCTGGGAACGGCCGTCCGGCGTCGATACCATCCTTACGGATCAGCGTATCCGTCAGCTCGCCGTTGACTACCTCGGCGGGATTACAGACGGACCGGCAAGCATTGGTTATCTCGGATGGACGCGTTGGCTTCGGCATCGTTCGATGCACCACCAGCCGCACGCGTGGGGCTGGAAAGACCCACGCAACACCTACACGTTACCCCTTTGGCTGGAGATATTCCCGAACGCGCGAGTGCTGCATATCACACGCCATGGCGTCGACGTTGCGGAAAGCCTCAGGGTACGCCACAGGACCGCCCTCAACGCGGCGGCGGACCGTTACCGGCGTCGCCGTTGGTTGTACGTCAACAATCCCCTGGCGCCCAAACGCAGTGGCTTCGCCCACGCCGCAAGTGTCGACGACCTGGGTTACGGCCTTGATCTCTGGAAGGCCTACACGGAGCGCGCACGCGCACATACCCGGTCACTCGGCGATGGCGCACTGGAACTGCGCTACGAAGACCTCCTGAGCAACCCGGAACACCACCTCGGTAACATCGTTCAATTCTGCGAACTCCGAGCTGACCACTCCGAGATCCGTCGACAGGCAGAGTATTTCCGCCCCAACCGCATGTTTGCATATCAGCACGATCCGGAACTTATCGACTTTGCCGATTCGCGGCGCGAGACATTGGAAGCGCTCGGTTACAATGCTCGCAATTAACGGCGCCGATACCGTTTGCCCTCGCACAACCAAAGGACAACTGCAATGAAGGTCATCTATCTGGTGGGCATGGGCCGTAGCGGCTCGACGCTCCTGGATATTCTCCTGGACTCGCATAGCAACATTCGTGCCCTCGGCGGCGTACGCCGGCTCGCTCACTACGCGCGGAAGCACCCGTGTCCCTGTGGCGCACCGAGCTTCTGGGAGTGCAAGTTCTGGTCGGACGCGAACCAACGGCTTAGCGAAAAGAACGGGCGCAACCTTGAGACCGCCGACGTCCATGCACGCGACGAAGCGAGTTTCCGCTCCGAAAACAGGGCAGTGTTCGAGGCGGCGGCCGAAGCAGCCGGGGTCGAGTACGTCACGGACAACTCCAAGTCGGTGGTGCGGTTAAAACGCCTCATGGACGCACCGGATATCGACGTCATTCCGATCCACGTCCACCGTGACGCGCGCGGCAGGGCGCAATCCATCCGCAAACGCAAGGGGCAGAGGTACATCCCGACCTTCACGTACAGCCATCGCTCCCTGCGGCTTTACTTCCTGCTGCGCAACAAGCCGCACATCGTGGTGGACTACGAGACACTGGCTGCAGATCCGGAGGGCGAACTGCGCAAGCTCATGCAACGTATCGGGCTGGAGTTCGAGCCACAGCAACTGCAGTGGGCTGACATCCCGCACCACAACATCGGCGCGGCGGACGTCCTGCGCAAGACCGAGGGCAGCACCATCAGGCCCGATGACGGCTGGAAGACCGCACTGCCGGACTACATGCAGACCATCATCAAGCTCATCGCACTGCCGGGCCGGATCGCCAACGAGGCCAAGGCCCGCCGCTGGGGGTTATGACTGCGCCGGACCGCCTTGCCGTTCTGGTCGCCTTTACCGGAGACGGGGGCGTCGAGAACATGATCACCAACCTGCTGCACGGTTTTGTCGCCGCGGGGGTGGAGGTGGATCTCATCCTCTTGAAGGCCCGGGGGGGCCACCTGGAACGGATTCCGCCCGAGGTGCACGTCGTGCGACTGGATGTCAGCACGTCCCTGTTTGCCCTGCCGGCAGTGGTCCGCTACCTGCGCCTGACCCGACCGAAAGCCATGCTGGTCGCCAAGGACCGGGCCAGCCGTATTGCCCTTATCGCACGCCGGATCGCGCGCGTGGACACGCGCCTGGTTCTGCGCATGGGCATGCACCTGAGCGGTTCCCTCGCAGGAAAGAGTGCGTTGCGGCGGTGGTCACGGTACCTGCCAGTCCGCTGGTTCTATCCCTGGGCGGACCGCATCGTCACGGTAAGCGAGGCGGTGGCCGATGATCTGTCCACCATCGGCCGCATGCCCCGGGATCGATTCACCGTGATCCGCAATCCGTCCATCCCCGATGATCTGGACACGCGCGCCGCCGCCCCGGTGGATCACCCCTGGCTGCAAGCGGACTCGACAAAACCGGTGATCCTTGGCGTGGGGCGGCTCGCGGAACAAAAGGACTTCACCACCCTCATCCAGGCCTTCGCGATGGTCCGTCAGCAGCGGGCATCCCGGCTCATCATTCTCGGCGAAGGGCCGCAACGCCAGGCACTACAAGGGCTCTGCGCGAGGCTTGGTATCAGCGACGCCGTGCACCTGCCGGGCTTTCAGGCCAACCCTTACGCATGGATGGCCAGAGCGTCCTTGTACGTGCTCTCGTCGCGCTACGAAGGGTCGCCGAACGCACTGGTGGAGGCAATGGCGCTTGGCACGCCAGCTATAGCCACGGACTGCCCCAGCGGGCCAGGAGAAATAACGGACCGTGGCCGGATTGCGCCACTTGTGCCCGTGGGCGACCCGGACGCACTCGCGGCTGCGATGCTGCGCACCCTGGAGGCTCCGCCTGACGGCTCGGTGCTACGGAAGGCGGTGGCAGATTACCGGGTACCCGTGAGTGCGGGACACTACCTGGAGACCCTGGGCTATCAGGTATAATCACGCCCTTTGGCGCCGAACGCGGTCCCTGGAGGCGGGATGCTGATCTCCTACAGCAGGAATTTCCTGTTCGTGCACATTGCGAAAACCGGGGGAACGAGTGTTCGCGCGGCCCTGCGCCGTTACCGCTGGGGCGGCTGGTACAGCGTTCCCCTGGGGCTGGCCAGCCTCGCCAATCAGATAACCCGCCCACGCCACAAGCTTGGCCTGAAGTTCCCGCGGCACGCCAAGGCCGTGGCCGCACTCGAGATGCTACCCACGGATGTCTACCAGGGCTTCTTCAAGTTTGCCATCGTGCGAAACCCCTGGGATCTGCAGGTCAGCTCCTACCACCACATCCACCGGGAGAAACCGGAGGTCCTTGCGGGCGTCACGAGTTTCGAGGACTTCCTGAAGCTGAAGTTCGACCCGGAGCGTGACTACGACTTCATGCTGGACATCTCGGCGGAGCTGCAGCACGAGTACCTGGTCGACCTTCAGGGCAACGTCATCGTCGATTTCATCGGGCGCTACGAGAACCTGCAGACGGACTTCGGCTCCATCTGCCAGCGCATCGGGATTCCCGCACCGGAACTGCCTCACCTGCGGCGCGCGGAAGACCGTCGGGACTACCGCAGCTACTACACCGACGAGCTAGCCGAACTCGTTGCTCACCACTACCGGCGGGATCTCGAGATCCTCGGCTATACGTTCGACGGCGCTGACGGCCCGCTCTGACAGGCCATGGATACGGAGGCGCTCGCTCACCGCCGGTTCGATCTCAGAGGCCATGGAGCGCTTCACACCGGTCATCTGATCCACCAGTACCCTGGGAAGCGGGCTCTATACCGTGGCTCCATGAACGGTCAGCCGGTGGTCGCCAAGTTCTACCTCCGGCCCTTACGCACGGCTTGGGAATGGTGGCGCGGCGCACGGGGCGCGCGGATCCTCCAGCGTGCGGGTATTCCAAGCCCGGCCGTGCGGTATGCCGGGCTCGAACGCGGCACACGCACCTGGCTCACCGTAGTGGACTGGATCGAGGCCGACAGCGCCTGGCCGCCCTTACGCAATCCGCTACCGGCACACGTCCACGAGTTACTGCTGCGGACACTTGTCACGCATCACGAAGCCGGCGTGGTCCAGAACGACCTGAACTGGGCCAACTTCATACCACGAGACGACGTGCTGTACTCCATCGACGGTGACCGGGTGCGCCAGTATTCAGCACCGCTGTCCTATCGCCGAACACGACACAACTTGCGACGCCTCTACGGCTCCAAGACGCACTTCAGCGAAGGCGAAGTCCGCCGCGGGTGGCGGGATTACTGGCAACTGCGAGGTCAGCCCGCCAGCGCTGCCGGGACGCGCGCCTTCGTCTCCGCAGTACAGGTGCATCGTCGGCACGTAGGCGAGCAGGTCAGTCGCCGCAAGCTCGGTGGCTGGAAACATTTTGTCCGCGAGCGGGATTCCAGGACCCTGCTTGTCGCCCATGGCCGCCATATGGATCCCGAACAGCGCCTGCGGCTACGCAGGTTCACGGCGGACCCGGGACGCCATAGCGGTCAAGATTCGTCGCTGGGATGGCAGACCGAAGCCGACACGCTGTGCGTGGGACCAGGCCGAGTGCAACACCACACCGGGTCCGCCTTTGAACGCCTCCGCAACGGTCGGTCACCGCAAGCGGTCTGGTACCGTGCGGCGGTCGCCGCGCGGCTGCGACTGCCGGTGGAACCGCCCATTGGATTCTTCCAGGCCGCGGCGGGACCCTTCGCCCGAAGCGGTCGTGTTGTCTTTCAGGCGCGTGCACGGCAGAGCCTTGCTGACGCCCTGGACACCGGCTCTATCGCCGGTGACACAGTAATGCGCCAATGTCGAGACCTCCTGGAATCCCTGGCAACTGCGCGAATGCCCCACCGTTGCCTGGAGCTGAATGGGCTTGGCTGGGACGGCGAAAAGGTCATCCTGTTGGATGTCCAGGGACTACGCCTGGAAGCACCCTGGCGCGGAGCGCCAGCCTTCCCGCACCACATTCCTCTGTTCCAGGACCTCGGGACGAAACTGGGTCGATCAGTTACGGAGATCCGGCGGGAACTCATCGGCTGACCGAAGCCATTGGTTCAATGGCATGAGCAAGGCGGGCCGCGTAACATACCCCACGTTCCGCGATTCACACCGCGACCCCGAGGCAGGATGTCCACAGAACACGAAGCGAAACGGCAGATCAAGGGCGCCGGCGGGCGGCAGCTGCTGGCGGCGGAGTCAGTCAACATCTACTGGCGCATCCTGGTCTACGTCAAACCATACTGGCGCCTGGCGATCATCGCCGTGATAGCGATGATCATGGCTGCCGCAGGCAACGCCGCGTTCGCCTGGATCGTGCAGCCCCTGGTGGACGGTACGTTCATCGAGCAGGATCCCCAGGCACGAATCTGGGTGCCTGCGGCCATTGTGGGTATTTTCCTGTTCCACGGACTGAGCATGTTCGCCTCCGACTACACCGTGGCCTGGGTGGGCCGTAACGTGGTCGCGGACATGCGGCTGGATGTCTTCCGCAAGTACCTGGAACTCCCAAGTTCTTTCTTCGACAAGGGATCTCTCGGTTTTCTCAAGGCCAAGCTCACGTACAACGTGGAGCAGGTAGCCAATGCCGCCTCCAAGGCGCTGGTCACGCTCATCCGGGACACCTTTACGGTCATCTTCCTGATTGCCTACATGGTCTGGCTGGGCGGCTGGCTGGCGCTGGTTTTCTTCGTGGTCACACCGTTGGTGGGAGGCATCATCCTCTGGGCCAATCGGCGATTCCGCAAGATCGCGACGCGGATGCAGAATGCCATCGGTGGGATCGGGCAGGTGGCCGAGGACACGCTTCGCGGCCACGCGGAAGTCAAGGTCTTCGGCGCCGCAGGTTACGAGAGTGAGCGCTTCCGGCGCATCAACGATCGGCATAAACACCAGCAATTGCGTTACACGGCCGTCAAGGCCATGAGCCAGCCACTGGTGCAACTGGTCGCCGTCATGGCCCTGGCGTTCGTGCTTTTCATCACGACCAGTGAAGCAGTCATGGAAACCATCAGCCCCGGCGGGTTGCTATCGTTCATTACGGCCATGACGCTACTGCTGAACCCGCTCAAGCAGATCGTCAAGGTCAACTCGGAGATCCAGCGCGCCATTGCCGCCGGCGAAAGCCTCTTCGAAGTGCTGGATGTCCCCTCAGAACGCGACGACGGGGATGTGCCTCTGGATCGAGCCAGCGGGCACGTCATCTACGACCATGTCTATTTCCGCTATGAGGCCAGCAAGACATGGGTGCTTGACGACATCTCCTTCGAGATCCGGCCTGGCGAGACGGTCGCCCTGGTCGGGCGTTCCGGCAGCGGCAAGTCCACCATTGCCAGTCTGCTGCCGCGGTTCTACGAGCCCACGGAGGGCGCGATCCGGCTGGATGGCCGCTCCATCGACGAGTACCGGCTGAAGGATCTGCGCAACCAGATCGCCCTGGTCACCCAGCAGGTGGTGCTTTTCAACGACACGGTGGCGAACAACATCGCCTACGGCATGCCGGAGAAGGCAACGAGGGAGCAGCTTGAGGAAGCCGCACGATCAGCGAATGCGCTGGACTTCATCGAGGCCCTGCCGGACGGGTTCGATACCGTCATCGGCGACGATGGCGTGATGCTCTCCGGCGGCCAGCGGCAGCGGCTGGCCATTGCTCGGGCGCTGATCAAGAATGCGCCCATCCTGATTCTCGACGAGGCCACCTCGGCGCTGGATTCGGAGTCGGAGCAGATGATCCAGGACGCGCTGGATCGGCTGATGAAATCGCGGACCACCCTGGTGATTGCGCATCGGCTGTCCACCATCGAGGATGCGGATCGGATCGTGGTGCTGGACGGGGGGCAGATCGTGGAGACGGGAACCCATGCGGAGTTGCTCGCCCGCAACGGGCATTACGCGTTCCTGCATGGGCAGCAGTTTCAGGAGGCGTAGGGAAAAGCCCTGTAGGGCGGACCTTCAGGTCCGCCATTCACGCTTCGTTAAGCCGGCTTGGGTTGGATGTTTGTTGACCGCGGACCTGAAGGTCCGCCCTACGCGGGCTAAGGAACGCGGTCAGGCGTCCCGCCGCCCCAGTCGTTCGATTTCCGGGTCGTTTCGGTCGAAACCCTTGAGGACGAACTCGGCGCCGCAGTAGGGGCACTTGGACTCGCCCGTTTCGTGGATGGGCAGGTAGACCTTGGGGTGGGAATTCCACAGGTACATGCCCGGCATGGGGCACGACAGCGGCAGATCCGCCTTGGTCACCTCGTAACGGTTCTCGGCGTTGGGCTGGATCAGGTCGTTGCGGTCGTGGGTCTGTGGGTCGGCCACGGTCGTTCCTCCCGGTGTCGGTTCAGACGAAGGTCAGCCACTCGTCGTAGGCGTCGCGGCGCCCTTCGACCTGGTCGAAGTACATGGACTGCAGCCGCTCGGTGATCGGCCCGCGCTTGCCGTTGCCGATGGTGCGGTTGTCCAGTTCGCGGATGGGCGTGACTTCCGCCGCGGTGCCGGTGAAGAAGGCCTCGTCGGCGGTGTAGACCTCGTCCCGGGTGATGCGCTTCTCGCGCACGGGCAGGTCGATATCCCGGGCGAGCTGCAGCACCGTGTCGCGGGTGATGCCTTCCAGGGCCGCAGCCAGCTCCGGCGTGTAGAGCACGCCGTCGCGGACCATGAAGAAGTTTTCGCCGGAGCCCTCGCACACGTAGCCGTCGGTGTCCAGCAGCAGCGCTTCGTCGAAACCGGCGTCGGTGGCTTCCTTGAGCGCCAGCATGGAGTTGATGTAATTGCCATTCGCCTTGGCGCGGCACATGGTGGAGTTAACGTGATGCCGGGCAAAGGAGGCGGTCTTGATGCGGATGCCGCGTTCGATGTTCTCCGCGCCGAGGTACGCCCCCCACTCCCAGGTGGCCACCATGGTATGGGTCTTCAGACCATCCGCGTGCAGGCCCATGCCCTCGGAACCGAAGAAACACATGGGGCGGATGTAGGCGCTATCCAGGCCATTTTCGCGAATGCACTGAACGCTGGCCTCGGTGATCTCCTCCGGGGTCTGCGGAATCGTCATGCCGAGGATCTTGGCGGAGTCGAACAGGCGCTTGATGTGCTCGCGCAGGCGGAAGACGGCGGTGCCGCGCTCGGTCCTGTAGGCGCGGATGCCCTCGAACACGCCCATGCCGTAATGGAACGTGTGGGTAAGCACGTGCACCTTTGCCTCGCGCCAGGGGACCAGTTCCCCGTCCATCCAGATGATGCCGTCGCGATCATCCATGCCCATTGGCGGATCTCCTCGCACTGTTCTGCCCGCGCCTGAAGGGCGGGATAGCGTTAGTCTATCGGCACTGGCGCCGTGGCGACGCCGGCCGTGTATCAATCATCCATGACGCGATGCCAGATCGCGGCGACTTCGCCACTGAGTTCCCGGAAGGTCTCCTCCGGCACGACCGCAGGCTCTTCCTGCAGTGTCAGGTGATGCACCCTTGAGCGGTAGGTGCGATAGGCGTCGACCAGCAATCCCGCGTCGTCCTGCGTCATCCAGCCCGCATCGCTGAGTTCGCCGAGCAGACGGATGTTATCGGTATACCGCAAAAGTCGGGGCGCACGCGCAGCGCCCAACAGGACGCCATATTGCACCATAAATTCGATATCCGCGATACCGCCCCGGTCCTGCTTGATGTGGAACGCCGTCGCGTCCTTGCTGCCCTTCTGCTCCCGCATGCGCTCGCGCATGTCGCGCACTTCACGGCGAAGTTTGTCGGGGTCGCGCTCCCGGGTGAGCAGCTCCCGGCGGATGGCGTCAAATCCCTCCCCCAGCGCCGGTGACCCGGCCACGAAGCGTGCCCGCACCAGGGCCTGATGTTCCCAGGTCCAGGCCTGCTCGCGCTGGTACTCGTGGTAAGCGTCCAGGCTGGTCGCCAGCAGCCCTGCGCGACCACTGGGCCGCAGACGGGTATCCACCTCGTAGAGCACGCCGCCCGCCATGGTCGCCCCGAGGATGTGAATGATGCGCTGGGCGAGCCGCATGAAGAAGACGTTGTTGTCCACCTGGCGTTCGCCATCGGTGACCTGCCGCTCGCCGCGGCTGTCGTGGACGAAGACCACGTCCAGGTCCGACCCGTAGCCGAGTTCCAGGCCACCGAGCTTGCCGTAGGCGATGATGGCGAACCCCGGGTGACAGGTCTCGCCATCCACCACGCAGGTGGGTTTGCCGTGCCGGGATTCCAGATGACTCCAGGCGAGATCCAGCACCTCGTTGAGCACGACTTCGGCGATGTCCACCAGGTGGTCGCTGACCACCATCAGCGGCGTCACGCCGGCCACGTCCGAGGCGGCGACACGCAGGGTATTGGCCTGCTTGAACTGCCGCAGCACCTCCATGCGCTGCTCCAGGTCGTCACCGGGATAGGCGTCCAGCCGCTCGCGCAGCTCCTGGGCCAGCGCCTGGCGCCGCAGGGGCGCATACAGGGTGCGCGGGTCGAGCAGTTCATCCAGGAGCATGGGGTAGCGGGCCAGGTGGCGGGCGATCCAGGGGCTGGCCGAGCACAGTTTCACCAGCTGGGACAGTGCCATGGGATGCTCCACCAGCAGGGCCAGATAGGCCGTGCGGCGAACGATGGCCTCCAGGAGGTCCAGCACCCGCGCCAGAGTCGCATCCGGGCGTTCGGCTGCGGCGGTGGCACCCAGCATCAGAGGCATCAGGCGATCCAGTCGGCCGCGGCCGGTTTCCGTCAATGCGCGGCAATGGGAGCCGTTGCGGAATGCCTCCAGGCGCTCGAGGGACTCCGCGGGCCGGGCGAAACCGTTGGCCTGGAGCGCTTCGGTGGCGCGCTCTCCGGTGACGGCCTGGCCCCAGACGTCGCCGATGTCCACCTCGTCGTCGGTGCCGCCGCCGTCATGCTCGGCCTGGGGGGCGGCGAAGACCTGCTCGAAGTGGTCATGAACATGCCGGCGGACGGTGTCGAGGCGTTCCTTGAAGCTTTCCCAGCGATCGAAGCCCATGCCGTAGGCGATGCGCTGCTGCTCCAGCGTTTCTTCCGGCAGCTCATGGGTCTGTTTGTCGTTAATGGCCTGCAGGCGGTTCTCCGTGCGCCGCAGGAACTCGTAGCCCTCCAGCAGTTCGCGGACGGCAAACCCGGGAAGTTCATTATGCTGCCCGAGGTATTCCAGTACGCGGATGATGCTGCGCTCCTGCAGACCGCGCTCGCGGCCGCCGCGGATCAGCTGGAAGGCCTGGCCGACGAACTCCACCTCGCGGATGCCACCGGCGCCGAGCTTGATGTTGTGTTCCAGGCGCCGGCGTTTCACCTCGGCGGCGATCATGGCCTTCATCTCGCGCAGGGACTCCAGCGCCCCGTAGTCCAGATAGCGGCGGTAAACGAACGGGCGAAGGGCCTTGAGCAACGCGTCGCCCGCCTCCTGGTCGCCACCGACGACCCGGGCCTTGATCATGGCGTAACGCTCCCACTCGCGGCCCTGGGACTCGTAATAGGTCTCCAGCTGATCGCTGTGCATCACCAGTGGCCCGGAATCGCCGTAGGGGCGCAGGCGCATGTCAACGCGGAAAACGAAGCCGCTCACCATGCGGGCGTTGAGGGAGTTGATCAGCTTCTGCCCCAGGCGGGTAAAGAACTGCTGATTGTCCAGCGGCTTGCGCTCGCCGTCCGTCTCACCCGGTTCGGTGAAGCCGAAGATCAGGTCAATATCCGAGGAATAATTCAGCTCGCGCCCCCCGAGCTTGCCCATGCCCAACACATAGAACCCCACGGGTTCGCCGTTGGCATCCCGCGGCGTCCCGTGCCGCTCCTCCAGCCAGGCCCGGTGCCAGGCCAGCGCACCGTCAATGCAGGCATCGGCATGATCGGACAGTTCGCGGAGAGTCTCCTGCAACCCGGCCCAGCCCGCCAGGTCACGCCAGGCGATGCGTACCATCTCCCGGCGTCGGAACCGGCGCAGGGCGCCGTTCAGTGCATCCTCATCGGCAACATCGCGGAGCTGCCCGGTCAGTCGCGCAGCGTACTCGCCGTCGTCGTAGTGGCGCTCGAGATCCCCGCTGGCCACCAGTTCCGCGAGCATGTCCGGATCCCGCATGCAGGCGGCGGCAACAAAGGGACTGCATGCCCAGACCGTCGGCAGGGACTGCAAGGCCAGGTCGGAGTCCGGCAGCTCGCCCACATCCTGATAGTCCGCCAGCCACTCGGCCACCTGCTTGCGCAGGTTCTGCGGCAGGCGGGACATGGCGCGGTCGATGAGTTCTCGGGTCTGGCTCACGGACGGACTCCTGGTTGGGTCGGGGTGCGCAGGAGACGGCGGCTCCATGCCTGGATCGTACTGGCCCGACTGCAGGGGAATCCACCCTTGGGCGGGGAATACGCCAGCGACACCGGTAGAAACGTGGACTGCCGCGTCGCTTCGCTCCTCGCAGTGACGGGTGGCGTGGTCGCCGCGCGCAAAAAAAAGCCCCGCCGGAGCGGGGCTTTCAGGGCTACGGGCGCTGGGCGCCGAGCGGCTTACATCATGCCGCCCATGCCTCCCATGCCGCCCATTCCGCCCATGCCACCCATGTCGTCACCGCCACCCTTATCTTCCTCGGGGTGGTCAGCGATCATCACCTCGGTGGTGATCATGAGCGCGGAGACCGAGGCGGCGTTCTGCAGAGCAGTACGCGTCACCTTGGTGGGATCGAGAATGCCGAACTCGATCATGTCACCGTATTCGTCGGTCTGGGCGTTATAGCCGAAGTTGCCTTCCTTCTCGAGGATCTTGTGCAGCACCACGGCACCGTCGATGCCGGCGTTGCCGACGATCTGGCGCATGGGCTCCTCGATGGCACGGCGCACGATGCTGATGCCGGTGGTCTGATCGGCGTTATCGCCCTTCAGGCCTTCCAGCGCCTTGATGGTGCGGATCAGGGCGACACCGCCACCGGGGACGATGCCCTCTTCCACCGCGGCGCGGGTGGCGTGCAGGGCGTCCTCGACGCGGGCCTTCTTCTCCTTCATCTCCGTCTCGGAGGCGGCACCGACCTTGATCACGGCCACACCGCCGGCCAGCTTGGCCACGCGCTCCTGGAGCTTCTCGCGATCGTAATCGGAGGTGGCGTCCTCGATCTGCGCGCGGATCTGGTCGACACGGGACTTGATGTCCTCGTTACGGCCGGAGCCGTCGACGATGGTGGTGTTTTCCTTGGTGATGTTGGCCCGCTTGGCGGAACCGAGGTCGTCCAGGGTAGCCTTCTCCAGGCTCAGGCCCACTTCCTCGGAGATCACCGTGCCGCCGGTGAGAACGGCGATGTCCTGCAGCATGGCCTTGCGACGGTCACCGAAGCCGGGCGCCTTCACCGCGGCCACCTTGACGATGCCGCGCAGGCTGTTGACCACCAGCGTGGCCAGGGCTTCGCCCTCGATGTCCTCGGCCACGATCAGCAGCGGGCGGCTGGCCTTGGCAACGTTCTCCAGCACCGGCAGCAGTTCGCGGATGTTGGAGATCTTCTTGTCGCACAGCAGGATGTAGGGGTCATCCAGCTCGGCGCTCATGCTCTGCTGGTTGTTGATGAAGTACGGGGAGAGGTAGCCGCGATCGAACTCCATGCCTTCCACGACATCGAGCTCGTTCTCCAGGCCGGAGCCTTCTTCAACGGTGATGACGCCTTCCTTGCCGACCTTCTCCATGGCCTCGGCGATAATCTCGCCCACGGCGCTGTCGGAGTTGGCGGAGATCGTGCCCACCTGGGCGATGGCCTTGCGGTCCTCGCAGGGCTTGGAGAGGTTGCGCAGCTCCCCGGTGGCCGCGGTCACGGCCTTGTCCACGCCACGCTTGAGATCCATCGGGTTCATGCCGGCGGCCACCGCCTTCATGCCCTCGCGCAGGATGGCGTGTGCCAGCACGGTGGCGGTGGTGGTGCCATCACCGGCGACGTCAGAAGTCTGCGAGGCGACCTCTTTGACCATCTGCGCGCCCATGTTCTCGAACTTGTCCTTGAGCTCGATCTCCTTGGCCACGGACACGCCGTCCTTGGTCACGGTGGGAGAACCGAAGCTCTTGTCCAGCACGGCGTTGCGGCCGCGGGGGCCCAGGGTGACCTTGACGGCGTTGGCCAGGGTGGTCACGCCGTGCATCATGCGCTGCCGCGCGTCGTCACCGAAACGAATGTCTTTTGCTGCCATGGTTCGTTATTCCTCTTGCGCTGCGTTATCCGGTAATACGGGTGGCGGCGTCTCGCCTCAGCCCTCGATCACGGCCATGACGTCTTCTTCACGCATGACCAGCAGGTCTTCACCCTCGACCTTGACCTCGGTGCCGGCGTACTTGCCGAACAGCACCTTGTCGCCGACTTTCACGTCCAGCGGGCGGACCTCACCGTTGTCCTGGGCCTTGCCCTTGCCGACGGCCACGATTTCACCCTTGATGGGCTTCTCGGCGGCACTGTCGGGGATCACGATGCCACCCGGCGTGGTGCGCTCTTCTTCCATACGCTTGATGATCACGCGATCATGCAAAGGACGGATATTCATCGACCTCTCTCCTAATGAGTTGGCGGGCGAATGCCCGTTTGCCTACCTAGTGTTGTTAGCACTCTATCCAAGTGAGTGCTAATGATAATCACGACTGCCAGTCAGTCAAGGGTTCGGGCTGCGCCCGGCGCATCGGCATACCTCTAGCTGGCTGGTGGCGCAGTGATGGGGGCTGCACTGGTACAATTCAACGCCACACCGGAAACACGGCCTGCTGAGGAGGGACAGAACATGGACAGCGAACACTTGATGGCTTTCTGCACCTGCCCGAACCCCGAGGTAGCGAGCGAGATCGCGGAGACCCTGATCGGCGACGGCCACGCCGCCTGCGCCAACATTGTCCCCGGCCTCACGTCCGTGTACGCCTGGAAGGGCGAGGTGCACCGGGACGCGGAGACGCTACTGATCATGAAGACCACCCGGGTCGCCTGGCGGCGGCTGGAGGAGACCATCCTGCGACTGCACCCGGACGAACTTCCGGAGATCATCGCGGTCCCTGTGACGCGGGGGCTGAACGATTACCTGGCCTGGGTGACCTATCAGACGGATGGCGGAAACAGGGACTAATAAAGGATGAAGCGCGCGCTTGTCTTCCTGTGCCTGCTGGCACTGCTGCTCAGCACGCCTGTTGCGGCGCAGGAACGTGGCGGACTGGCCGGACTGTTCGGCGGTGGCGGCAATAGCGGCGGGCTGCTGCCGCCGGAGGAAGCATTCCCGTTCTCGGCGGAACTGGTGGCCGAGGACGTCATTGTCGCCCGCTGGGACACCGTTGAAGGCTACTACCTCTACCGTGACCGCTTCGACTTCGAGCTCCAGGACAGCGACAACGACATCGCCGGCTTCGAGCTGCCCGAGGGCCATGTGGTGGACGACCCGAACTTCGGGCGCATGGAGGTCTACTACGAACCGGTGGAGGTCTACCTGCGTCTCGACAAGCCCGCCGGCGAGTCGCTGACCCTGACCGCCCACTACCAGGGCTGCAACGAAGACACCGGGGTCTGCTACCCGCCGCTGTCCAGTGACTTCTCCCTCGCCGGCGGTGTCAGTGATGCCGGCATCGGCGCGGGCGCCGGGGGCGGCGGCCCGCCAGCCGCGGGGGGTGGCGACCCGCTCAGCCAGCTCCTCTCCGGCGGCAACCTGTGGCTGATCCTTGGCGGTTTCTTCGTCGCCGGACTGCTGCTGGCGTTCACCGCCTGCATGTACCCGCTCATCCCTATCCTCTCGGGGCTCATCGCCGGCGAAGGCGAACGGCGCAGTGCGACCCGCGGCTTCTGGCTGTCCCTGGTGTTCATCCAGGCGACAGCCATCACCTATGCCATCGCCGGCGCCGCCGCCGGCATGACCGGCGCCGCCATCCAGGCGGACCTGCAAAGCCCCTGGGTGCTCGGCAGCTTCGCCGCGGTGTTCGTTCTGCTGGCCCTGGCCATGTTCGGGCTCTACGACCTGCGCATGCCGGCGGGCATTCAGACGCGGCTCGACGCCATGTCCCGCCGTCAGCGTGGCGGCAGCTTCCTTGGTGCCGGCGTCATGGGGATTCTCTCGGCCCTGATCGTGGGTGCCTGCTCGGGACCGGCACTGATCGCCGCGCTGGTGTTCATCAGCAACACCGGGGACGCCCTGGTGGGTGGCCTGGCGCTCTTCGCCATGGGGAACGGCATGGGCCTTCCCCTGCTGGTAGTCGGCACCGCGCTTGGCCGCTGGCTGCCGCGCTCAGGCCTCTGGATGGTGCGCATCAAGCAGCTCTTCGGGGTCGTCTTCCTGGCCGTGGCGCTGTGGATGGTGGACCGTTTCCTGCCCGGCCCCATCACCCTCGGCCTCTGGGCCGTGCTGCTCGTCGGCGTCGCCGTGTGGCTGGGTGTGCTGGACCGCAGCGACGGCGACGCCGGCCTGCTGCGCCGCGGTCAGCAGTTTGCCGGTGTACTGCTGGTGATCTGGAGTATCGCCCTGCTGCTGGGGGCCGCAGCCGGTGGTTCCCGCTTCTGGCAACCGCTGCAGCCATTGACCCAGGGGGCGCCAGCCTCTTCCGAGCAACAGAAAGCCGGGTGGGAGGACGTGGACAGCCTGGGCGAGCTCGAGGCCGCCATCAGCGAAGCCGGCGCCCGCGGGCAGGCCACGGTGGTGGATTTCTACGCCGACTGGTGTGTCTACTGCGTGCAACTGGAAGAGCGCACCTTCCCGGACCCGGACGTGGTCGCAGCGCTGGCCGACAAGCAGCTCCTGCGCGTTGACGTCACCGCCATGAACGACGACCACCGCGAGCTCCTGCAGACCCTGGACGTCTTCCTGCCGCCGGCGGTGCTGTTCTACGACACTGATGGCAATGAGCACCGTGAGCAGCGGGTGGTGGGCTTCCTGTCCCCCGACGATTTTGTCGATCGTACCCGCAACGCTTACGGCAACAGCCAACCTTGAACCACTGACCGCTGATAAACCATGCCTGAGACCAGCACACCCCGCAGCCACCGCTGGCTGTTCATCGCAGCCATTGTCATCGGCCTGGCCGCCGCCGGCGGCGGCGTCGCCACCTGGCAGCTTTGGTTCCAGCCGGAGATTCGCCCCGCCTTCACGCTGCCGGATCTCGACGACGAACCGCGCAGCATCACGGAGTGGGATGGCGACCTGATCGTGCTGAACTTCTGGGCCACCTGGTGCCCGCCCTGCGTCAAGGAGATCCCGGTGTTCACGGCACTGCAGGAGGAGTACCAGGACCAGGGGGTGCAGTTCGTCGGCGTGGCCATCGACCGGCTGGAGGACGCGCGGGAGTTCTATGATGAACTCGACATGAACTACCCCAGCCTGTACGGCGTCAACGACGCCATGGACATCAACGAGGCCTACGGCAACGAACTGGGAACCCTGCCCTACACGGTGATCATTGGCCGCGACGGTGAGATCCTGCACCGCTTCCCCCGGGAAGTGACCCGCGAAGAGTTTGAACCGGTCCTGAGGGAGTACCTCGAATAGGTTGCAGCCGCGCCGCGGGGAAAAACCGGGAACTGCGTCGAAAATCGCAAAATACGCCGGATCTCGTGGACACACGGGCGCCATTGATTCACAATCCGCCCCATTGCTCCCCGGCCGAATCGGATTCCGCCGGCCGAACGTCGTGATCGGCGCAGGAGCACACCGTCAGCGGGGGAACGGATGGCTTCCATTCTGGTGCTCAACGGGCCCAATCTGAATCTGCTGGGCCAGCGGGAGCCCGGCCTGTACGGCACGGAGACACTGGCAGGCATCGAGCGGCGGCTGGCCGAACAGGCCCGCGCCGCCGGCGCTGAACTGGCCTGCATGCAGAGCAACCACGAAGGGGAACTGGTGGATCGGGTGCACCGGGCCGGCACCGACGGCACCGGCTTCATCATCATCAACCCGGCGGCCCTGACCCATACCAGCGTGGCATTGCGTGACGCCCTGCTCGGGGTCGGCATCCCATTCATCGAAGTTCATCTGTCCAACGTGCACGCCCGCGAGCCCTTCCGGCAGCACTCCTATCTGTCGGATGTGGCCGTGGGCGTCATCAGCGGCCTCGGGGCTCGCGGTTACGAGCTGGCGCTGCAGGCAGCGCTCGGACACATCACAGACAACGCGGGATAACCACATGGACATTCGCAAGATCAAGCGCCTGATCGAGCTGCTGGAGGAATCCGGCATCAACGAGATCGAGATCAAGGAAGGCGAAGAGTCGGTGCGCATCAGTCGTGGCGCGCCGGAAGCACCGCCGCAGATCCAGGCGGCAGCACCCCAGGCACCGGCCCCGGCGCCAGCATCTGCTCCGCAACAGGCGGCCGTGCCGGAGCCTGCGGAGGAACCAGCCAAGGATGCGCTGCCGGACGGTCATGTGGTGCGCGCCCCCATGGTGGGCACCTTCTACCGCGCGCCCAGCCCGGGCGCCAAGACCTTCGTGGAAGAGGGCCAACAGGTGAAGGTGGGTGACACCCTGTGCATCATCGAGGCCATGAAGATGTTCAACCAGATCGAGGCGGACAAGGCGGGCACCGTCGCCGCCATCCTGCTGGAGGAAGGACAGCCGGTGGAGTACGACCAGCCGCTGTTCGTGATCCAGTAACGCTGACTCCGGGGTTCCCTGCTCATGCTGGAAAAAGTTCTCATTGCCAACCGCGGCGAGATCGCCCTGCGCATCCTGCGCGCCTGCCGCGAACTCGGCATCCGCACCGTCGCGGCGCACTCCACCGCCGACCGGGACCTCAAGCACGTGCGCCTGGCGGATGAAACAGTCTGCATCGGCCCGGCCTCGTCCACCGAGAGCTACTTGAACATCCCGGCGCTGGTGAGTGCCGCCGAGGTGACGGCGTCCGACGCCATTCATCCGGGCTACGGCTTCCTGTCGGAGAACCCGGACTTCGCCGAACGGGTGGAACACTCCGGCTTCACCTTCATCGGCCCGCTGGCGGAGACCATCCGCGTCATGGGTGATAAGGTCGCGGCCATCGAGGCCATGAAGGCAGCGGGCATCCCCTGTGTTCCCGGCTCCGACGGCCCGCTGGATGATGATGAAAGCCGCAATCTCGAGCTGGCGCGGAACATCGGCTACCCGGTGATCATCAAGGCGGCAGGCGGCGGTGGCGGCCGCGGCATGCGGGTGGTGCACAAGGAGGCCGACCTCCTCGGCGCCATATCGGTGACGCGTAACGAGGCGCGCTCGTCCTTCGGCAACGCCACCGTATACATGGAAAAGTACCTGGAGAATCCGCGCCACATCGAGATCCAGGTCATCGCCGACCACCACGGCAACGCCATCCATCTGGGTGAGCGGGACTGCTCCATGCAGCGCCGCCACCAGAAGGTGATCGAGGAGAGCCCCGCACCCGGGCTGACCGAGGAACAGCGCAGTGAAATCGGCGAACGCTGTGCGCTTGCCTGCCGGGAAATCGGCTACCGCGGCGCCGGCACCTTCGAGTTCCTCTACGAGGACGGCAACTTCTACTTCATCGAGATGAACACACGCATCCAGGTGGAGCACCCGGTCACCGAGATGGTCACGGGGGTGGATCTGGTGCGAGAGCAACTGCGGGTGGCATCCGGGGCGCCGCTGTCCTACCGGCAGGAGGACATCGTCGTGCGTGGTCACGCCATCGAGTGCCGCATGAACGCCGAGGACCCACGCACCTTCGTACCTTCTCCCGGCAAGATTTCCCAGTACCATGCGCCCGGCGGCCCGGGGGTGCGAGTGGATTCGCACATCTACTCCGGCTACAGCGTACCGCCCTATTACGACTCCATGATCGGTAAGCTGATCACCCACGGGGACAGCCGCGAGTCGGCGCTTGCACGCATGCGCACGGCGCTGGCGGAGATCGTCATCGGTGGCATCAAGAGCAATATCGCCCTGCACCAGGAACTCCTGCTGGATCCGAATTTCCAGGCGGGCGGCACCAACATTCATTACCTGGAGAAGCGCCTGGCGGAGCTCTGACGTCCACCGCCGACACTTGCTACCACCGGGGCGGTCGGCGTCTAATCGGCCTCGCCCGGGCGTGGCCGGCACTTGGCCACGCGTAAACCACGCTGATCAGGCAGGAGAGCACCATGCTGCGTCGCGTCCTTCTGACGCTCGTTCTCCTGGGCACCGCAGGCAGCCTGCAGGCCCAGGAGCTGGAAATCGCCCTCAGTGACGAGATGGCGGAAGCGATCCTCGCCGATCGCACCTCGCAGGGACGCAATCAGAGCGCCCGCTACGGCGGTGGCGTGCTCTACAACGAAGACAAGGACCTCCTCGGCCACCTGTTCCTGACAGTGAACAACGAGGTGGAAGGGCGCTGGCAGCCGGTGACCTTCGGCGTGGGCGTCAAGCTGTACGGCGCCGATCTGGACCGCTCCGAGGAGACCGTGGCGGCGCTGGCCGTCGGCGGCAACGTCGGCATCGGCATCCCGGCCAACATCCCGCTGGCCGTGGTCCTTCAGGGCTACATTTCCCCCAACATCACCACCGGCGGCGATGCCGACCGCGTCACCGAGGGGCATGTGCGACTGGAGGCCGAGATCGTCAGCGGGGCCCACGCCTTCGTCGGCTACCGCCAGATCAAGTTCCACATGGACACCTTCCGCGACGAGCGGGTGGACGACGGGCTGCATGCGGGGTTGCGGCTCCAGTTCTGAGCCCGGTGGCCAACACCGGCGCTAACCAATCAGCAGGCGCAGGGCCACCAGCACCAGGAGGGCCGCGAACAGCCGGCGTAGCAGCTCGCCTGGCAGCCGATGTGCCAGGCGAGCGCCCAGCGGCGCGAAGAACACGCTGGCGAGCGCCAGGCCTGCCACCGCCGGCCAGTAAACGTAGCCCGTGGCCAGCGTCGGTAGCTCCGGGCGCCCCCAGCCGGTGATCATGAACCCGGCCGCCCCCGCCAGGGCGATGGGCAACCCGCAAGCGGCTGACGTTCCCACTGCGTGGCGCATGGTGACGCCGGCCCAGGTGAGAAACGGCACCGTCAGAGTCCCGCCACCGATCCCCACCAGCGCCGAGAGGCCACCGATCACACCGCCAACACCGCTCAGCGCCGGCGTTCCGGGCATGCGCCCGGAAGCCCGCGGATTGAGTGAAAACGCCATCTTCACCGCCACGGCCAGGATGAAGACCGCGAAGACATTCTGAAGTGCGCCGGAGGACAGATGGTCCGCAACCCAGGCACCGAGAAACGCGCCCACCGCAATCCCGCCGACGAGGCGCAGGAACACCAGCCACAACACCCCGCCGAGCTGATGATGAGCGCGCACCGACGACAGCGACGTCACGACGATCACCGCCAGGGAACTGCCCACCGCCATGTGCATCATCACCGCCTCGGGCACACCCTGGGCAGTGAACACCAGCAACAGCACCGGCACCATCACCACGCCGCCACCCAGCCCGAACAGGCCGCCGATGAGCCCCGCCACGGCCCCGGCCAGCAGATAGATCAGCAATGCCTCCAGCATGGACGCCTCCCGGTCCGAGATCAGCGCACAGGGTACTGACTTGCCGCGCCCCCTGCATGTGAAAGGACATCGAAGCCGACGCAAGAGCGTGGCTCTTGGTAGACTTGCGGCACACGATCCATCCTTCCGGAAGAGGAGCGGCAGTTCATGACGCGCATGCAACGGGTCTGCATCCTGGGCGGTAGCGGTTTTGTCGGCCGCCATATCGCCAATCGCCTGCACGATCGGGGCATCCATTCCCGTATTCCCACCAGTTACCGCGAGCGCACCAAGCAGATCCTGGTGGTGCCGGGACTGGAACTCATCCAGGCCAACGTTCACGAGCCGGACCGGCTGCGCGAACTCTTCGACGAGTGTGACGCGGTCATCAACCTGGTGGGCATTCTCAACGAGAAGGGCTTTGATGGCAGCGGCTTCCGTCGCGCCCACGTGGAACTCACCGACAAGATCATCGCCGCCTGTCGGGAAAGCGGCATCCGGCGGCTGCTCCACATGAGCGCGTTGGGGGCCGACGCCGAGAACGGGCCGAGCTACTACCAGCAGACCAAGGGCGAGGCAGAGCAGCACGTGCTTGCCGCCGACGATCTGGACGTCACGGTGTTCCGGCCGTCGGTGATCTTCGGCCCGGAGGACAACTTCTTCAACCAGTTCGCAAGGCTGCTCAAACTCTCCGCGGGGGTGTTCCCCCTGCCCACGCCGAAGGCGCGCTTCAGCCCGGTCTACGTCGGTGACGTCGCCGAAGCATTCGTCACTGCGCTGCAGGACAGCGACACCTTCGGCAAAAGCTACGACCTGTGCGGGCCGGAAACGTACACCCTGGAGGAACTGGTGCGCTACACCGCGGAAACCGCCGGCATTCGCCGCGTCGTCTGGCCCTGCAGTGACCGGCTCAGCCGCCTGCAGGCGAAGGTGTTGCAGCGCGTGCCGGGCAAGCCCTACTCCATGGATAACTACCTGTCCGCCACCGTGGACAACGTCTGCGCGGTGAATAACCTGCCGCAGCTCGGCATCGAGCCTACCGGCATGAATGCCGTCGTGCCCGGATACCTGGGCAAAAAGACCGAGCGACAGCGTTACAATCAGTTCCGGCAGATGGCCCGGCGCTGAACCTTGGCTACGGGCAGGGACAGCAACACTGACGGCCTGGACGTCTACCTGGTGGGCGGGGCGGTGCGCGACGAACTCCTTGGCCGGGAGGTCACCGAGCGGGACTGGGTGGTCACCGGCGCCACCCCCGAAGACATGACCGCCCGGGGTTTTCGCCCCGTGGGCAAGGACTTCCCGGTGTTCCTCCACCCGGAGACCCACGAGGAATACGCCCTTGCCCGCACGGAGCGCAAGACCGGCCGCGGTTATCATGGTTTCAGCTTCCACGCCGCGCCGGACGTGACACTGGAGGAGGACCTGGCGCGGCGGGATCTCACCGTCAATGCCATGGCCCGGCACCCCGACGGCACCCTGGTTGACCCGTTCAAGGGCCACGACGACCTGCAGGCCCGGCGGTTGCGCCATGTCTCCGCGGCCTTCCAGGAAGACCCGGTGCGCATCCTGCGCCTGGCCCGCTTCACCGCCCGCTACGCGCCGCTGGGCTTCGCACCCGCCGACGACACCGTGGATCTGTGCCGGCGCATGGTGGACGACGGCGAAGTGGATCACCTGGTACCGGAGCGCGTCTGGCAGGAACTGGACAAGGCGCTGACCGAACCCCGGCCTTCGGCGTTTTTCGGCGTCCTCCGGGGGTGCGGCGCCCTGGCGCGAATCATGCCGGAGGTGGACGGGCTGTTCGGCAACATGCGCACCACACTCAACGGCGAGCAGATCGACGCCGGGCACTATGCCATGAAGGCACTGGATACCGGTGCCGCCCATGATAGCGATCCACAAGCCCTGCTCGCCCTGACTCTGCAGGATCTGGACGCCATCCACGGCGCCGGGGCCATCGCCGGTCTCGCCGACCGGCTGCGCATCCCCAACGCCTACCGCGACCTGGCCCAGGCGGCCGCCGCCCATTTGCACAGCGTCCACCGGGCCCGCAGCCTGACGGCGGGCGAGATCCTCGGCTTGCTGGAACACGCGGACGCCTTCCGCCGACCGGACCGCTTCCACCAGTTGCTGCGCACGGCGGAACTCGACGCCCGGGCAAGCCAGGTTGTGGTGCCGGAGACAGGTTACCCGCCGCGACTGCTCCTGGAACGCTGCCTCCACTCGACCCGCCCCATCACCGGCGGCGAATTCGCCCGCCAGGGCCTCAAGGGCCCCGCCATCGCCAACGCCGTCCGCGAAGCCCGCCAGCAGACCATCGAGGAGCTATTGGCCGAATCGTAGGGTGGGCCTTCAGGTCCACCAGCGAGCCCTTAAGAACCGCTGCATCGCGAGCACCCTCACCGCCCCAGCCGCCTGAATTGGCAACACGCCCCCCGAAACATCCTGCGTCATTCCTCATGCACCGCAACAAACACCAATAGTGCCGCACTGCCGCATCACACAATCTTCTTGACTCATTGCTCAACGGACGTTTTAAATCGGACAGGATTTATTGAAACGGAATTCCGCCAAGCAGAACAAAACCCTTTCAATACAGAACAAATCTCCGGAGGAGAACCACATGGTGGACAAGCGACTAGCCTCGGTATTCGGACTGGCAACCGTCAGCGCGCTTGCACTGACGGGTTGTTTCAGTAGTAGTAGTGATGACGACGACACGGTGGAAACCGCGGAACGCGAACATGACGAGCGAAGCTTCAGTGTTGAAGAGTCTCTTTCTTTCGAGGGCGACGCCGAAGGAGCCAACGAAGCCGTACAGAGTGCGATGCGCTACTGGGGGACGTACGACGGCATTCAAGGGGAAGCGGGGTACACCGTGGAGATCCCCGAAGGCTGGGATGGCGACGGGCTGATCATGTGGACTCGTGGTTTCGGCGGTGAAGGCGAGGAGCTCCCCGGGGTCGTCCCCAGAGTGGCATTCCGGAACGCCGTCATCGAAGCCGGTTACGCATGGGCGGCGTCGACCTATTCGGCGAATTTCTACGACGTCCGCGCGGCGATAGAGGATACCAACACTTTGGCCATCAACGTGGTCGATTTTATCGAAGCCGACGGTGGCCCATCTTACGACGAGCCGGCACAGTTTTTGATTGCCGGTAATTCTCTGGGTGGTCACACTGCTGCGGCCGCAGTCGAGCGGGAGACGCTCGAGAGAGCCGCCACGCCAGTGGCGTACGAGGGTGCACTACCCCTTTGCCAGGCGGAGCAGAACCAGTTCCAGTGGCTCGGCGACTACACCCGTGTCGCCCACCTACTGGCCGGCTTCGATGACGCCGAGCACCAGGATTTTCCGGAAGATCTGCCCATGGTCCTGGCGGCTCTTTTCGAACTCGACGGCGACAATAATCCGATTTTCTCCGAACCCACTGACCAGGGCGAACGGCTGAAGCAAGTCGCTAGAGAGCTGACAGGCGGTGACCGGCCGATCTTCGAGGAAGGCTTCGCGCAGTCCACTTGGCAGTTCGCGGTCCTGGGAACCGGCGGCGGTGACGGCACGGTAACCGGCATCCTTGCCCGCAACATCTACGACAACACCGATCGCACCTACGCCGACGAAGTAGTCGATATGGAAATCACCCGAGTGGCCGCCGACGACGGCGTCAATCCGCTTCGTGATGACGGGGTACGCTGGCTGCCCCTGATTAAGGGCGAATTCGACGTACCGGTCCTAACCATGCATACGCTGGGTGACTTCTTCGTTCCCTTCGAGCATCAAAAACTCTACCGGCAACGGGCCGAAGACAACGGTAACGGGGATATGCTGGTGCAGCGGGCCATTCGGGCACCCGGCCATTGCGATTTCGCTGATCCAGAGATCGAAACCGCCGTCGCTGACTTCCTCGGCTGGGTCAACGATGATGATGAGCCGGCCGGTGACCCGATGGACGAGGCGTCCATCGCCGACGATGATTATGGTTGCGAATTTACGGCGATCGAACGCCCGGGACTGCCACAATGTAGCGAGGGGTAAAATACCCAACCTCTTTGTAGGCGCGGCCGAGAGCAGATCGCTGCTCTCGGTCAGCGTCTTCTGGCTCATGGGCCTTGCAACTCCTCTCCCCCTCAATGCTCAACAGCCACGGCAACTGTATTGGGCATCTAAGCAGTGTGCCTCCTGATGCATTGGTGTGTCGTTCACTAACGTCATGAACAGACCGGCCAGGTAGCTGTAGGGCGGATCTTCAGATCCGCCTTCTTTCGTGCTACGACTTTGCCTCGCCAGGATCGGCGGTAGCACTTGGCCAACCAGCCGCCACATCTAATCCTTTCCAGAAGACACCGCCGTGAAGGCACCCCATGCGGGATCACACCCGGTGGATCTGAAGATCCACCCTACGGGTCTGTTCATCATCGCCGTAAGCGGCCGGGCTAGGTAGGGCGGACGCGTAGGGTGGACCTTCAGGTCCACCTTCCCCCGGCTTGCAAGCCAAGGCGGCTCATTGACGCATGCACGGTGGACCTGAAGGTCCACCCTACGTCTACGTCGAATTTGTCAGCCGGTTGCTGTGTGGCCGGTCAACGCTCGCCGGCGGTTGCCGGGGGATCCCCCTCGAGGCGGTAGAGGGTGATGGCCTCGTTGAGGCCGCGGATGTTGGCGGTGCGGGGCTCGATGCAGGTGAATTCGCCGCTGCCGTTGATGGCCTGGCGTACAGCCTCCGAGACGACGATGTCACCCGGGCTGGCCCAGCCGCACAGGCGGGCGGCGAGGTTCACGGTGTTGCCGATGACGGTGTAGTCGAGGTGCTCGCCGGTGCCGATGTTGCCCGCCACAACGGGACCCTCGTGGATGCCGATACCCAGGGGAATGGACAGCTCCTCGGCCTGCATGGCCTGGTTCGCCTGGATCATCTCCAGCGCGCAGGCGCAGGCGTCCTCGGCCATGGCGTTACCGTCGAACACCGCCATGATGCCGTCACCACCGAACTTGTCCACGTAGCCGCCGTGGGCATAGACCGCCTCCACCTGGCTGCCCAGGTGACGGCTCACGGAGGCGAACAGCTGCGACGGCTGGATGCTCTGCGCCAGGGCGGTGAAACCGCGGATGTCGGAGAACAGAATGCACACGTGCTGCTGCTCCGGTGGCGGCAGGCCGGCGCCGGGTGAGGCCTCCTGGACGATCTGCCGCAGCCGCGGCGAGACGTAGCGGGCCAGATTGGCGCGCACCCGCTCCAGTTCCTGAGCGTAGTCGGCCTTCTCCAGCAGGTTCACCAGCCGGGCCCGCACCACCACGGGTTCCAGCGGCAGGCGCAACAGGTCATCGCAACCGGCGGCAAAGGCCGTCTGCCAGGTGGCGCGATCGTTGGCGCTCGCCGTGAGCAGGATGGGTGACAGATAGTAGCCCGGCTCGTCGCGAAGCTGCCGGCACAGGGCGATCCCCTCCTCGCCGTGGTTTTCCACGTTCAGCAGGAAGGCGTCGTAGTTCTCACGTCGGGCGAGGTCCAGTGCCGAGTCCGGATCCGTGGCGTAGTCCACGAGGAAACCCGCCGGCTCAAGAATCTCTCTCGCCGTCGGACCGCTCTCCGTGGGCGCGCCGGCGAGCACGAGAACCCGGCGCTGGGACGCCGCTGCCATCATCATCCGCTTCCTGTTGCCTCATGCCGTACTGTGACGGAGTTCATAGACTTTCGAGGTGATTATAAAGCGAAAACCCCGATGGCGTCGGCATTCCTGATGTCCCCGCCGCCAGAACCCGGAAACGCTCGCCCATTCCGCCGGGCAACAGCAGCGTCTTTGCCTGCTGGGCCATCTGCACCTGGGCCATGGCATCGCCCCCCTGCCGCGCCTCCATCAACGCCGTGACGCCGGCGCCCATCAGGAAGTGGGCCTGGGTGGCATAGCCCAGCACCGCCAGCCCGGCATCCTGCGCACCCTGGGCCGCTCCGGTGAAGTCGACGAAGGCGCTGACATCCTGCAGCCCGGGGACCAGAAGCGGATCCCAGTGGGCGCGGTGGCGGTAATGGCACACCAGGGTGCCCTGGCTGCGCTCGGCGCGGTAGTAGTCGCGGCGGGCATAGCCGTAATCCACCATCAGGAGCAGGCCGTCGGCGAGGCATTCCGCGAGGGTTGCCATGAATCCGGGCAACTGCAGGCAGAGCTCGGATTCGTAGCCCGTCGGCAGGGCGGCCCCCACGTCACGCTCGATGGCCTGGACGGCAGCGGCCACGGCATCCCGAGCGGGAACAACAGCCCAGCCGAAGGCATCCCCGCTGACGGTGACATGGAATTCGGAGATACCACCGGCATCCCGGCGGAAGCGTACCACCGGCAGGGCGTCCATGACCTCGTTGCCCAGAATCACCCCACGCAGCGGGGCATCCGGCAGTGCATCCAGCCAGCGCACGCGGTCGACCAGATGGGGCACGCTGGACTGCAGCCGCTCGTGCTGCCGCTGCCGCAGGCTGCCGCTGCGCTCCAGCAGCCAGTACTCCCGCGGAAGCCGCCGCTGGCGCTCCAGCTCGGCCAGCAGGTCCGCCGCCAGCGCGCCGTCACCGGGGCCCAGTTCCAGGATGACGTCACCCTGACTCGCTTCCAGTGCTTCCGCGCACTGCCCCGCCAGGCTCCAGGCAAACAGGGGCGAAACCAGTGGGGCGGTAATGAAATCACCGGCAGCGCCGAACTTCTCCTGACCCGCGCTGTAATAACCCAACCCCGGCTCGTAGAGCACGCCCTCCATCCAGAGGTCGAAGGGCATCGATCCGCGTGTTTCCATGCGCTCGCGCAATCGCGCGGACAACTCCCGACTCAGGGCCAGAGCATCCGGATCGGGAGCCGGCCAGTCGGCGGGCAGACCGGTTTCAGCCTGAACACCCTGACTCATCCGGACTCCATGTCGTCCAGTGACACCCGGCGCAGCGGCTGGTCGCGGGCATCAAACGCTGCCCACAGCTCGGCATAGGTCCGTCCGAGCTCCGGGTGCTGTTCGTCGCCGGCGATGTCCGCCAGCGGGCGCAGCACGAAGGCGTAGCGGGTGATCTCGTCCCGGGGCAGGATCAGTCGCCCGGAGCGCACGGACTGGTCACCATAGGTGAGCGCATCCAGGTCCAGGGTCCGGGCAGCGTAGCGCTCCGGACCGCGCACGCGTCCGTTGGCGTCCTCGATGCGCCGCAGGCGCTCGGCCACTCCCTCCGGGGTATCGCCGGTATCGAAACCCACCACCAGATTGAGAAAGTCGTCGCCGTCGAAACCCACGGCAGCGCTGGCATAGACCGGAGACACCTGCAGTTCGTGGAACTCCCGGCGCAGGTCCTGCAGGGCCCGGCGCACATGACGGGCCGGCTGAATGTTGGAACCGACACTGACGTAGACACGCACCATCACCGCGACTCCTCGCCGCGGGTAATGGACACCCCTACCGCCCGCGCCCCGGGCACGGCGCCGGGCTTGGCCACCCGGATGCGCAACCAGGGCACTCCGAAGGCGCGCTGCAGTTCCGTGGCCACCCCTTCGGCAACACCCTCCACCAGCTGGCAGCCCGCATTGGCCACCCACTCGGCGACGTGGCGACGCACGGCGTCGTAGTCGACGGCATCGTCCACCGCGTCGGTGGCCGCCGCTGCCGCAGCATCACAGCCGAGCTCCAGGTCGAGCACCAACGTCTGGCGCACCCGGCGTTCCCAGTCGCGCACACCAATTACGGTGTCCACTTTCAGTTCCTGGATAAAGACAACATCCATCGTCCTGCTTCCGTCGTGGCGAACGGCGATGATAGCGCCCCGGCCGCCTCCCCGGCCACCGGCGACTTGACCCGGCCGGGCGCAACCCATTCAATACCGGCCATGATCATTGATGCCGTCATCATCATCGCCGCCTACCTGTTCGGCTCCGTCTCGGCAGCCATCGTCACCTGCCGGGCCATGGGGTTGCCCGACCCGCGCAACGAGGGATCGCGGAATCCGGGCGCCACTAACGTGCTCAGGGTAGGCAACCGCACCGCCGCCGGAATCACCCTGCTGGGGGATTTCCTCAAAGGAGTGATCCCGGTGGTGCTTGCCGTGCTGCTGGGACTGGACCCCGTGACGGTTGCTCTGGCCGGACTGGCTGCCTTCCTGGGACACCTCTATCCCGTTTTCTTCGGTTTTCAGGGTGGCAAGGGTGTGGCCACTGGTCTGGGGGTGCTGCTGGCCTGGTCATGGCCGGCGCTTCTGCTGACGGTGGGCACCTGGCTGCTGATCGCCGCCCTGTTCCGCTACTCGTCGCTGGCCGCGCTGGTGTCGTTCCTGCTTGCGCCGTTCTACCTGGCCTATCTCGGCGCGCCGCAGGCCATCCTCTTCGGCATGCTCGCCGTTACCGTCATCACTTTCTGGCGCCATCAGGGAAATCTGCAGGCGTTGTTGAACGGCACCGAGAAAAAGATCGGCGAAAAGGACTGATCGGCGGGAACGACGCCCGGCGAACGGAACTCAGCCGACATTCTCTCCCGCGGGCGGGATCAGCCCTTCAAGTGGCCAACGCGCCGTGACATCGAAAGCCGCGGCGGACCGCTCGCCGGCACTCAGACGCAGATAGCCGCAGTACGCGATCATCGCGCCGTTGTCGGTACACAGCGCCAGACGCGGATAGTGGACTGTGGCATCCTCGGCCTGCGCCATGACCGCGAAACGCTCACGCAGTGCTCGGTTGGCACTGACTCCCCCGGCCACCACCAGCCTGCGCACGCCGGTCTCCCGAAGTGCTCGCCGGCACTTGATGGCCAGCGTGTCGGCCACGGCGTCCTGGAACCCGCGCGCGATGTTGGCACGCACCTGCGGGTCATCGCCGGCATCGCGGACCAGATTCCGCGTGAAGGTCTTCAGGCCGCTGAAGCTGAAATCGAGCCCGGGGCGGTCCGTCATAGGACGCGGAAAACGGTACGTATCCGGCTCACCCCGGGACGCCAGACGCTCCAGCTGTGGCCCGCCCGGGTACGGCAGACCGAGGAGTTTGGCTGTCTTGTCGAAGGCCTCGCCGGCGGCATCGTCCACGGACTCCCCCAGCAGGCGATAGCGGCCTACCCCGGCGACCTGCACCAGCATGGTATGGCCCCCGGAAACGAGCAGGGCCACGAACGGGAACGCTGGCGGGTCATCCTCCAATAGCGGCGCCAGCAGATGCGCCTCCATGTGATGCACACCCAGCGCCGGCAGTCCTCGCGCCCAGGCGAGACTGCGCGCCACGGCAGCACCCACCAGCAACGCACCCACCAGCCCGGGGCCGCGGGTATAGGCGACGGCATCGATGTCCTCGCGCGCCAGGCCGGCCTCCGCGAGCACCTGCTCCGTCAGCGGCAGCACGCGGCGGACGTGGTCCCTGGAAGCCAGTTCGGGGACCACGCCGCCATAGGTGGCGTGCAGGTCCACCTGACTGTGCACCGCGTGGGCAAGGAGTCCGGCGCTGCCGTCGTAGATGGCAACACCGGTCTCATCACAGGAGGTCTCGATCCCCAGCACCCGCATCCAGGCTCTCTCTCGTTCCATGCCGGCGGGCATTCTAGCAGGCTCAAGCGATCCGTTGCGTGAGCGGGGCATTGCCCTTCTTGTGTTCGCCGCGGTTGCTGGCTAGAATACCGCGCCCGCTGTGGAATCACTGCATTCCACCGATGGTCCATACTGAATCGAAGGAAGGTGAGTCGCTGCATGCCGATCGTCAAGGTACGGGAAAACGAGCATTTCGAAGTCGCCCTGCGCCGTTTCAAGCGCTCCTGTGAAAAGGCGGGCATCCTCTCCGAGGTGCGTCGCCGCGAGCACTACGAGAAGCCCACCCAGGTGCGCAAGCGCAAGCAGGCTGCGGCGGTCAAGCGGCACGCCAAGAAGCTCCAGCGCGAACAGCAGCGCCGCGAGCGCATGTACTGAACACCGTCGGGATCGCACCCATGACTGACAGCGCCCTGAAGGACCGCATCAACACGGCGGTGAAAGAGGCTATGCGCGCGCGTGACAGCAAACGCCTGGCAACCCTGCGCCAGGTCACCGCGGGCATCAAGCAGCACGAGGTGGACCAGCGCACGGAACTGGCTGACGCCGACGTGATCGCCATTCTCAGCAAGATGGTGAAGCAGCGGCAGGAGTCCATCGAGCAGTATCGTACAGCGAACCGCGGCGATCTTGCCGAGCAGGAAGAGTACGAACTGGCGATCCTCCAGGAGTTCCTGCCCCAGCCGCTCAGTGACGACGAGGTGGATGCGCTCATCGACGAGGCCATCGCCGCGAGCGGGGCCGAATCCCTGCGGGACATGGGCAAGGTCATGGGGCTGCTCAAGCCGCGCCTGCAGGGCCGCGCTGATCTGGGTCAGGCCAGCGCGCGCATCAAGGCGCGCCTGCAGGGCTGATCCGCACGGGCCTGGCACACCTCCGGGGTCCGCCCCACCAGTGTCCCGTCCCAGAGGTGCCCGCCATGGCTGGACGCATTCCGGATCAGTTCATCGACGACCTGCTTGCCCGCGTGGACATCGTCGAGCTGATCGGCTCGAGGCTGGCCATCAAGAAAGCCGGGGCGAACTACCAGGCCCTGTGCCCCTTCCACACCGAAAAAACCCCGTCGTTCACCGTGAGCCCGAGCAAGCAGTTCTACCACTGCTTCGGCTGCGGTGCCCACGGCACGGCCGTGCGCTTTCTCATGGAATACGACCGCATGAGCTTCCCCGAGGCGGTGGAGGCGCTGGCGCGGCAGGTGGGCATGGAACTGCCCAAGGAGGCGCGGGCACCGGCCAACCCGGAAGCCGCGAGCCTGTATCCGCTGCTGGACAAAGCCGGCAATGCCTATCGCCAGTGGCTGCGGCAACACCCGGACCGGGAGCGGGCCGTGGCCTACCTGCGCCGCCGTGGTCTCAGCGGCGACATTGCCGCCCGCTACGGCATCGGCTTCGCGCCCCCGGGCTGGGACAACGTGTTGCGGGAACTCGGCCATGAGGAGGACCTGATCCGTGCCGGGCTCGCCATCCGCAAGGACTCGGGTAGTGTCTATGACCGCTTCCGTGACCGCATCATGTTCCCCATCCGCGACCGGCGCGGCCGCGTCATCGGTTTCGGCGGTCGCGTGCTGGACGACGGCGAACCCAAGTATCTGAACTCCCCGGAGACGCCGGTCTTCCACAAGGGCCGGGAGCTCTACGGCCTCCACGAGTGCCTGGAAGCGCAGCGCCACCCGGATCCGATCCTGGTCGTGGAGGGGTACATGGACGTGGTGGCACTGGCTCAACAGGGACTGCCCAATGCCGTGGCCACTCTGGGCACGGCGACCACCACCGACCAGGTGGAACGCCTGTTCCGCGCCACCCGGAACGTAGTGTTCTGCTTCGACGGCGACCAGGCCGGCCGCCAGGCGGCATGGCGCGCCCTGGAGAACACCCTGCCGGCGCTGCGGGACGATCGCCAGGCGCGCTTCCTGTTCCTGCCCGACGGCGAGGACCCGGACTCCCTGGTCCGCGAACAGGGCGCCGAGGCGTTCCAGGCGCTGGTGACCGACGCCGAATCCCTGTCGCAATTCATGCTGCGGGAACTCGGCCGCGACGCGGACCTCTACACCGTGGACGGACGTGCGCGGCTGGTGGAACGCGGCGCGCCGGTGATCGCTCGTGCACCACAGGGCGTGTTCCGCGACCTGCTGGTGGACGAGCTGGCGCGGCATGCCCGGGTTGACCGCGCTCACGTGGAACGCGCCGTGGCGGGTGATGCCGCGCCCGCCACGACATCACACACGCCGCGCCGCCAGGCACAACCGCAGCGCCGCACGGCCGTGCGGGTCGCCATCGCGCTACTGCTGCAGCATCCGGAACTGGCAGAAAAGGGCGGCGAACCCGAGCGTTTCCGCGACCTGGACCAGCCGGGCGCGGACCTGCTGGCGCAGGTCCTTGAATTGCTGCAGGAACAGCCGCATTTAAAGACTGGAGCAATACTGGAACGGTTCCGCGATGATCCGTTCGAGTCCGCCCTGTGGAAGCTCGCCGCCTGGGACCACCTGGTCCCCGAGGGAGGCGCGGAAGCCGAGTTCAAGGGGGCGATGAATCGTCTGGACGGATTGCTGAACGAACAGCGCCTGCAATACTTGCATCAACAGTGGGAAAGCGGGCGGATGACCGAGGACGAGCAGGCGGAGTGGCTGGAGTTACTGCGTCGGCGCAAGGGGCCGACAACTTGACACGGGCTGGAAAATTATGCGCGAAGCGCTATAATGGCCGGTTCATTTTGCGTGGGGCAATACGCCAACCATCCAGGTAGCGAGTGGGTATGAGCCAGGATCAGCAGTCTCAGATTAAACAATTGATCGCCAAAGGCAAGGAGCAGGGCTTCCTGACCTATGCCGAAGTGAACGATCACCTGCCGGATGACATCGTCGACCCCGAGCAGATTGAAGATATCATCAGCATGATCAACGACATGGGAATCACCGTCCACGAAGTGGCGCCGGATTCCGACGAGCTTCTGCTGAACGACTCCGCAGTGACCAGCCCGGACGACGAGGAAGCCGCAGAGGAGGCGGCGGCCGCCCTCGCCGCCGTGGACGCCGAGTTCGGCCGCACTACCGACCCGGTGCGCATGTACATGCGCGAAATGGGGACGGTGGAGCTGCTCACCCGCGAGGGCGAGATCAAGCTGGCCAAGCGCATCGAAGAAGGCCTGGATCAGGTGGTCACCGCCCTGGCCGCCTACCCCGAATCCGCCCGCTTCCTGCTCAAGGGCTTTGATCGGGTGGAGAACGAGGAGCAGCGCCTGGCCGATCTGGTGGCCAATTTCCGCGAGGCGGGCGAGCCGCAGGAAGAGTCCACCCGTGAAACCACCCTGGAAGACACAGCCGGCGACGATGATGACGGCGATGACACCGCCGCCGCGGACACCGGCCCCGACCCGGAACTGGCCCGCGAGGTATTCCAGCGCATCCAGGAGCTCTACGACGAGACCCAGGAGATTCTTGCCAACGAGGGTGTAGACAGCCCCCGGCTGCAGGAAAAGCGCGAGGAAATGGCGGAGTTGTTCCTGCGCATCAAGTTCCCGCCGCGCATCCTGGAGGCCATGGTGGACCAGCTGCGCAAGGCCGTGGAGCGCATCCGCCGCCAGGAGCGGGTGGTCATGGAGTCCTGCGTGCGCAAGGCAGGCATGCCGCGCAAGGTGTTCCTCAAGAGCTTCCCCGGCCGCGAAGCCGACGGCAGCTTCTTCGAGGAGGTCAAGGTCCGGGACGACGTGGACACCGACAAGCTCATGGAACTCCAGGACCAGGTCTACTATGCCCAGGAGCAGATGCGCGAGTTGCAGAACCTCTCCGGGCTGGACGTGGGCGAGATCAAGGAGATCAACCGCCGCATGTCCATCGGCGAGGCCAAGGCCCGCCGCGCCAAGAAGGAGATGGTGGAGGCCAACCTGCGCCTGGTGATCTCCATCGCCAAGAAGTACACCAATCGCGGCCTGCAGTTCCTGGACCTGATCCAGGAAGGCAACATCGGCCTGATGAAGGCCGTGGACAAGTTCGAATACCGCCGTGGCTACAAGTTCTCGACGTACGCCACGTGGTGGATCCGCCAGGCGATCACGCGCTCCATTGCGGACCAGGCGCGCACCATCCGCATCCCGGTGCACATGATCGAGACCATCAACAAATTGAACCGCATCTCCCGGCAGATGCTCCAGGAGATGGGTCGCGAGGCGTCACCGGAAGAGTTGGCCGAGCGCATGGAGATGCCCGAGGACAAGGTGCGCAAGGTGCTCAAGATCGCCAAGGAGCCGATCTCCATGGAGACGCCCATCGGCGACGACGAGGACAGCCATCTGGGCGACTTCATCGAGGACATCGGCGTCATGTCGCCGGTGGACTCCGCTACCCGCGAAGGGCTGAAAGAGGCCGTCCGCGGGGTTCTCGGCGGCCTGACGCCGCGGGAAGCCAAGGTGCTGCGCATGCGCTTCGGCATCGACATGAACACCGACCACACCCTGGAAGAGGTGGGCAAGCAGTTCGACGTCACCCGCGAGCGCATCCGCCAGATCGAAGCCAAGGCTCTGCGCAAGCTGCGCCACCCGACCCGCTCGGAATCCCTGCGCAGCTTCCTGGACGAACAGTAAGGCTGACGCCCGCAACACCCGACGCTATACTGCCGCCCTGCGGTTTTCCGCAGGGCGGCGTTGCGTCGGCCGCCCGCAAACGCCTCCGCGACAGGAAACGACGGGCCTGTAGCTCAGTGGTTAGAGCAGGGAACTCATAATTCCTTGGTCGCTGGTTCGAATCCAGCCGGGCCCACCACATTCGCGTTTCAAGCCATCCCCGAAAGTCCAAACCCCCACCTGAAAATCCCCTGAAACCCCCGCCATGCGGGGATTCTTCGTTCCAATGTATCCATTAGCGTCCCATGTAGTGTAGCCTCAAACACGGGGTATCGCACAGGGGAAAAAGCCCATCTGCGAAGCCGATACCCCGGGAAAGGGTATCGCGTGAACGCCTCAATACCCCCAAACAAGGAACAGACGCCGGGCCCTGCAAAACGTGGGGTAACCGGGGTAACCAAGGTAACCGCCGCGCCATACGGGCGTTTCAGCGGTTACCCGAGAAAATGCCCCGGGGTAACCGGGGTAACCGGAGGCAGTATGGCCAGGGGACTGAACCAGCTAACGGCCGGGGAGTGTAAGGCGGCGAAGTGCCCGGCGGGACGCAAACAGGCGAAACTCTACGATGGTGGCGGGCTGGTCCTGGTGGTGAGGCCGGACGGGCGGAAGACGTGGCAACTCCGATACACCCGCCCCAACGGCAAGGCGACGGCGGCCGGGCTGGGGAGCTACCCCGAAACGACACTAGCGACGGCCCGGGAGAAACGCGACGAATACCGTGCCCTACTGGCCAAGGGTATCGACCCGGTGGCCAGCCGACGCGCTGAACGCCAGGCAACACGGCGCGCCCACGCCAATGACTTCGCCAGCGTGGCGGCCGAATGGTGGGACACCGTCTACCGTAAGAAAGTCACCGACTCCCAGGCCAAGCGGCAGTGGCGACGGCTGGAGCAACACGCTTTCCCGGAGTTTGGCCGGCGCCCGGTATCGGAGATAGAGCCGCCCATAGTGCTGGAGGCGTTGCGCAAGGTGGAGCGAACTGGACGGATAGAAACGGCCGTACGGGTGAAATCCGCCGTTTCCGCCGTCATGAAGTACGCCATTGCCACGGCGCGGGCCAAGCGTGACCCCACGCTAGACCTGCAGGGAATGCTAGCCACCCCGAGGGCAAACCATTACCCGGCGATTGTGGACCCCACCGAACTAGGGGCGGTACTCCGCGCCGTGGACGGCTACCGGGGGCAGTACACCACAAGGGCCGCCCTGCAATTGTTGCCCATGCTGTTCTGCCGCCCTGGCGAACTCCGCAACATGACGTGGGATTCGCTCGACCTGGAGGCGGGGACCTGGACCTATACGGTATCCAAAGGCGGCGAAGGCCGGGTAACCCCACTGCCGCCCCAGGTGGTGGCCATCCTTAAGAGCCTCGACCCCATCACCGGGCGCGGGCCCTTTGTTTTCCCATCCGGACGCACCAGTGAACGCCCCATGTCGGAGAACACGCTAAGCGCGGCGCTGAAGCGTATGGACTACGGCGGGGAAATGGTCGCCCACGGATTCCGGGCGGCGGCGCGCACCATTCTGGTTGAGCGGTTGGGGTATTCGGCGGAACTGGTGGAGTTCCAGCTAGGCCATGCCGTCAGGGACATGCACGGCAGAAGCTACAACCGCGCGCATTGGATGGAGCAACGCCGGGACATGCTCCGGCATTGGGCGAGCTACCTGGACGAACTCCGCGACGGCGGGGGGACGGTGACTCCAATCCGAGGGAATTACCGATGACTTCCAGACCTTGCCGGGCACGCAAAAAATATCCAGAAGCCCGGCGGGACACTATGACACCCTTGGGGAAGGTGCTCACCGGGGCTGCAATAATCGCGCGGCACTACAACCTGTTGAGTTCATCTGTGATAGGCGCGCCGGAAAGACTGGCGGGCGGCACGAATACCACAACCTGTTGAGTGCGGCGATGGGACGCTAGCGCAAGCCTTGGGCAAAACCGGACGAGATGGAATGTTCTACCATGCACCGCCGCCAGTGGGACGCTACAGAAAGTCTCGGCAAGTCGAGGGTAGTAACAAGAGTTAAGGCGCTGATAGTATCCGAGCTGTGCTTACATACAGCACAAAGAGAAACCCCCGGACGGTGCTGCAACACCCCGGGGGAGACATGTAAACCCGCGCTAGGCGAGCGGATAGTTAGAACTAGCAGCGATAACCTAGGTTATCGCACTGAAGATGCTACCGCGACGGTGACGGCCGGAACAAGCACCTCTTGTTCTTTGGCGACTAGTCGTGACTGGTCGCCAGTGGTCTGCACTGGTCGCGGTGGCTCAACAACCGCCCTGCCTAGCGCCTTCAACTGGAGGCGTTTTCATGCCTGAAAGGGTCGATCACCCAGCCACCCCCGACCGCATCATGCGGCTGCCCGAAGTCTCGCACGTCACCGGTAAAGGCCGCTCCAGCATTTACCGGGACATGGACCAGGGCACCTTCCCCATTGGCATCAAGCTGGGGCCCCGTGCCCGAGGCTGGTGGGCGTCATCCATTTACGAATGGCTGGCGAACCGCCCCACTGCCGCGTCCGGCGAGTGAGGGGGGCAAACCATGAGAAACGAAAACGCCCGGGGGGCACCGGGCGATAAGGGGAAGCTACGTGCTGATTATACCGCCCCTGACGCCCTGCCCGCCATAGCCCAGGCCATGGAAGCCTACGGCGTCACCCCCGCCAAAGGGGTGGACGCGCTAAAGGCTGACGGCCTCTTGCACCGCTACAGGGTAGACGGCGACAAGCCCGGCACCCTCAACGGCTGGTGCGTCATCCACCTGGACGGCATACCGGCTGCCGTGTTCGGGAGTTGGAAAGCGGGAGTCTCCGCCACCTGGCGAGCCCGTGCCCCGGGGACAGAAGCGGAGCGCGAACAGGCCCGTCAGCAAATGGCGGAGGCCCGAATGCAGCGGGACGCCGAACAGGCCGAACGCCACCGCCAGGCAGCCGACAAGGCCCGCCGTCTATGGGCGAGGGCGAAGCCTGCCAACCCATCCCATCCTTACCTTGCCCGCAAGGGCGTACCACCGCTCAAGGCCCGCCAACTGGGGGATGCCTTGGTACTCCCGCTGTTCACCCTCGCCGGCGCCCTGGCGTCGCTGCAATTCATCGACGGCGACGGCGGGAAGCGCCTGCTATCCGGTGGCCGGAAGCAAGCATGCGCCATCCCCGTGGCAGGCAAAGGGGCCAACGCGCCCCGCCTGCTTATTACTGAAGGATGGGCAACAGCGGCGAGCGTTCACGCCCTGGAGCCGTACGCGCTGGTGCTGGCGGCCGTCGACGCCGGGAACCTAGCAGCCGTCGCAATGGCGGCCCGAAGCCGGTGGCCGGGGCTGCCGATTGTGCTATGCGCCGATGCCGACCCCGTGGGCGAGAAGGCTTCACGGGCGGCGGCGCGGGCAGTAGGCGGAACGGTGGCCATGCCACCGACCGGGGACTTCAATGACTACGCGCAAAGGGGGCAGGCATGAGCGAAGACGACCAGGGGAACGTGGCCCGCATCGAAGGGCACGACCCAACCGAGACCCCGCCACGTTATCCGTCCGAACCAGAGATAGAGCGGCCGGGGTACGCGGTGCATGACGACTGGTTCACCGTGAGCGGAAAGCGGCGACAGCCCGGCTTGTACTGGCACCAGCGCGGGCAGGGTGAAGACAGCGATCCCGTAGACACTTGGATTGCCCGGCCAATCCATGCTGTAGCGCGAACAGACGACGAAAACGGCTGTTCGGCCGGGCGGCTTCTGCGGTTCCTCGACGATTCCGGCCGGTGGCGGGAATGGGCCATGCCGAAGCGCCTTCTAGGGGGCGACGGCACCCGGATTCGCGAAGAGCTGTTAGACATGGGTTTTGACATCAACTATCGCCACCGGGCGCGGTTCCTGGAGTGGTTGAGCGCCCAACACCCGCGTGACCGAATCATGGCAGCAAGCCGCACCGGCTGGCACGACATAGAGACCGGGCGTTGTTTCGTACTGCCCGGCCGCACCATTGGGGCGGAGAACGTCCGACACCAAACGGAAAGCCCCGGAGTTGACGACTTCCGTCAAGCCGGAACGCTCCAAGGATGGCGGGAGACGGTGGCGGCGCCCTGCCGGGGTAACCCTGTCCTAATACTAGCGGTATCCGCCGCGCTGGCGGGCCCGCTGCTCAAGGCAGCCGCCCAACGCGACGCCGGAGGACACGGGTTTCACCTGGTGGGGGACTCCAGCAAAGGAAAGACCACCGCGCTACAGGCGGCGGCGAGCGTTTGGGGCGGCCCCGGATTCGTCCGCACCTGGCGAGCCACCGGGAACGGGCTGGAAGCTACGGCGGCGGCATTGAATGACGCGGCCATCATCCTGGATGAAATCAGCGAAGCCGACCCCGGCGAAATCGGGGGCGTTGTTTATGCCCTGGCCAACGGGCACGGGAAGCAACGTGCACGCCGGGAAGGCGGGAGCCGCCAGGCAGCGCGGTGGCGCGTTGTCGCCCTTTCGTCCGGGGAGCGAACCCTAGCCGGGCACATGGGCGAAGCCGGGGGCCGGGTGAAGTCCGGGCAAAGCGCACGACTTCTAGACGTTCCAGCCACCTGGCAAAGCCACGGCGCCTTTGATGAATTGCACGGCCACCCGGACGGCCGGGCATTTGCCGACGCCCTCAAGCAAGCCAGCGAGCGCCACCACGGCCACGCCGGGCCCGCGTTTGTTGAGTGGCTGATAGACCAGGATCACGACTTGCCTGAAAGACTAGCCCGAACCCAGGCGCATGAATGGTTTCAGGAACCCGGCGAGCTAGCAGGGCGGGCAGGTTCCGCGTTCGCGCTGGTGGCGACGGCCGGGGAGCTCGCCACGGAAGCCGGCATTACCGGCTGGAAAACGGGGGAAGCCCTGGAAGCGGCCGCGTTCGCGCTGGATGGTTGGGCGGACTTGCGCGGCGGGGGACACGGCGAAGACCAGCAAATCCTGAACGCCGTTCGCGACTTCCTGGACCGCCACGGCGATGCCCGATTCTCCAGCCTCGATACGTCGGGGAGCGGGATACGGGACCGGGCCGGCTACTGGCGGGACACGGAAAACGGCCGCGTCTGGTACTTCACGGCCGGGGCGCTACGCGAGGCCGCCAGCGGATTCGAAACGCGCCGTATTGCAGACGCCTTAGAGGCAGCGAGGTGGCTGGCAGCGGCAGACCCGGGCAAACGCTCGAAGCGCATCAAGGTGGAAGGCCGAACCGCCGCCCTGTACGCCATCGACCCGGAGGGCGGCGACGATGACGCTTGAACAGGCCTTAGCCAAAGCCGCTAACCGTGAGCGGCCCCGGAGAGCCCGCCCAGTTACCCCGGTTACCCGAGGCTACCCCACTGAGGTAACCGAAAAACCACCGCAAAAACAGCACAGTAACCCCGGTTACCCCAGTAACCCCGCAAACGTCACGGACGAAGCGGCAAACGCCGAAGGCGCCACCCTGCTAGCGGGACTGCAGAGCCTGGTGGCGGCGGCCAATCAAGCCGGATGCTGTGAGCCCCTGTCCACTATGGCGTGGGAGTTTCGCGAAGACCTGGAGCCCATGGGGCGCGGAGCGTGGCCGGTGGAGGCATTGGCCCTCGCGGTGGAGACGATTGGACGGGCGGACGGCTGGCAATTCAGGGGGACGTATGACTGAACAGACCCTAAGCAAACGACAGCGCAAGGCGGCGGAAATCGCACGCGCCCGCGAGTGGCTGGCGGAGCAGTTCCCGGCCGTGTTCGGCGGCAAAGGGGGCGTCCCCATTGCCATCGGCGGCCACCAGCAAGCACACGACGCGGCGAAGGCCGAAGACGGCCCGCCGTCATGGGCCATACAAGGGGCGTTGCGGAAGTGGACGCGCCACCCTGCCTATCTGGAGGCCCTGACCACCGGGGCAACCCGGTACAACCTCGACGGCACGCCAGGGGGTGCGGTAACCGCCAAGCAAGCCGAAAAGGCCGCTCATCAACTGGCGGAGTTTCGCCGGAGGTGGAAGGCAGAGAAGGCCGCCAAGGCAAAGAGCGGCGCCAAGCGGCCGTTTCTGACTCTGAAAAAGGGGGCGAAGCAATGACAGCGCAACTTGCGGCATGGGGACGGCTGGGCAATGAGCCCCGGGCCCTGGAGACAAAAACGGGTAAGCCCATGACCGTGGCGTCACTGGCGGTGGAAGTCGCCGAAGGCGGCGAGGCTGAATGGTTCGGGCTGGTCGCATTCCGCAAACAAGCCGAGCAACTGGCCAGCCATTCCAAAGGCGACCGGCTGAGCGTGGCCGGGCGGCTCCAGCGGCAGGAGTGGAAGGGCCGCGATGGTGAGGACCGGCAACAACTCCAGGTCATCGCGGATTCACTGGTGAGCGCCCGCACGGTTCGCCCCGGAGGCAAGAAACGCAAAGCGCCCGCTAATGGCGAGGGACTGGAACAGGCCCGGGAACTCTACCAGGCACCGGATTTTGACGACGAATTACCCATCTAGCGGGCGGTGCCGGCTTCAACAATTCTCAACAGGGTGCACCATTGACCGAAACCATTAAGCTACCGGACCTGATGACGCCAGGCGAGCGGGCAGCGCATGACGCCCGCCACGCCGTGGTGGAGATAGCCGCGGCAACGGAACGGCTGCGCACGGCGAAGCGCCACGCCAGCGCGGGCGTAACAGTGGGAAGACTACTGCGAGCGGCTGGGGCTGCCGAAGGGCACCCAACGCCGATTCGTGCAGGCAGCGCGGAATCCGTGGCGTGTATTCCGGCAACGGGCCGGATGCCGCCTACTGAGCAAAAACGAGAGGCCCTAACAGTTGGGCCCCTGGCGTCACGGCGCTGGCCCGGGAGTGCGTCGCCACCATGGTTCGCGGCGGTTTATTGCCCTAAAAGAGGGCCAAAACCTGAAGAAACCTAAAACCGAACTAACTATGTGCGTGCCTCCCCTCAACGGTCCCACCAGTTTAGCCCTGAGAAATTTTCGGCAGCGGGAAGAAGGGACCCCGTTTCCCGTCGTCAGAAACGGGCAAAGACCGCCCCTTGAAGCAACCCCAAACCCTGGAGCGCGAGAGGGACCCCAAGCCATCACCCCGGCACCGACCACTTGCGGCTGTTCAGCCGTAACCATTACCGCCAGCCCACGGACTTTGGCCACGCCCATTGGTGCCAATGCTGGCAATCATCCGGGGGCCAGGGCCCGCAGGGGAGAGTAATCGTTTTTCACTCAGCGAACCTTTTTTCTCGTAAGAAAGCAAAGCGCGACCCTCACGCCGGTCTCATGGGCGCGAAGCTGGCGACTTCGCCACGCCCCTACCCCCGTACAGCCGGCACCAACTCGGAAAGTTATTTTGGAGACATCGAAGATTGACTCCCTCCAACGGTTTCCGGGGCATCGCGGTCATACTTTTGACCACCCCTGCCGGAACGTGATTTCCCGCACCGACGCGATGCCGGCACGGGCCTAACCTGAAGGTGCGTTGTTACCAGACGCAAAGGTACTTCTCATGGTTCGCCTTACTTGCCCCGGTCTCCCGGGGTTTTTTTCCTGAGCTTCCGGCGATTGCGGCTGAGGTGTTGGTTTTTGTTGGGATGACGACGCTTCGCCCGTGCGCGTACTGCGCCGAAAACCCCACAGGAAACAGAAACGCCCTGCCGGCGTTCTGTGGCTAGGGCGATAACGGCCCTCGAAGCACCCGCACGCCATCAGACGCGGAGAGGACCCGAGTGTGCCCCCGGTTCCGATATCCCCGGGAGGCTGCACCAGACGCGGGCAGGTGTTCACGCGATGGCGGAAGCCGAACCGGCCGCGTGGCGTTGTCGTGAATGGCGGTGGGACTGCCCTCGAATACCCCGCAACGCTTGGCAAGGCGTCAAAGGACCCGCCCTTTTTTATCGAGCGGGAAAACTCGGTTTGTGGCCATGGGTGCGCCAATTAGACGTGATAACGTGAGGCCAATGGGGTGATCGTCTAAGTGACCAGTAGTGTGAAGCTCATGCTTGTAGCTTGTCGGAAAATTTAACACACAAGGCTTTCTGGCCAAGTCGACAAAGAAGCCAAAGCATTGTTTCTTGGGTAATTATATTTTCTTGTAGGGTTTTTGCATGCTGATGAGATGGTGTCTTTTCCGCAGGAGATAAACAGAATGAAAAATCGGTTCGAGTGCCCGGTTTGCCGGCGCCATGAATGGGCAGAAATCGAAAGCTATGACTTATCGGTGCGCGATTCCCCGACGTTCTCAGCGAGAAGACGTAAGGTCGAGCTCGGCATGATTGCGGCACGTATTCTTTTCCTGGCGCGACCAGCAACCAAAAAAATAAAAAGAAGATTCTTAAGCAGGGGAGAGCGAATCCGTCAAGAGATCTATAGGGATACATGGAAAGGAGATGAAACATTAACATCCGTTCTCTGTGAATCCTGCGGATTCGTGTGTTATGCGCCTCGACCTACGACAGAAGATGTTGCCGCGAAATATAATCGGCTAAAGGAATACAATCCGAGCATCGGTGGTCAAGACCTCGGTGACCAGAAAATTATAAAAATGGACAGGGATCGCTCGTACGTCCTGTATCAAAAGCTTTCCTCGCACATGCCTGATGGCGCCGTTCTCGACTACGGTGGCGGAAACGGAAAACTCATGCACGCTTTTTTGGAGCACGGTAGAAGCTGCTACTTGGCGGACTACTCAGAGAAACAGTTGCCGGGGGTCAATAAGATTGCTGACGACATAAGTAGCCTCGAGGGTACGTATTCTGCAATCGTTCTGAGTCATGTACTAGAACATGTTGCTGAACCGGGCGAGCTTGTTGCCGGTCTACATCGACACCTCAAAGACGATGGCGTGCTCTACGCCGAGATTCCAATTGATATGCTCGGTGGCTTACGCCTTGAAGGCGATCCGGTCACTCATATTAATTTCTTCACATACGACAGCCTAGGCTCATTACTCAATCATAATGGATACATTATAATTGATGGGCAGACGGAATTCGGCACTTACGGTAAGCAAGAGCTTGAAGTCGCTTGGGTAGTTGCGAAGAAGGGGAGCGAAGATCCAACATACAAACCGGAGTCCGCCAAGAAGCTCTTGTGGCCTTCTAGGCCGTATGCTTTCCGAAAACTTCTCGTGGAAGCAAGAAAAGGCTAACCGCAGGGTTACACTCACAACGACGGCCCACTCTAGCAGAGTGGGCCGTCGTCCTAGAGACGGTGGGCATTGAAAGGCTACAAAGCACCCAAGGCTTCACCCTCTGTTTGATGGCAGAGCACTGCGGTCAGTTTGATTTTTCTCCGTAAACATTGCCTGTAGCATTTCCAACGCCTCCTGGTAATGGCGGTAATCTGCCCTAGCGTATTCCCTATCTTGGTAGCCGTAGTGTTCGGCCCATTCGCTGAACGTGTGCATACTGACCCCCTTTCGCATGGTTTGAAGGCGACGCACCGGACATTCAGGGGTATTTTTTAGGGGATCGGGAAAGCCACCTTCACCATTTATTACTCTAATTCAGTGGCTTATAAACTTAATGTGAGGGCAGCCGGGCCCACCACCCTCGCTGCCCCCCTACCCGACCGGTTTCGCCCATCCGCGATCATGACTCCGCGGTGACGGCCTTGTATGGTGTGCGGGCGCACCAGGCGCTGCGATGGCATCACCGGACCGATGACGCTTTACCGACGAGTATTCCCCCTCGAATCCCGCACGTTTCCCGGAAAACGCTGGGTGGAGACCGGTCTGCGCACTCTCCACCTCATCGGCACGGCGGGGATCGGCGGCGGCTTTCTATGGGGTGCGGATCCCTCGCAATGGATGCCGTTCCTGTGGCTGACCGTCGTCAGCGGCGCGGCCATGGCCGCTCTGCAAGTATGGGGAAACGGCATCTGGCTCATCCAGATCCGCGGTCTGGCGGTATTCGCGAAACTGATCCTGCTCGCTGTCATGGCGCTCGCAGGCACCCGGGCCGACCTGTTCATCCTGGTGATCGTAATCTCGGGAATCGTCTCCCATGCACCCGCCAACCTGCGTTATTTCTCGCCATTGTTCATGCGGCGCATCGAGCATCTGTAAGGGCGCTTGAGCGGGATGCCTGGCCTGATTCGGTATACTGGGATCTTGCTGACTCCGGAGGAAGTCGCCGATGCTCGATCTCTTTCTCGAGTATCAAAACCTGTTCTGGTGGATGGCGGCAGCGTCGATGCTCATGCTGGTGGCCGGTGTGTTCATCGTGCCATGGGTCGTGGTGCGCCTGCCCGCCACCTACTTCGCTCACCGTCACCGCGATGAGCGCGTGGTCGGCCGGCGTCACCCAGTGGTAGGGGCTGTGATTCTGGTGATCAAGAACACGGTGGGGCTGGTCCTGGTCCTGGCCGGTATCGCCATGCTGGTACTCCCTGGCCAGGGCATCCTGACCATTCTGGTGGGGCTGACGCTGCTCAACTTTCCGGGCAAATACCGCCTGGAACGGTGGATCGTGACGCGCCCGGCGGTGCTGGAGCCCATCAATTGGCTGCGCAGGCGCCGGGGGCGGCCGCCGCTGGAGTTCTGAACCTACGCTGTGATGTGCTCCAGCGCGAGATTCGCCTGATCGGAGAAGTGCAGCACGCTCTGCACCGCTTCGCCATCCAGCAGACGCCGGCTGGGAATGCGGTCGGTGTAGATGACGCCGATCTCCCGCTTGCGGATCACCAGGGGCGCCAGCACTGCATCCAGGCCACCGATGCGGCGCTGGAACAGTTCTGCGTGATACCGTGCCTGTTCTTCGGTGCCCAGGTTCATCAATTGCAGCACGCTCTGGCCATGCAGTGCGGCGCGCACGACGGCCATATCCGCGCCGGCGAGATCACCTCCCAGAGTCTCTGCCACAGCATCCACCTGGTCCCCCACCGCGTAACGCACCTTGAGCGCCGTCCGTTCCTGGTTGTAGATGGCGATGAGGGTGCGGTCCATACCGACGCCGCGGTGCAGACCTTCCAGAATCATCTCCAGCACGGTGTGGGTGCTGGGGCGCTCGCGCATCGCTACGGAGAGCTCCCGCAGGATCTTGAGCTGGAGCACCGGGGCGGGACGATGGACCCGAACCGCCGCCTCATCCTCCGCAGACGCGGCGGCAGTTGCCGGCGCCGCGGCAGCCTCCGGAATGCCAAAGGCCTCGGCGATGCGTACGCTCTCCTCGCGGGCCTGCCCCAGAAGAGAACGCACGCGCGCCGTGGTGACGCCGCATTGGTCCACCACCACCTTGACCAGATCCGCAACCGCATTCGACTGCCAGCCGTGCTGGCGAACACCGGCCTCGATACGATGCCCAAGACGAATGCAGCCAACCTGCCCCTTGGCGACATCGCGGCGGGACTGCAGGGTGTGCTCGATGAGATCTCCGAGGCGCCAGGAGCGTGCCAGGTAACCGGATAGCTCCTGCAGCCGGAACCCCAGCACCTCGCGCTCCAGCAACGCCGAGGGCTGATCCTCGCGCGCCAGCCCCTGCTCCATGGCGCGCGCCTCCGCCTCATCGCAGAAGCACCAGAAGGCCATTTCGCCAAGGCGCAGCAGCAGGGCGGCAACAAAGACCTGCTCGGTCCCGGCCATGCCCTGCTCCCGTGCCAGCAATCGCGCCTGGGTCGCGGCGAACACGGACTCCCGCATGATCCGCAGCAGGCGCTCCCGCGTGGAGCCGCGCAGCAGGGTATCGATCACCGACAGCGATATACCGATGGTGCGCACGGTGTCGAACCCCAGCAGCACCACTGAGCGGCTGATGGTGCTGATCTCCTGGCCGGTGCGGTTGAACAGGGCGCTGTTAGCCGTGCGCAGCACGCCGGACGTCAGCGCCGCGTCCTGCAGGACCACCGTGGCCAGTTCCTGGGTGGAGGCGTCGGTATCGGCGGCGATTTCGCACAGTCGCTGCACGGTCCGGTTGAGGATCGGCAGATCCTCGTTGTCCAGCCGTGCCAGCCAGCGCTCCAGTGCTTCAGTACTCGATATTTCGGTGGTGCGTGCCATGGCCGTATTGTATGGAGCCAAGAGCGGGGCGACCGGACCTGATTCACACCCGTGGCCGACAGAAGGCACGGGCCACCACCACAGCAACAGCGGTGTTACGCTGTTTATCCTGGTGGTATCACGGCATCCGATGAGGGCAGGCACCCGTAATGATTCAGGCAAGCGACCCGCTGCTTCCACCGGGAGTCGCCGAGAGAATCCTGCAGCACACCTCGGAGGGCGTGCTGCTCAGCGATTACCGGCACCGGATCTATTGGGTCAACGAGGCCTTTACCCGCATCACGGGCTACCCGCTGGAGGAACTCCGGGGGCAGCCGATGACCATTTTTCGGAGCGGACACCACGACAGCGCGTTCTATGAGGCCATCTACGCGACCCTCATGCACCAGGGCTACTGGGAAGGGGAAATGTGGCGTCGCCGCCGCGACGGCCAGATCTCGCCGTTATTCGTCAACGTCACCCGAATCGAGGGAAAGACGCCGGAAGACACCTATTTCGTCGATTTCGTGACCGATCTCGCGGACTACAAGCGGCATGAGCGGCGTGTCGAATTCCTTGTGGGCCATGACGCGCTCACCGAACTCCCCAACCGTGTTCTGTTACAGGATCGCCTCGAGAGTGCTCTGGGGCGAGCTCACCGCCACGGCAGAAAACTGGCGATCCTCTTCGCTGACCTGGACAACCTCAAGGAGATCAATGACTCCTACGGACACGCTGTGGGTGACGCCGTGCTACGGGAGGCGGCCTCCCGGCTTCGCAAAGCAACACGGGAGGAAGACACCGTCGCCCGCATGAGCGGGGACGAGTTCGTGGTCCTGCTGGAGAATCTGGATAATCCCGCGGACGCGGAGCGTGTCTGCGAAACCATCCACCAGGCATTTACCCGTCCGCTGAAACATGAGGGCAACCAGCTGCGCATGGCCATCAGCATCGGAATCAGCCATTATCCCGGTGACGGCGCCGACACCGACACCCTCCTCGCCCACGCGGACGCGTCCATGTACCGGGCGAAGCGGGCCGGAGGTGATGGTTGGGATCGCGGCGCGCCGGAGACCAATAACCAGCAATAGCCCCAAAGGCGGAGAGCCATGTCGGACACAGTCAAATTCCTCCTGGATGAAACGCGCATCCCGCGCCACTGGTACAACATCAATGCCGACCTGCCGGAGCCCATGGCGCCGGTGCTCCACCCGGGCACCCAGCAGCCGGTGACGGCGGACGATCTGGCACCGCTATTCCCCTACGGCGTGATCGAACAGGAGATGAGCACCGAGCGGGAGATCGAGATTCCCGGTCCGGTGCGGGATGTCTACCGCCAGTGGCGCCCGGCACCGCTGTACCGCGCACGCCGCCTGGAACAGGCCCTGGGGACGCCGGCACGCATCTATTACAAGTACGAGGGCGTGAGCCCCACCGGCAGCCACAAGCCCAACACGGCCGTCGCGCAGGCCTTCTACAACAAGCAGGCGGGGGTGAAGCGCATCACCACCGAGACCGGCGCGGGCCAGTGGGGTTCGTCGCTGGCCCTGGCCGGCGCCATGTTCGGTCTGGAGATTGCCGTGTACATGGTCAAGGTGAGCTTCCAGCAGAAGCCCTATCGGCGCGCGTTAATGGAGAGCTTCGGCGCGACCTGCATCGCCAGCCCCAGCGACACCACCCAGGCGGGCCGCGACGTCCTTGCGGAGCACCCCGACAGCACCGGCAGCCTCGGGATCGCCATCAGCGAGGCGGTGGAGATGGCCGCCCAGCGGGACGACACCCGCTACGCCCTGGGCAGCGTGCTCAACCACGTCCTGCTGCACCAGACGGTCACCGGCCTGGAGGCAAAGGAGCAGCTGGCCATGGCCGGCGACGATCCGGACATGATCATCGGGTGCACCGGCGGTGGCAGCAACTTCGCCGGCATCGCCTTCCCGTTCATCGGTGAACACCTGCGCGGCGGCCGCCAACGCGAGATCATCGCCGTGGAGCCTTCGGCCTGCCCGACGCTGACCAAGGGCAAGTTCGCCTACGACTTCGGCGATACCGGCCATCTCACACCGCTGACCAAGATGCACACGCTGGGATCGGGGTTCGTGCCACCGGGCTTCCACGCCGGCGGTCTGCGCTACCACGGCATGGCACCACAGATCAGCCATCTGGCGCACCTGGGCTACATCAACCCGCGCTCCTACAACCAGCTGGAGTGTTTCGCCGCAGGCCTGGAATTCGCCCGCGCAGAGGGCATCATCCCGGCACCGGAGGCCAATCATGCCGTCAAGGCCACGCTGGACGAGGCCATCCGCTGTCGTGAGAGCGGGGAAAGCAAGGTCATCCTGTTCAACCTCTGCGGCCACGGCAATTTCGACATGCAGGCCTACACCGACTATCTGGCCGGCAACCTGAAGGACCTGGAGTACGCCGAGGATGAAGTCGCCATGGCGCTCTCCGGCCTGCCGTCGGTCAACAGTGGCTGATCATGGCTGAATTACTGGTCATCGCTGCGATCCTGGCCGTTGGTGGCGTGGTCTTCTGGCTGCGCCAGCGCAGCGGCCGCGTGATCGACGAGCACAACGACGCCCTCACCCGCGCCTGCTCCGGTGACCGTGAGCAGGCGCGGCGCCTTGAGGATCTGGAGCACTCCCGGACCAGTGAGCCGCTGTCCCGCAAGGAGGCCCGACAACGCGCCCTGGAGCGGTTGATCGACGATCGCTCCATCTGATTGTCTTCAAAGGTTCACGTAATCGTCACGGGCTTGTAACGCGCACCCGTTTCGGGCACGCTTGCGGCGGCTCACGTACAAGGGTGCTCGACCACGCATGGCCCACCCCGACTCGTCACTATCCGACCCTCTCGATTCCGCTCTGTCCCGCGCCCGGCAATCCCCCGAGGCGCCTGCCTGGATGCGGGGCCTGTACGCCGGCCTGTGCCTCTACCTGTTCCTGTCCGCGCTGAACATCATGAGCGGCGGTCTCGGCGTTTTCGGGGACCAGACCGATTTCATGGAGCGGATGTTCGCCTACGGCGAGAATCCCTTCATTGCGCTCATGGGAGCCGTACTGGTCACGGTGCTGGTGCAGAGTTCGTCCTTCACCACGGCACTGATCGTCACGCTGGTCGCCGGCGGCGACATGCCGCTGGGCACCGCCGTGTACGCCATCATGGGCGCCAACATCGGCACCTCGGTCACCGGGGTGATCGTCTCGCTGGCCAACATCCGCATCCGCAGCAACTTCCGGCGCTCGTTCACCGCCGCACTGCTGCATGACTTCTTCAACCTGCTCACGGTGGCCCTGCTATTCCCGCTGGAGTGGATCTCCAGCCTGTTCCACGAGCAAGGCAGGGGGCTGATCACGCGGCTCGCCAACACGCTGAGCGACTGGATCGGCATGGAGGAAGTGGCCAACCCCAACAGCCCGATCAAGGTGATCACCCGGCCCATGGTGAACCTGTTCGACTGGCTCACTGGCCTGGTCATGCCCACCACCATGGCCCATGGGCTGCTCATGGCGGGCCTGGGGCTGCTGCTGATGTTCGTCGCCCTGGTGTTCATGGTGCACAACCTCCGTGGCGCGCTGCTGCGCCGCATGGACGGCCTGTTCCGCACCTACTTCTTCCGCACAGATCTGCGGGCCTACCTGGTCGGAGTGTTCTCGACGGTGATGGTGCAGTCCAGCACCATCACCAGCAGCCTGATGGTACCGCTGGCCGGCGCCGGGGTGGTGCCCATGATCCGCGTGCTGCCGTTCATGATCGGCGCCAATCTGGGAACCACCGTCACCAGCATTCTCGCGGCCACTGCGAACCCGGTATCAGCGGCCATGACCGTGGCGTTGTTCCATGTGTGCTTCAACATCATCGGCAGCGCCATCTGGTATCCGCTGCGCCGCATCCCCACCGGCATGGCCATGTGGTACGGCAACCTGGCCGCGGAATCACCCAGGTACGCCTTCCTGTTCCTGGGCCTGATATTCTTTGTCATACCGGTTGCCGGCATTGCGCTGGTGGAACTGTATATAATCCACGGATAATGCCCCGAGGGGTCACGGAATGTTTCGACAGCTATATACGGCGCTGACATCGGACAACAGCCTGGATCAGGCCTTCTCCGAGCTCACCGAAATGCTCGACCACGCGTCGTGGATGTTCATCCGCGCCAACAACGTCCTGCACAACTCGGTGCCGGCGAAAGACGTGCGCGACAGCATCTACTCGCGGGACCGCGCCATCAATGAGCTGGAACGCTCCATCCGGCGCAAGATCCTGCGCCACCTCACCGTCAATCCCGGCTACGACGTGGCCATCAGCCTGGCGCTGATGAGCGTGGCCAAAGACGCCGAGCGCATCGGTGATTACTGCAAGAACGTCTTCGAGGTAGGCCAGTTCTACACCCAGGGCTTCCATGTGCCGAAGTACCAGGAGCCGCTGGACCAGGTGGCGGATCACACCATCGAGATGTTCCGCCTGGTCTCCCACGCCTGCCACTCCTCGGATGAATCCAAGGCCCGGGACGCCATCGCCAAGGTGCGGACCATCCGCCAGCAGTGCGACTGGGTGATCCAGGAGCTGTTCGCCGACGAGAACGAGATCGAGTTCCACGAGGCCGTCGCCTACTCCCTGCTCGCCCGCCACTACAAGCGCGTCGCAGCCCATCTGGCGAATATCGCCACGGCAGTGCTTGGCCAGCTGGAAGACCTGGACTTCTACGACGAGGACTAGTGTCCTGCGACCCGGGTTTGTTGCAGTCCAGCGCCTTCGCGGCGCCGGGGCATGGCGCGGCTCGATTGATTCCGTTGAGGGCGCCGATAGACCCACGCCATCAGGTTTGCCGATAGCATCGAGACCCTTTACCGTATCCATCCACTGGCCGTTCTGGTTGCCGCCGGGTTTCCCCCTCTACCCGGCGTCACCTCTCACTCCGACCGACGGCCGCATGCCAGAGCGCCACACCCACGGGAGCGACCCATGCGCTACACCGCCAAACAAGGTTTCCGACACGATGACACCCCCCGACTCGGCGTGCTGGTTGCCAACCTGGGCACGCCGGATGCGCCGGATACCCCGTCACTGCGCCGTTACCTGGCGCAGTTCCTGAGCGACCCCCGGGTGATCGAACTGCCGCGGCTCTACTGGCGGGCGATTCTGCACGGCATCGTCCTGCGGACGCGGCCAAAGAAGTCCGCAGCCGCCTATCGCGAGGTGTGGACAGACGACGGGTCTCCACTGCTGATCACCGGCAGGGCACAGACCAAGGGCATCGGCGAACGTCTGGCGCAACGGCTGGAAGGACCAGTCGCGGTGGAGCTGGGCATGCGCTACGGCAGCCCTTCCATGGCCGAGGCACTCCAGACGCTGCGGGATGCCGGCGCCGAGAGGCTGGTGGTATTACCGCTGTACCCGCAGTACTCGGGCAGCACCACCGCATCCACCTTCGACGCGCTCGCCGACGAACTCAAGCAGTGGCGCTGGATCCCGGAACTGCGTTTCATCGGCCAATACCACGACGACGCGCGCTACATCCGCTGCCTTGCCAACAGCATCCGCGAGCACTGGGAGCAGCACGGCATGGGCGAGAAGCTGCTGTTCACCTTCCACGGCACGCCCAAACGTTACCTGCTGGATGGCGACCCGTACCACTGCCAGTGCCACAAAACCGCCCGCCTGGTGGCGGAGGAGCTGGAGCTGCCCGACGACAGGTGGATGGTCTCGTTCCAGTCCCGGTTCGGCAACGAGGAGTGGCTCAAGCCCTACACCGACGAGACAGTGATCGACTTCGCCAAGGGCGGCATGAAGACCCTTGACGTCATCTGTGCCGGTTTCTCGGCCGACTGCCTGGAGACGCTGGAGGAGATCGAGGGCGAAAACGCCGAGTACTTCGAGGAAAACGGCGGCGAGGAACTACGCTACATCCGCTGCCTGAACGACCGGAGTGACCACCTGGACATGCTCACCGAGCTGCTCATGGAGCACGTCCAGGGCTGGCCGGAGGCGGGCGGTCCGCCCCGGGGACTGCGCGACCCGGACGCAACCATGGAACGGGCCAAGGCGCTGGGCTCCGAAGTGTGATCAACGTCCCGCCGCCAGGACGAGACGCTTGCCCGGAACCGCGCTATGCAGGCACGCTTGCAGCGAATGTAAAGGATGGCCTATGAACACTGGTTCTTTCGCAAAGCTGGCGGCATCGTTAATCCTTGGAGGCTGCGTCACAGCAGGGTCGGCAATGGCCGGGTCGCTCACGGTGAGCGGCGGGCTGGCTGCCTACGAAGATGACGCTCTAACCGATGTCGTCTTCGGCCCCACACTCGCCATCAACGGACGCATGGATAACGGTCTGTACCTGCGAGCTCAGGGCATGTATCTGGAGAACAGCCAGAACGAAGAGCGGTTCGACGACGACCGCGCCCAGGCGTTCCGCGGCGACATCGAGGCTGGCATCGCCCGCCGCGCCCACCCCTGGTTCGATGTGATCATGGCCCTGGAAGGCGCGCACATCGACCGGGACTGGGCACGCAGCCGCACCGATGGCGGTGCTTCCGTTGGTTTCCGTGCACAGCGCGACGATCTGGAAACCGAGGTACAGGCGCTCTATCGTTACCCGAACCGCGGCGACGAATCCGGCCAGGCGGGGATTCGCTTCCGTACTGGCGGCGTGATTCAGGACTCGGGCTGGGGTGCCGGCATCGAAGTCAGCTGGCTGACTGACGAAGTGTTCGGCTCCGCCGTTGTCCACCGGCGTTTCTAGGCGCCTTCAAGCCGCGGAGTCCCGGAATCCATGAAGTGGCTCACGCAGATGATGACCCTTGGGGCAGGTTTGCTCCTGGCGGCAACCGTATCGTCGCAGGTGTCGAAGAGCGATAGCACGCCTTCCCGCGACGACGCCCCCATCCTGACACTGATTCAGGACCGGGAACGCCACCAGCGCTCCCTCCGGGACATCGAGCGCGAACACCAAATGTACGATGTGGAACTCCGCCACTTCGAAGGCCTGGAAGGGGTCTTCACCGGCGTCAGGCTGGACCGGTTCCTGGAGGCCGAAGGCCTGGACGAGGCGCGGCGCATACGCTTCATTGCCGCCGACGAGTACACCATCTTCCTCACCCCGGAGGAGATCGCCGACAAGGGCTTCCTGCTGGTGACCCGGTTCGACGGCGAGCCGCTGCCCGCCGACAACCTCGGCCCGCTGCTGCTGGTGGTCCCGGAGGAGGAAGAGGCCGTCCTCGCCGGCGAAGTCACGCCAACACACTGGATGTGGTCCATCATCGAAATGCGGGCGCGCTAAATGCGCTCCCCTGGCGCGTTCCGGGCAGCCCTGCTCGGCTGTTTCCTGTTGCTCACGGCGGTGGTGGTCACGGTCACCTGGCTGTTCGTGAGCAACGCCGGCAAGCACATGGGGGCGGATTACACCGCCTTCGCCAGCAACCTCGTACGCGGCCAGTACGAGACGGCGCTGCTCAGGCGCTCCACCGAAGCGTTTCTCGATCACCCCAATGCGTTTCACCAGGAACGGATCCTCCGCACCCTGGATACCATCCGCAGCCGCGAGGGCACCACCCGCGGCAACCTGGAGCGGCGGGAGCTGGACCAGGAGCGGTATGAGGACATTCTGGCCGAGTTCGATCATGTCAACGAGCTGCTCCCCGAACTGCGCCAGCTCACTGAGGAAGCCCTCGCCGACCCCGATCGGCACGACGAGCTGGAGCTGGTGGCCATGGAGGTGGAAGACACCCTCGCCTTCATCTACAGCCAGCTGCACGCCCTGAACCACGACGCCTCCGGACAGCACCTGCAACTGACGCGCTGGCTTTCGGCAACGGTAATCGGTCTGGCGGCCCTGGTCCTGGTGGTGATCGCCGGCCTGCTGTGGACCATGGACAAGGTGGTGCGTCAGCGCGCGGCGCTGGAACGGCTGACGGTGACCGACACCCTCACCAATCTGCCCAATCGCCGCGCGCTGCTCCAGCGCGTGGACGACGCCCTGGCACATGCCGAACGGGCCCGGGAACCGGTGAGCCTGGCGCTGATCGACATCGACTACTTCAAGGCCATTAACGACGCCCATGGCCATCCGGCGGGCGACGTCGTACTGCGACATTTCGCCGCACAGTTGCGGGACCTGGTCCGGCGCAGTGACACCGTGGCCCGCCTGGGCGGGGAGGAGTTCGGGCTGCTCATGCCGGACACCGACGAGCGCGGTGCCCGCGAGCTATGCGAACGCATCCGGCGACGGGTCGCGGAGACACCCCTGCCACTGCCCGGCGCCGGTCAGGCGCTCACTGTCAGCATCGGCCTGGCCGCGGTTGGCCCGGGAGAGGCGGCGAGCTTCAACACACTTTATGTGCGCGCCGACCAGGCCCTTTACGAGGGCAAGCATGGCGGGCGGGATCAGGTGGTGACTCGGAGCTGAAGGTGGATGATCAAAGCCCGTCATGGTGGACCTTCAGGTCCACCATCGCGGGCTTTAGCGAGCCATCTTGGCAGGCATGTCGGAAGAAGGCGGACCTGAAGGTCCGCCCTACGACCTACGGCTTCTGGCGGGTCAGGCGCAGGATGCCGGCCAGGGCGATGAACATGCCAACGAAGAGCGTGGCGTAGGCGCCCATGGAGAGGAACAGGCTGGCCGGCAGGGCGTCGGCAACCATGGCCAGGAGAACCGCCAGCGCGGCCAGCGCCAGGGCGGTGCCCAGCAACAGTCGCAGGATACCCCCGAACACGAACACCCCCTACCGGTGCAGCCAGCAGGCGGAGTAATGCTGCCGCCGCGGCTCCAGCAGGCCCGGGTCGTGCACATCGCAGGTGCCACTCATGAACTGCGGGCAACGGGGATGGAAGCGGCAGCCCGCCGGCGGGTGCAACAGGCTGGGCGGCTCACCACTGGGCACATCCCGCATCTGCTGCGCGTTGGCCGCGTCCACATCGGCGATGGCCGCCAGCAACGACTGGGTGTAGGGGTGCTGGGGATGCGCCAGCAGCTCGTCCACCTGGGCCTGCTCGACAATGCGCCCGGCGTACATGACAAAAATCCGGTCGGCGAAATGGCGCACGGTGGAGAGGTCATGGGTGATGAAGGCGAGCGTCAGCTCGCGCTCCGTCTGAATGCGCCGCAGGAGATTGAGGATCTCCACCCGCACCGAGGCGTCCAGCATGGAGACCGGCTCGTCGGCGATGATCATGGACGGTTCGAGCACCAGGGCGCGGGCAATCACCACCCGCTGCTGCTGACCGCCGCTCAGCATGTGCGGGAACTTGTTGAGAATGGTCTCCGCCGGCCCAAGCCGCACCTCGTCCAGCACCTGGCGGATGCGCCGCTCGCGCTCGCCGGCATCGGTGACGCCGTGCACTTTCAGCGGCTCGCCCAGCAACCGGCGCACATCCATGAACGGCGGCAACGCACCGTACGGGTCCTGCTGCACATAGCCGACACTGGCGCGGTACCACTGCATATCCTTACCTTTGAGGCCTTGCAGCCGATGGCCCTGGAAGGTGACTTCACCGCCGGTGGGCCGGTGCAGGCCCAGCAGCGTGCGGGCCAGGGAGCTCTTGCCGCAGCCGGACTCGCCCACGAACGCCACTGACTCGCCCCGCGCCAATTCGAAGCTCACGCCGTCCACGGCGCGCACCGATCCCACCCGCAGGAACCCCCACTGGCGCAGCTCGAACCAGGTCTGGAGATCGCGGACGGACAGCAGTGGCCGGCTATCGGTCTGCGGTTGCGCTGCGCTCATCGGTTGCCTCCTCCGGCTGCCTGACTGCCCCGGGCGTGGAGCCAGCAGCGCACCGAATGCCGGTCACCCACGCGAATGGGTTCCGGGTCCCGGGCGCAGCGATCGAAACGCTGCGGGCAGCGGTCGGCAAACCGGCAGCCCCCAGGCAGATCCATGAGATCCGGGGGCTGGCCGGGGATATGCGTCGGCTCCTCCCGCTGGCGCAGCCGCGGCACACTGGCCATGAGCATCTGCGAATAGGGGTGGGCCGGGTCATGGAAGAACTCGTTCGCGTCGGCCACTTCCACCACCTGACCGGCATACATCAGCGCCACCCGGTCGGCGATCTCGCTGGAGGTGGCGACGTCATGGGTGATGAGCATGAAACTCGTACCCTGCTCGCGCTTGATGCGCTTGAGCACATTCATGATGCTGGCCTGGGTGAGCACGTCCAGCGCGGAGGTGGGCTCGTCGAGGATCACCAGCTCCGGCTCGGTGACCAGCGCCATGGCCAGCACCACCCGCTGGCGCATGCCGCCGGAGAGCTCGAAGGGGTAGCGCTGCAGGAAGTCGGTGGACACGCCCACCTGCTCGAAGGTCTGCGCCACGCGCTCCAGGGCACGCTGGCGCGACCAGCCCAGGTGCACACGCAACGGCTCGGCCACCTGCTCGCCCACCCGCACCACCGGGTTCAGGGAATTCATGGCGGCCTGCATGACCATGGACACCCGCGTCCACTGCACGTCGCGGCGGAAGGCCTCCTCACTCAGGCGCATGATGTCCGTGTCGCCCAGCATCACCTGGCCGGAGAAGCGGTGAACGTTGCGCGGCAGCAGCCGCAGCAGCGCCTTGGCCAGGGAGCTCTTACCACAGCCGGACTCCCCCAGCACCACCAGCGCCTCGTTGGCGCGAATGTCGAAACTCACACCATCCACGGCCTGAGCCACGCCGCGCCGGGTCTGGTAGGCCAGGCGCAGGTCGTTCACGCTGAGCAGGGGCTTCTGCACCATGGTTACTGCGTCCTCAGCCGCGGATTGAAGACACGGTCCAGGGCGAAGCCGAGCATGGCAAAGCCCAGACCGGTGAGCATGAGCAGCAGCGCCGGCGATACCACCCAGTAGTAGAAGCCGTTGTAGAGCGCGCTCTGCACCTGGGCGTCATTAAGCACCTTGCCCCACGTGGGCAGGATCGGGTCGCCCAGCCCCAGCACCGCCAGGGATGCCTCCAGGAACACGTAGGTGGGGATCAGGGTGACGAAGGTCGGGATCAGCACCGGCAGAATGCGCGGGATCATGTAGCGCATGATGATGCGCGTGTTGCTGGCGCCGTAGGCCCGTGCCGCCTCGATGTACGGTGCCTGGCGGATGGGCAGCAGCATGGCGCGGTACATCTTGATACCGGCGCTGAAGATGCCCAGCGCGATCACCACTCCCAGCATCAGCCAGATGCTGGTGGAGTACAGCGTCCCCACCATGACAAGGATGGGCAGCAGCGGCAGAATGATGTTCACCTCGGTGAGCCGCTGGATGGTGGCGTCCACCAGGCCGCCGAACCACACCCCGGTGGCGGCGATCACCAGTGTGGTAATGGTGGTGCCCACCGCCGCCAGAAGCCCGAAGGCCAGCGCCACCGGCGTTCCCCAAAGCAGCGCTACCATGAGATCCCGCCGCTGGTGGTCGGTGCCGGCGATGCCGTGGACGCGGCCGTAGACCACCAGGTCCGCCTCCAGCGAGGCATCCTCGCCGAAGAGAATCGCATCCACCACCAGGCGGTACTCACCGGGGACGGCGCGAGGGTCATCGGCAGTGGGGTCATCGGCCAGCAGGGCGATGTGCGGCGGCGCGCCCAGGCGGCCCTCCAGGGCCCTGTTCTGGGAGATGGACACCCGATCCTGCTGGGCCACGCGGCGGCCACCCAGGGGGATGGTGTCGCCATCGGGGGTTTGCCAGCTCAGGCGCACGAAGGCCTCGCGCTCCGTGTCCCTGGTCTCCAGGAACAGGTTGATCTCGCTGGGGAACTCGCCGTATGGGTAGTCGAAGGCCAGCGGCATGCGCACCTGGCGCCCGCCCTCGAACGGGGCGTCACGCACCGGTGCCTCGGCGCCGCTGACGGTGATGGTCTCGGGCTTGTCACCGCCCATCAGCCGGTCGGCCCACACAGGGCCGGCGTTCACCGGATGCTTGTTCCATTCGTCGCCGCCACGCCACAGCTCCAGGGCCTGGCTGTAGGGGATGGCAATCACCGTGTAGATGGACAGCGCCACCAGGAACACGATCAGCGCCATGCCACCCATGGCGGAGGGATACTGTCGCAGCTCCCGCAGACCTTCCAGCCAGCGCCTCATCGGTTATCCCCCTCGATGCCCACCCGCACCCGCGGGTCGAGAATGGCGTAGAGGATGTCCAGCAGGAACACGGTCACCGCCAGCAGGTAGGCAAAGATCACCACCGAGCCGATGATCACGGGGGTGTCCCGGTGGCCGATGGCCTGGAACAGCAGCGTGCCCAGGCCCGGCCAGTTGAACACCTGCTCCAGGATGATGGCGCCGCTCCACAGGCCGATGAGCATGAGCGCGAAGCTGGTGATGATGGGCGACAGGGTCGGTCGCAGGATATAGCGTCGCTCGATCAGTCCCGAGGGCAACCCCTTGGCACGGGCCATCTCCACGTAGTCCTCGCTGGAGTGGATCAGGAAGAACGTGCGCCAGGAGTAGATGGAGATGAAGATGGACGACACGAACATCGCCAGCACCGGCAGGATCATGTGCTCCATGACGCTGAGCGCGTACGCCCAGCGACTCTCCGGCGGCGGGATCTCTACCATCCCCCCCGGTGGCAATACCGGGATCAGGAAGGCGAAGATCAGGATCAGGAAAATACCGTAGAACCACCCGGGGGCCGCGGAACTCGGCGCCAGGGCGATCACGGAGCGATCGGTGGCGCTGCCGTAGCGGCGCGACAGCCACAGGGCCGCCCACACCGAGACGAAGAACACCAGCAGGTTGGCGGTGCCGAACAGCAGCAGCGTCGCCGGCAGGCGCTCGACGATGATCCAGTACACGTCGCGGGCGCCGCGGTCGCTGTGCATCTCCTCGGCGCGGCCCAGGTCCAGCACCATGGCCTGCTGCAGGTAGTCGACACTCCTTAGCAGGAAAGGCTCGTCCAGGCGCCGGCGCTCCACCTCCCGCTGCACCTGGGTTTCGATGAGTTCGTTGCGCTCCTCCGACGGAAGATCGAAAAACGCGGGATCGGCGCGCACCTGCTCGGCGACGTTGGACCGGATCTGGATCTTGCGCAGGTCATCCACTTCGCCGCCCATGTTGGCGATGAAAATGGTCAGATAGACGCCGATCATCACCGTCAACAGGAGCGCGATCAGGCGTTTGCCGGTGAACACGACAATGCGCCGCAGATCGCGGAGCCAGCCGGTGCGTGCCGGTGCGGTGACCGTCAAAGTTCGTCCTCCAGCGTCGCGGTACCGGGCGGCACGGTGGCGAAGGCGTGGGAGGCGAAAGCCGGCAGCGCCACCTGGGAGGACGTCACCGCCACCTCCAGGCTGTTGGCCCCGGTGCCCAGCTCGGCCACCTCGTCGGCGCTGAGGTCAACATCCCAGCGGCCGTCGCTGCCGGGACTCGCCGTACCGCGGTGACGGAGTCTGCCCTCGCCGTCAAACAGCAGGTACTGCACCTGCTCGATATCGCCGGCATCGTAAGGGGCCCCCTCGAAGGTCACTTCCAGGCGAAACCGCGCCTCCTCGCCCATCTGCACCATCATCGGCCCGTCAAGACTGACCTCCGGAATCCGAGGCCGGGAAAAGCGGAGCCATTTGTCGGCAGGATCCGGGAAGTCCTCGTAACGCCGCAGGACCACGGTGCGCTCCACCGGATAAACGGCATGCAGGTAGAAGGGACCATCGCCGACCCAGAAGTGGTTGCGCTGCTCGTACCAGTCGCGCACCGCGGCGTAGCGCTCCCGCGGCTCGTCATCGCGCAGGTAATCCTCCAGCACCTGGGCGTAGGGAACGAAACCACTCTCCTCGGCAGTTCCCAGGCGCCGCTCCAGGACGTTGAGGCTGGGCCCGGCAATCATGCTCATCCAGTCCACTTCCATGCGATCGGCCTTGTCCGAGGAGAACGCCAGCTCGCCGCTACGCTCGGCAAGAATCCCCAGCGAAAGGGTATGCCATGGCTGCGCGGAAGGCGTGCGCTGGGCAACGATGGTCTCCGCATCCGGGTAGATCTGATCGCTGTAGATCTCGATCTCCAGGGGGGCCGTGGAAATGATTCGCCAGCCCCGGAAGTGGCGCTGAAACACCTCGAACAGCGGAACATGGCTGGGGTCAAAAAGGCTGCTGCTCTCGTCGGCACGGGCAAACGTCAATATCCAGGGCAGCACGACATCCGCCACGGACACCTGCGAGCCATCATGCCAGCGCCGCTCCAGGTAGCCATCCTCGTAGCGGATGCGGGTCCGGGTGCGGGCCGTGATGCCGTCCTGATGCTTCTCGCCGGCGGTGATGAACCGCCCGCGCTCACCGTCCCAGTCGATCCAGGTATCCTCGGGAACCGTAATCTCGGATTCGCGCTCCAGCGTCAACCAATCGTGGGTGCGCTCCACCGGCACGTCGTCCTGCACCGTCACCTCCGCGCCGGCGATGCGCTGAGGCCAGTAAAGGCCGGTGAACGGGTCCGGCAGCACGGCGGTGTCGCTCAGCGAGCGGTTGATCATGGAATCGAATAGCCAGTTGCTGCCAGCCACCGGGTTCCAGGGCTCGGTGAGCAGACTGGGCGCGGCGAACACGACCCGTCCGCCGACCCGATCCCGGAAACGCAGCGTGTAGGGCCACAGTCGCGAGCCGGCGATGCCGCCGGCCAGGTCCGCAGCCATTTCCACATTGGCGGCCCGGGGGATCAGGTTGGTCTGGTCCACCAACCAGATGCGCGCCGAGTCCTTCATGGCCAGTTCCATGCCCCGGGCCATCATCTCCTGGCGCTCTTCGCGGGTCGTGTAATCCCGCCGTTGCAGACGCTCGGCAATCTCATCGAGTTCCGGATCCGGGTCATAGGCCTGCCACAGCGGGTCGGGCCGCCCGCGGGGGGTGTAGTAGAAGCTGAAGTTGTCGGAGACGTCGCGGTTGATGGTGGTCGAGATCCAGCTGCCAGTGTAGACGTGCCAGCGCCCCGCACCGGGGTCGCTGCCGATCCAGATACGCGAGGCCTCCTCGGCGGTGCGGTACTGCCGCTCAACCCGAAATCCTTCGTCTTCCAGCAGGTTGGCCACATAGTCGCCAACCCGCTTCCGCGCATCCTCGGAGCGGATCAGCACCCTGAGGCGGACGGGCCGGCCCTCGAACACCCATTGCCCGTTGTCCAGCTCGGCACCGAGTTCGCGCATCTCCTCGCGGATGACCCGCCGCGCACGCTCGGGGTTGTGTCCGTACTCCAGCTCCAGGGCACGGGCGGTGTCGGCCATGCGCGCGTAGTCGGGAAAGGCGGTGTTCACCGGCAGGAAGCGCGGCACTGCCAGGCCGCCGTACAGTTCCTCGGCCACGTGACGCCGGTTCACCAGCCAGTTCATGGCCTCGCGAATGGCGCGCACGGCAAAGGGGTTGAGATCGCCGTTGGCAAACTCCGGGCCGGCGGGGTTCAGCGTCAGCTCCACCGAGGTGCCATAGGCTTCCTCGTAATCCGCCTTGCTGGAATCACGCAGGCGGTGGAACACCGTGGTGTTGGTAATGCCCTGGGCGAAGACGTGGTGCGTGCCACCCTCGATGAGCCCGGCCACCTTGCCAACATCCGTCTCCTGGGTGAACACCACCTCATCCACCAGGGCGCCCCGCCGGTCGCTCAGGTCCCCGGCTTCACGCCCGGATTGCGCCGCGCCCTCATCCGGCCCCGAGGGACCACTCCCCAGCACCGCCGCGAGAATCACGGCGACGAGCAGGGCCACGGTGAGGAGCAGAAAGGTTCGCATCAATGAATCGGATCCTGACAGGCGGAGCATCGTTCCGTTGAACCGGATGCGGACACATTATCCGCACGGCGGGTATGGCGTCCATGCCCGGCACGCCAGCCCCGGACAAGCATTGCGCAATTCCCGGTCCGCGATGGTATTCTAAGGCCATGAGTGAACGAAGCCACGGTTTTCCACTGGAGCGGAATGATATCAAGGCGATGCTGGAGCGCTTCGGCATTCAGCCGACGCAGCAGCGCATTGATATCGCCCACCTGCTCTTCCAGCGCCCGCAGCACCTGTCTGCCGACCAGGTTCTGGCCCAGGTGAATGCGGCCTACGGGCACGTCTCCAAGGCAACGGTGTACAACACCCTGAACCTGTTCGTGCACAACCGGCTCATCAAGGAAGTGCTGATCGAACAGGATCGCACGCTGTACGACTCGAATACCTCTGACCACCATCACGTCTACAACCTGGACACCGGCGAACTGTCTGATATACCGGCCGGCCGACTGGCCATCCGCGGCGATCTGGGCCTGCCGGAAGATACCGAAGTCGAAGGGATGGACGTCGTAGTGCGGGTGCGCAGCCGTCAGGAACAGGCCAGGGGATAGCCGACGTTTGCCGCCCTCTCGCCAAAGCGGCTCAAATCCTCTAGACTGAGTCTAACTTGCATTGGGCGAGCCGGAGTCGGGTCATGGAATATCCCCAGCTGAAAAGAGCCGGTCTGAAAACAACCCTGCCGCGTGTCCGCGTGCTGGAGCTGTTGCAGTCGCTGCAGAACGAAGACGGTCCGCATCACCTCACCGCCGAGGAGCTCTACCGGCGTCTGTCTGATGAGGGCTCGGATTTCAGCCTCGCCACTGTCTATCGCGTGCTCTCTCACTTCGAGACCGCCGGGCTGGTCAAACGCCACCACTTCGAGGGCGGACAGGCCCGCTTTGAACTGGCGGACGGTGAACACCACGACCACATTGTCTGCATGCAGTGCGGCAAGGTGGAAGAGTTCGTCGACGACCTCATCGAAGAACGCCAGAAGCGCATTGCCCAGCAGCGCGAATTCGATCTGCGCGAGTATAGCCTGGTGCTTTACGCCAATTGCCTGCGGCGCTGCGACAACGAGGAAAAGGAGTCGGGGAGCGCGACAACCGGTCGCTGAGCGCTCTGCACGCGCTGCATTCGGCGTCACGCCACGCCCAGTCCTTGCCTGCTTCACCCCCAAAACCGCAGTAGCCGCCAAACACCTCGGGTACGGGAACGACACACCGTCGTTCCCGTACCCGGTCGGTTTCACGAATCGCTTCCGTTCTCCGGCTTCGCCGATCCCTGATGCCCCAACGGGCTGGCCTGGTCCAGGCGCGGATGGTTGTCCAGGAACTCCCGATGGGGATCAGCCAGGGCATCCAGGGACTGGATGGTGTGGGTCAGCGCGTGGATGGCGGCAAGCACGTCACCGGTGTTCGCCGTCTCCGAAATGGTGTGCATGTTGCGGATGGGGAAACCCACCGAGGTGGCGGCGCAGTCCACCGAGGCCAGCACTCCGGCCATGCCGTCGGTGCCGGTATCCGCACCCACCATGTCACGCTGCATGGGGATGTCGTACTCCTTCGCCGTACTCTCGATGACGCGGTTGAGCTGCTCGCTGGCGATGGACCCCACGGACATGGTGAAGCCCTTACCCATCTCCAGCGGCGCCAGGCGCTTGTCGCCCATGCCCGGGGCTGCCACATAGTCGTGGTTGACGTCCACGCCGATGAGGGCATCGGGCTTGAGTTCGCCGGCCATCACCCGGCTGCCCAGGCGCCCGATCTCTTCGTAGGTGGCCATGGTGAACAACACCCGCACCTTCTCCGTACCACCGGCCTCGGCGATCAGCCGGGCAATCTCGGCGGTGACGAAGCAGCCCAGGCCATTGTCCAGGTAGGCGCCGTAGAAGGTGTCCGGGCTGAAGCCGCGGCGGATGGGGCGGTCGAAGATGATGGAGTCGCCGGGCCGCACGCCCAGGTTCTCCACCTGCTGCTTCTTGTTCTCGCCGTGGATCTGCAGGTCCAGGTAGATCTGCTCCTTGGTCACGCCCTTCTTGCCGGTGCGTACCGCCTCGTCTGCAAAGTGGATGGCACCCAGCGCCTCCACGGTGCCACCCTCGATGACGCGGTAGCTGCCGGGGTTTTCCGGGTCCTCGCTGAACAGCTTCACCTCGTGACCGATGAGCACCGTGGGCAGGAAGGAGTCGGTGTTGATCCAGATCTTGCCGTCGTCGCCGATGGAGCGCACCTGCATGCGGATCTTGTCGGCGTGGCCGATGATCATCACCTTGAACATGTCGTCGCGGCCCGGGTGTGTGTCCAGCACCACGCCGGCGTGGCCCTTGAACTGGTGCAGATGCCAGTCCTTGGGCGTGACGCGATCGAAATAGGGCTTCAGCACGCCATAGGTCATGGCGCCTTCCAGGCCAATGGGGCTGGGTGCGGCGAGAATCTCGCGCATCAGGGTGAACTGCTGCTCCGGCATGGGAGCCGCCCAGGGCTGCTTGTTGTCGCTCATTTGCCTCACTCTTTCACTGGTTGCGGGTCACTTCGTGATGCCAGTCTGACAGATTCCGCACCCACCTGTGGACAGGCTTTACCGAAGCAGGCAGGCTCGTCGCTCGGCAGGCGCGGAGAGGGTCACGCCCATGAGCATACAACGCTTCGCCTCGGTGCTGGCACTGGGCCTGGCCCTGAGTGCGTGTGCACAACACGGCGACCCGGAGGGCCGAGTGGTCAGCAACGACGCCAGCGCCTGGAGCCATCAGTCCGCGCCCCAGTGGCAGCCAGCCGGGCTTGCCGCCCAGCCGCGCCTGCAGGCACTGCGGGATGCGCTGCCGGACGATCCAGTCCACACGCCGGAGGTCACCGACTGGGCGCCGGTAGGCGACGGGCATCCCGCCCGTGCGTTCGTGGCCGACGGGGCAACCGCCGACACACCCGCAGCATTACTGGCGCGGGTGGCCGACGTCCTGCCGGAGAACCGCTTCCTGGGCAAGGATATCTGGGAGCAGACACGGCGACTGCTTCGCGACGACGAGGGCCATGCCGTGGGCGTGGTCCTACACTGGGGCATGAAGGACGATGCCCTGGCGGGACGGGACTACCGGCTGCGCATGGAGCCCGACGGCGAGCAATGGCGGCTCATCGCGGTGGACACGCGGCTGCAGTGCCGGAGAGGAATCAGTGACGAGGGCATCTGCCAGTGACCCCGGATCGGCGGCAGGAATTGCTGGCCGCCGGGGCGCTGAGCGCCGCGGTGCTGTTCTGGGCCGGTAACGCCGTGGTGGGCCGCGGCGTGGTGGGCGAAATTCCACCCGTCGCATTATCCTTCTGGCGCTGGGTGTTCGCCCTGCTCCTGTTGCTGCCCCTGGCCTGGCCGCACTTGGGACGCTCCCTGCCCGCGATCCGCCAGCACGTGGTGGTGCTCACCATACTGGGCGTTCTCAGCGCAGGCCTGTACAACACACTGCTCTATGGCGCCGCAGTCACCACCACGGCGGTAAACATCTCGCTGATCAGCGCCACCATGCCGGTGGTCATCGCCTTTGTCGCCTGGATCAGCGCCACCGAACGCCTCACCCGCCGGCAGGCGCTGGGTCTGGCCATCGCCCTGCCCGGCGTGGTCACCATCATCGCTCAGGGCTCGCTGGAGCGACTGCTGTCCCTCACCCTGGCACCGGGGGATCTGCTGATGCTGGTGGCGATCACCTCCTGGGCCCTCTACTCGGTGGTGTTGCGCCGGAATCCGCTGGGGCTGCACCCGGTGGTCCTGCTCACGTCTCTGGTGGCCCTGGCACTGCCGTTCATCTTCGTCATCTACATGATCGAAATTGCCGCCGGGGTGACTTTCACGCCAAAACTCAGCCACGCCCCGGCGTTCGTCTATGTGGCCATCTTCCCTTCCATCCTCTCGTACCTGGGCTGGAACTACGGGGTGCAGATGATCGGCCCGGGGAAGTCGGGCATGTTCCTGTACCTGATGCCGCTGTTCACCGCCGCGCTGGCACTGCCCCTGCTGGGCGAGCGGCTGCACGGCTACCATGCCGTGGGTGCGACGCTGATCCTGCTGGGCCTGTACCTGGCAACCTGGGGCAGCAGGCCGCGGGCATAGGCCGTTTGCCATGCGCCGCAGGCTTAGTAGACTGAACGTTTAACGGTCACTCCCCACGGAGAACAGCCATGCGCCAGCAACCCACCCTCTTCGTCCTGTTCACTGCGCCCTTTGCCGCCCTGGCGGACGGATCGGAGCTGGTGGACCGCGAGCGCAATCTCCATATCCCGGCGGACGCGGATGCCCGGGACAGTCTTCATGTCGCCGCCACCTTCGACGACGACAAGTTCCGGCTCCACTACCGCTACGAGACCGACAACCCGAGCTGGTACCACCAGTACTGGCGCTACGAGGATGGCGAGTGGGTGCGCTACGGCTCCGGCTCTCCCGGCCCCGACGCACACCGGCTCTACGAGGATCGCATTTCCATGATGCTGGACGATGGCTCCGTGGACGGCTTTGACCGCTACGGTGGCTGGATGCTCATCCATGAGGGTATGCGCACCCTGACCTCGGCAGCGGACGAAGAGCAGGTCACTGACCACCCGAAGCTCGGCGAGGAAATGGGACGCAGCGACGTACGCAAGTACCTCCCGCAGAGCCGGGACGTGGACGACCCCGGCGATCTGTCCTGGGATGCCATTCGCGATGACGACGAACTCGCCGAACTCCAGGACGACGGCGTATTTCTGGATCTGTGGCAGTGGCGGGCGCATCGCAGTCACCCCATGGGCGTCGCCGACAACGGTTATGTGCTGCACTACCGCCTCTCCTCCCAGGGGCGCAGCATGTTCACCGACAACTGGGACGACGAGGCCGGGCAGCCCGCCTACATGTTCGACCCGGACACCACCGGTCGCCGCGCCCTGGACTGGGACGCGCTCGTCAACCGCGAGTACGGGCAGGACGACCCGTACTTCATCGCCGAGCACAACGCCGTCCCCTTCGACCCGGAGCACGACTGGCAGGAAGGCGACGTGATCCCGCAGCGGTTCCTGCGCCAGCCCGACGGCAGCCGCGGCGCCATCCGCGCTGACGGCGGCTACGAGGACGGCAACTGGCGGATCACCCTGACCCGCACCATGGAGGCGCCCAACCGCCTGGACAGCAAAACCCTGGCGCCCGGGGAGACCTACAACGTGGCCTTCGCGGTGCACTCGGGTTCGGTGGGCGCCCGCTGGCACCGGGTGTCACTGCCGCAGACCCTGGGGCTGGATGTCGACGAGGCCGATGTGGTCGCCGTCAGGACCGACGGCGAGCCGGACGAGGACGCCCTGAAGTGGACTGAAATCCCACTGATCTACCCCGGCCAGGTGACCTGGCAGTGGCTCCACGGCGACCACCCTGGCGGCGAGCAAGTCCGCGAGGGCGAGATCGGCGTGCGGGATTTCCACGACCTGGACGAGCTCCAGCAGTTCATTCTCGACCTGGAGCGCCGCCGCGCCGGGCAGGAGTGATGTGCGGCGCCCGCGGACTGCCGCGCTCGACCCGGTAGGCGGCCATGTCGAAGCGCCGCGTCTGGCGCCGGAACCGCCAGGTGAACTCCGGCCACAGCGTGACATTACGGCCACTGGCCGGGTGCAGGTACCAGCTGCGGCAGCCGCCGGTGTTCCACACCGCGCCGCTGAGGCGGCTCTGCACCCGGGCGTTGTAGGCGGACTCGGCTTCGGCAAGCACCTCGACGCTGGTGATCCGCTCCCGGTCCATGCGACGTAGCGCATCCATGACGTAGCGGATCTGCGATTCGATCATGTAGACCACGGAGCTGTGCCCGAGGCCGGTGTTTGGCCCCATGAGAAAGAACAGGTTGGGGAAACCGGCCACGGTGGTGCCCTTGTACGCTGCCGGGCCATCCCGCCACAGTGTGCCGAGATCCTGACCGTCGCGACCGACAATCATGCCCTCGGGCACCGGATCCGCCGCATGGAAGCCGGTGCCGAGGATCAGCGCGTCCACCTCCCGCTCGTTACCGTCACCATCCACCACGCTGTGCTCGCGGATCTCACTGATTCCGGCAGTGATCAGATCCACGTTGGGCCGGGTCACCGCCGGGTAATAGTCGTCGGAGATCAGTACGCGCTTGCAGCCAAAGGTGTAATCGGGGGTCAGCCGACGCCTCAGCTCCGGGTCGGGCACCTGTCGGCGGAGATGCCGCAGTGCCTGGCGTTGCGGCAGGGCCATGAGACGCGGATTGATGGCGAAGGGCAGCACGCGCCCTTCGAGAACGCCGTAGATGGCGCCACGCACGAGCTTCTGCACAGCCGGCCAGCGCCGGTACAGCCGCTGCTTCCAGGCAGCGATGGGGCGATCCGGCTTGGGCACGATCCAGGGCGGCGTGCGCTGGTAGAGGTCCAGCCGCTGGACCAGTGGCTGGATCTGCGGCACGAACTGGATGGCCGATGCGCCGGTGCCGATCACCGCCACCCGCTCGCCGGCTGGATCGTAGTCGTGATCCCACTGCTGGGAGTGGAAAGTACGGCCGCGGAAGTGCTGGATGCCGGGGATGTCCGGAAGGGCAGGCCTCGACAGACCGCCCATGCCCGAGACCACGACATCCGCACTCCAGTGGCCGGCGTCCGTCTCCACCCACCAGCAGCGTCGCGACTCATCCCAGAGCAGCCGCTTCACGGCGGTACGCAGGCGCACGTGCCGGCGGACGTCGTACTTGTCGGCGCAGTGATTGAGGTAGTCACGGATCTCCGGCTGCGTGGCATACAGCCGTGACCACGCCGGGTTGAGTTCGAAGGAGAAGGAATACAGGTGCGACTGCACGTCGCAGGCACAGCCGGGGTAGCGGTTCACCCACCAGGTACCGCCGATGCCGCCTTCCTGCTCGAGCACCAGGAAGTCCTCTTCGCCGTATTCCTTCAGGCGAATGGCGGTGCCCAGGCCGGAGAACCCGGAACCGATGATGATGACGCGGTGATGGCGCGGGGTCGTATCGGCCGTGGCGTGGTCCATCCCTTGTTCCTCCTCCGGGCCCCGGCCCGCCGGGTGTGTCCGCAGCATCCGTAGGGCGGACCTTCAGGTCCGCCGAAAAAAGACACGCAAGCCCAGGCCGCTTCCCGAAGCCCCGCCCTACGCCTTTGCCGCGTGTCTCGAGACTGTCCGTGGAAGCGACATCAACGCCTCGGACAACGTCAGGGCAGGAACTGCTCCTTGACGATGCGCTCCTCCAGGTTATGCTCCGGATCGAACCACAGGGTCAGGGCCCGCTCCGGGTCCTCGCGGATGCTCACGTAGCGCACGTCGCGCACCTCGGTGAAGTCTGCCACGGCACTGACCGGGCGCTTGGGGGTGTCCAGGATCTCGAACTCCACGTGGGCACTGTTGAGCAACACCGCGCCGCGCCAGCGCCGTGGCCGGAAGGCAACGATGGAGGTGAGTGCCAGCACGCCGCCGCGCAGCGGCAGTATGGGACCGTCGGCGGAGAGGTTGTAGGCGGTGCTGCCCGCCGGCGTGGCCACCAGCACACCGTCACAGGTGAGCTCTTCCAGGCGCACCACCTCGTCCACCTTGATGCGAATCTTGGCCGTCTGACGGGTTTCGCGCAGCAATGAGACCTCGTTGATGGCGTATCCCTCACGCCACTCACCACCGGCGGTGTAGGCGCGCATGTGCAACGGCTTGATGGTCACCGGCTGCGCCTGGGCCAGGCGTTCATGCAGGCCTTCAATATCCAGGCGATTCATGAGAAAGCCGACACTGCCGCAGTTGAGACCGAACACCGGCTTGCCCAGGTTCATGTACCGGTGAAGGGTTCGCAGCATGAGGCCGTCCCCGCCCAGGGCGATGAGCACATCCGCCTCGCTGGGCGGCACCGTATCGTACCGCTTCAGGAGCTCTACCTCGGCATCCTGAGCATTCTCCGAGGTGCTGCTGATGATGGCGATACGCGGTTGTTCCATGTGATCCCCTGGGTGATTGCGATGCCCCGCATCACTCTAACCGATGCGGCCACCGTTGGCGGCATACTCGGCGTCCCACTGCCGTGCGGCCCTTTGCGCCCGGGCCTGATTCACGGGCAGGCAGATCATGATGGCGATGATGAACAGCGCCGCGCAGAACAGGATCGAGGCCTGCAGACCCACCTGGGCCTGCAGCAGCCCCAGACCGATGATTCCGAACATCCCGGCCGTCTTGTTCGCCAGACCCCAGAAACCGAAGAACTCCGCGGCCTTGGCCTCGGGCGAGAACAGCCCCACCAGCGTGCGGCTGGCGGATTGGCTGGACCCGAGACTCACCCCGGCCAGGCAACCCACCACCAGGAACAGGTGCTGGGCTTCCCAGTCCGCACCGAAGGTATCGTTCACCCATTCGGTCACCTCGGGCGTGCCCCAGATGGCCAGAATCGCCAGCACCCAGAGCGTCAGCGTGCCGATGTAGGTGGGCTTCGCGCCAAGCCGGTCCTGCAGGGCACCGAAGCCGAGCGCGCCGATGGCGGCGGTGATCTGGACGATGATGAACATGATATTGCGAATGTTCTCGTCCCAGCCGATCACCTGGGCGCCGTAGATGAAGGCGAAGGTGATGATGATATAGATCCCGCCCATGGAGAACAGCACCGACGACAGAAAGATGGCGAGATCGCGGAACCGGGCGATATCACGGATGGTGTCACCGATGCGCTTGAACCCCAGGGAAACGTAGCCGCGGTCAGTGGGCCGGGCCTGGGGCACACCCCGTTCACGCAGGAACAGGAATGTGGGAATGGCCGCCAGCAGGAAGAACCCGGCGGCGAAGGGACCCACCCAGCGGATACGCTCGAAGTTCTCGGCAGTGGCGTCGCCGAGAAAGGCCAGGGTGAACGCGGCGGCAAACAGGCCGCCGATGTAGCCCAGCGCCCAGCCGAAGCCCGAAATCTTTCCCAGGGAACGCGCCGGGCCCAGTTCGGGCAGGAAGGCGGCGATGAAGTTCTCGCCGATGGCGTAGGCAAAGTTGGAGCAGATGATCAGGATCACGCCGAGGATGATGTACCCGGGCTCCACGAAATAGAGCAGCGCCGTGGCGGTGACCGTTGCGATGTAGCTGGCAAAAAGGAAACGCTTCTTGCTGGCGGAGTAGTCCATGATGGCGCCACAAACCGGACCGGACACCACCACCAGGAAGTAGCTTACCGCCAGGGACAGGCTCCACAGCAGGTTGCCCAGGCGGTAGTCATCCCCCCGGTCGCCGACGATCACCGTGGTGAACATATCGCCGAAGACCACGGTGATGATCAAAAGCGTGTACGCCTGGTTGGCGAAATCGAACATGGCCCAGCCGAAGATCTCGCGCTTGGGCGCCAGGGGCCTCTCTGTTGTTCCCGTCGCGCTCTCCGCACTGCTCATTCGTGTTCTCCGGGCATCGTCCTGGCTGGCATCAGATTGCGCTCCTTTCGCCGTTATCCCCCATGCGGTACCGCTCCCAGTCCGAATCCTCGTCGGCACGGCACATGCCGTAGCGGAACGGGTTGCTCATGCCCTCCAGGCGGAAGCGGAGATCCTCGAACACCACGCACTGATCCCCGTTGCGCGTGTCCACCGCGCGCAGGGACGGATAGCTGGCAAACCAGCGGAAGAACGCCATGTCGTCCGTGGCCATGACTTCCCGCGCCAGTTCCTGCTCCTGGTTGTCGGCCCCGTAGCGATGGAAGGTCTCCCAGTCCGCCTGTTCCACCGGCACGTAGGCGCTCCAGAGCCGCAGGAACAGGAAGGCGTCGTCGCCGAAATCGTGCGGAGGTCGGTCCCGGCGCAGGTTGGCCAACGCCATGTGGTAACGGTCGCCGCGATCCACCACCAGTTTCCAGTTGAACGGCGACCAAGGCTGCGGATAGGCCTCCGCCACGTAGTCGGTGATGCCCTGCGACTGCGCCCAGTCCCGCGCTTCCGACACCGCCGTACGGTACTGACTGTACTGGAACAGCACCAGCGCAGTGACCGCTGCCAGTCCCAGTGCCGCACCGGTGCGCGGCCGCCAGTAGAGGCTCGCCAGCAGTCCGGCAAGGAGCACCCCACTGAACCAGGGATCAATGATGAAGGTGGTGTTGAATCCCGGCGCCCAGTTGGTGAACGGCGCCAGAATCTGGGTGCCGTAGCTGGTGATGAGATCACCCAGAATGTGGATGAACAATGCCAGCAGAATGACCCCGTAATACGCGCGCCAGGGGTGGCGCCGCCCCAGGGCCAGCGCGGCCAGCGCAGCCAGCAGCCATGCCCACACCGGCATCAGCAGCAGGGAATGGGTGATGCCGCGGTGGTTCTCCATGTAGGGCACATGCCCGCCCAGGGTAAAGAGGATATCCAGGTCGGGTGCGGCGCCGGCAAGGCCGCCGACCCAGGTGCGCTCACGCAGGGAGAGCTGATCAGGACGGGGTTTGCGCGGGGCGCTGGCTCGCGCGGCCAGCACCCCGCTCAGGGCGTGGGTCAGAGTATCCAGAGGGGGGCTCCTTTACCAACCTTTCCAGGAAGTGTTGTCAGGCACGGGCGTCGGTGGATTCGTCGGCGACGTTCTCGGGCCGCAGCGCACCTTGCGGCGGCGCTGGCAAGGCGCCTCGGGGCCGCGGCGAATGATATCCCGGCACCCATTGCGCCATCCATGCGGCACCGTGGAGCAGACGCGACAGCCGCGCCCGGGTCCTGCGGAAGTCATGGGTATCCTCGTTGAGCCAGCTGACGAAGGTGGTGACGAAAATGCTGGTCAGGACGGTCTCTTCCAGGCCACGCATGGCCCCCGCGGCGTCCCGGTGTGCCGCCTCACGCAGCCACTGCACGGTGCGGCTGATGCGCAGCACCGCGGGAATCTGCACATGCACGTGGCCCGCCTCCAGCTTGCCCTTGATCATCTCCCGCACCACCCGCTGGTGGTCGGCCTGGGCATCCAGCCAGGTCATGATCAGGCAATGCAGCTTTTCCGTCGCCGGCAGTGCCTGCACGGCCGGGTCCGACGCCGCAGCGACCAGGGCATGGTCGGGCCGATCGAACCAGGCGTCGGCGATTTCTTCCTTTTCGCGGAAATGCGCCTGCACCGCCGTCAAGGGGACGTCCAGCCGCTCGGCTATGTCATAGAGCCGGACCTCTTCCCAGCTGGCTTCCTCGGCCAGCTCCACGGCGGCATCCACAATGGCGTTACGCGTTGTGCTCATGCATCGCCTCCTTGTCGTGCTGGCGCTCTTGTCGCGAGCCGCGGGTACCATTCAGTATAACTGGCGCAAACCGGCCACCCCACACCCAAAGCATGCCCATGACCACCACCGTCTGCTTCGCCCACGGCAAGGAAAGCGGCCCCTGGGGCCGCAAGATCACCGCCCTCGCCGAAGTTGCCCGTGCTCGCGGGCTCAACGTAATGAGCCCGGACTACGGTTTCACCATGGACCCGGACGAACGCGTGACCCATCTGCTGCAACAGCCCCTGCCCGACGGACAGGATCTGGTTCTGGTGGGTTCCAGCATGGGCGGGTATGTCTCGGCGGTGGCCAGCGGATCGCTGAAGCCGCGAGGGCTGTTCCTGCTGGCACCGGCGGTGGATATCCCCGGGTACGCCGGGGACACCAGGCCCGTGGCCGGCCTGACAGAGGCGGTGCACGGCTGGCATGACGACATCATCCCGCCGGACATCGTGGTGAGCTGGGCAAAGCGACATCGTGCCCGGCTGCATCTGGTGGACAGCGAGCACACGCTGACGGACCACGTTTCGTGGTTGTGCACGACGTTCGAGGCGTTTCTCGAGGAGATCGGCGTGTAAGGCGGCCGGTCAGGCGGGCCTGAAGGTCCGCCCGCCCCCTGCTGGGACGCGCGGCAACTCGTAGGCCGGACCTTCAGGTCCGCCTTTCCCCGACATGCAAGCCAAGGTGGCCCATCGGAGTCCGCAACGGTGGACGTCGGGTAGGCCGGCCGGTTACCCGGCCGGCCCCCCACAGATCCACTCGTGCGGGTTTCCCGCAAGTGGCTCCTCGTGTGAGTGGCTTCGCTACGTGGCGCAGATCCTGGCCCGGGCGAGCGGGTAACACTCCAGGAACCGGGAGAACTCCGACCACGGGATCGCCGCCTTCTGCGAGCGCCGCGACAGCCATCGGTGCCAGGAGCGCATCGCCTGGGAGCGGACCTGGTCGATCGCTGCAAAGTTACCACGCACGCCGAAGTAGGCGTAGTGGCCCCGGAGTCTGCGGTTCAGGGCTTGCCACTGCTCAACCACGGGGTGATGCCGCATCACACAGCACCAACGATCGATTGCATGCATGGCCCGGCGCAGCCGATCCCGCGCCGTCTTGCGCTTGACCACCCAGCGCCCTCGCCTCGACCGCCCCCAGTAGTGGGTGAAGCCGAGAAAATCGAAGGTCTCCGGGTGCGGTCCTCCGCCCGATCCGGGCCGGTCGAACCGCACAACCCGGGTCTTCTCCGGGTGGAGTTCCAGCCCGTAGCGCGCAAAACGCTTGGGCAGCACCTCCATCACCCGCCGGGCATCGCTCTCGCAGGCGAACACCAGCAGCGCATCGTCGGCAAAACGCACCAGGTGCGCCTCACCGCGCAACCGGGGCCGGACACTGTCCTCGAACCACGTATCCAGCACCTCGTGGAGGAAAATGTTGGCGAGCATCGGCGAGATCACCCCGCCCTGCGGGGTGCCCCGCCCGGGCTGGCGCCACTGCCCTTCCTCCAGCACGCCGGCGTTCAACCATTTGCCGATCAACCGAACCAGCACGCCGTCACGTACCCGCCGACGCAGCACCTCCCGCAACAGACCATGGTCGACCCGGTCAAAGAACTTGCGCACGTCAAGATCAATCACCCAGCCACCGCCCATCGCCATCAACGGCCGCCAGACCGCCTGCAGCGCCTGGTGCGCCGAGCGTCCCAGGCGGAAGCCGTACGAGCCCTCGTGGAACTCCGGCTCGTAGACCGCCTCCAGCACCATCGCCACCGCCCGCTGGAGCACCTTGTCCTCAAACGTCGGAATGCCGAGCGCTCGGCGCTCGCTCCCGTCACCCTTGGGGATCGAGGTGCCCCGCACCGGCGGCGCCCGGTACGCCCCGGACTTCGCCCGCTCCAGCAGCGAGCTCAGGTTCGCCTCAAGCTCCTCGCCGTAGGCGGCACCCGTGCGGCCATCAACGCCCGGCGCCCCGTCCTTGCGCGTGCGTCGATACGCCTCACGCAACCACGCCTCGTCAATGTGATGGGCCAACGTCAAAAGCGGCCTGTCCGGAAGACGCCGCGCCAGATCCGCTATCTGTTGGCATCGCGTTGAGATGAGATCAGAGTCCAATGCCTCCGCCATCGGTCCCTCCAACAGCTCCACTCACACGGTCTCCCCTTCCCCTTCACCGGGTCCGCTGGGGCGCGTTCCCCGGCTGCTCCGGTACTATGGGAGACTCCGACTGCCTGCCGCCCGTCTGGCACCGCTCTGGCTGTCCTCGCAGCACCATACCGCCGCAGCGCCCTCAGCCTTCGCTCCAGCAGCAGGAGGACGCTCCCACCACTGGCCCGGACTGCGGATCAGCGGTCGCCCGCACCGTCTACTTCTTAGGCGGAGACGACAGGCCCTCCCAGGTTCCTGGGGGACCCCAATGTGCCCATGCCCCGCTCTCGGACCCCGGCGGGCACACCACACCAGGCCTCTACAGTGCAGCGTTACTGCCTTCCGGTCTTCAGACACCGTCGGCACCCACAATGTCGCGGATTTCGGGGCTCAATCACGCAGCCTGGACACTCGCTGTCTACGCTTCACCACAGCAGTTACCCACTGCAGCGCAAGACTCACTTCCGGCTGGTGGCCAACCTCTACCGGGCGGGCTCAACGGCCCGCTGGGTCCCTCTCGCAATTTCATGGCCGCCTCCATGCCACCAATCCCAAGCGACCAGGCTTCGCCTGGCGCTCGTCGGTAGGCCGGCCGGTTACCCGGCCGGCCCCCACAGATCCACTCGTGCGGGTTTCCCGCAAGTGGCTCCTCGTGTGAGTGGCTTCGCTACGTGGCGCAGATCCTGGCCCGGGCGAGCGGGTAACACTCCAGGAACCGGGAGAACTCCGACCACGGGATCGCCGCCTTCTGCGAGCGCCGCGACAGCCATCGGTGCCAGGAGCGCATCGCCTGGGAGCGGACCTGGTCGATCGCTGCAAAGTTACCACGCACGCCGAAGTAGGCGTAGTGGCCCCGGAGTCTGCGGTTCAGGGCTTGCCACTGCTCAACCACGGGGTGATGCCGCATCACACAGCACCAACGATCGATTGCATGCATGGCCCGGCGCAGCCGATCCCGCGCCGTCTTGCGCTTGACCACCCAGCGCCCTCGCCTCGACCGCCCCCAGTAGTGGGTGAAGCCGAGAAAATCGAAGGTCTCCGGGTGCGGTCCTCCGCCCGATCCGGGCCGGTCGAACCGCACAACCCGGGTCTTCTCCGGGTGGAGTTCCAGCCCGTAGCGCGCAAAACGCTTGGGCAGCACCTCCATCACCCGCCGGGCATCGCTCTCGCAGGCGAACACCAGCAGCGCATCGTCGGCAAAACGCACCAGGTGCGCCTCACCGCGCAACCGGGGCCGGACACTGTCCTCGAACCACGTATCCAGCACCTCGTGGAGGAAAATGTTGGCGAGCATCGGCGAGATCACCCCGCCCTGCGGGGTGCCCCGCCCGGGCTGGCGCCACTGCCCTTCCTCCAGCACGCCGGCGTTCAACCATTTGCCGATCAACCGAACCAGCACGCCGTCACGTACCCGCCGACGCAGCACCTCCCGCAACAGACCATGGTCGACCCGGTCAAAGAACTTGCGCACGTCAAGATCAATCACCCAGCCACCGCCCATCGCCATCAACGGCCGCCAGACCGCCTGCAGCGCCTGGTGCGCCGAGCGTCCCGGGCGGAAGCCGTACGAGCCCTCGTGGAACTCCGGCTCGTAGACCGCCTCCAGCACCATCGCCACCGCCCGCTGGAGCACCTTGTCCTCAAACGTCGGAATGCCGAGCGCTCGGCGCTCGCTCCCGTCACCCTTGGGGATCGAGGTGCCCCGCACCGGCGGCGCCCGGTACGCCCCGGACTTCGCCCGCTCCAGCAGCGAGCTCAGGTTCGCCTCAAGCTCCTCGCCGTAGGCGGCACCCGTGCGACCATCAACGCCCGGCGCCCCGTCCTTGCGCGTGCGTCGATACGCCTCACGCAACCACGCCTCGTCAATGTGATGGGCCAACGTCAAAAGCGGCCTGTCCGGAAGACGCCGCGCCAGATCCGCTATCTGTTGGCATCGCGTTGAGATGAGATCAGAGTCCAATGCCTCCGCCATCGGTCCCTCCAACAGCTCCACTCACACGGTCTCCCCTTCCCCTTCACCGGGTCCGCTGGGGCGCGTTCCCCGGCTGCTCCGGTACTATGGGAGACTCCGACTGCCTGCCGCCCGTCTGGCACCGCTCTGGCTGTCCTCGCAGCACCATACCGCCGCAGCGCCCTCAGCCTTCGCTCCAGCAGCAGGAGGACGCTCCCACCACTGGCCCGGACTGCGGATCAGCGGTCGCCCGCACCGTCTACTTCTTAGGCGGAGACGACAGGCCCTCCCAGGTTCCTGGGGGACCCCAATGTGCCCATGCCCCGCTCTCGGACCCCGGCGGGCACACCACACCAGGCCTCTACAGTGCAGCGTTACTGCCTTCCGGTCTTCAGACACCGTCGGCACCCACAATGTCGCGGATTTCGGGGCTCAATCACGCAGCCTGGACACTCGCTGTCTACGCTTCACCACAGCAGTTACCCACTGCAGCGCAAGACTCGCTTCCGGCTGGTGGCCAACCTCTACCGGGCGGGCTCAACGGCCCGCTGGGTCCCTCTCGCAATTTCATGGCCGCCTCCATGCCACCAATCCCAAGCGACCAGGCTTCGCCTGGCGCTCCTGAAGGTCCACCCTACGGAGCTACGGGGGCCCGGTCGGTGGAACCACACCTGTTCAACGCTGGGTCAGACGCAGCTCGATGCGCCGGTTGCGCTGGAGGGATTCGGGGTCGGTGCCCTCGGCCACCGGGTGGAACTCGCCGAAGCCTGACGGCGACAGCCGCTGCGGCGGTACGCCGCGGTCAATGAGATAGTCGACGATGGACTGTGCCCGCGCGGTGGACAGGTGCCAGTTGGAGGGGAACTCCTCCGTGGCGATGGGCCGGATATCCGTGTGCCCCTCCACCTGCAGCACCCAGGGGATCTCCTCGGGGATGGCGTCCTGCAGTTCAACAATGGTCTCTGCGAGGCTGTCCAACTGGTCCGTTCCGGCATCCTCGATGTCCGCCGAGGCAGTCTCGAAGAAGAGCTCCGACTGGAATACGAACCGGTCGCCCTCGATACGGATGTCCTCACGATCGCCCAACACTTCCCGCAGCCGGCCAAAGAACTCGGAGCGGTAGCGGCTGAGCTCCCGCACCCGCTCCACCAGGACCAGGTTGAGCCGACGGCCGAGCTCGTCGATCCGCTCCTCCTGCTCGGCGACGGTCTCCTCGGAAAGCTCCAGTGCGGCGCTGACCCGGCGCAGTTGCTCCCGCAAGGCCTCCACCTGACGATTGAGCCGGTCAATGCGGGTCTGCTGCGCGGTGGTCAGCTGTTCTTCGTCCCGCAGCGCGCGCTGCTGCTCCTCCACCAGGCGCTGGAGATCCCGCACCCGGATCTCCCGCTCCTCCAGCTCCCTCTGCGCCAGGTGGGTGCGCTCCTCGGCCTCGGCCAGCTCGGCCTCCAGGGCCCGGGCGCGATCCCGCGCGGCGGCGGCCTCGGCTTCGGTGTCCTCACGGGCGGCGGCGAGTTCGCCGACTTCATCCTCCAGTTCCTCACGCAACTGCCGCAGGGCGTCGATGTCCTGCTGCAGACTGGCCATCTCGGCCGCCTGGCGCTCGATGGTCTCCTCGTCCTCGGCGATGGTGGTCTCGGCCTCGGCGAGGTCATCCTCCAACGTGGAAATCCGGGTGCGGGCATCCGCGAGTTCGTCGCGCAGGGCGCCCCGCTCGGCAATGGAAACCGCCAGATCCTGCTCCAGTTCTCGGCGGGCCTCCCGCTCCATGGCCAGTTCGTCGCCCAGGTCGGAGAGCTCCGCCTCCAGGCGCGCCAGTGCGGCTTCGCGACCGGCCAGGGTGTCGGTGAGATAGTACTGGGCCACCATGAACAGGCTCAGCACAAACACGAACAGCAGCAACAACGTGGCCAGCACGTCCACGTAGCCGGGCCAGATGTTGACACTGTTGCGATTGCGCCGCTCGGGAAACACGTTACCGCTCGCCGGGATCGGTGCCCGTGGCTCGGGCCACGGTGCGGGTCAACAGCCGGATCTCGTCCCGCAGCTCCGCAGCCAGGTCCGTGCGCTCGCTCTGCATTTCGTCCACCAGACGATGCAGAGTGTGATCCAGGGACCGCAGCCGCTCCTCCATGGAATCGGACTCTTCACCCCGCTCACCCAGCGAGTCCGCCAGACGCTGCAGCACCGGCTGCAGCTCCATCTGTCCCCGTGCCTGGCTGAGCATGCGCCGGTGTTCGCTGCGGATCTGCTCCGCCAGCTCGCCCACTTGCTCGGTCACCGTGGAAATGCTCTCCTCGGCACTGCGTCTCTCTTCTTCACGCCTTGCCACCAGGCGCTGCAGCCGATCCAGACTCTCCGCGGTCTGCTCCAGTAGTGCCTGGATATAGGAGGGCACGCTGTGCTCGGTGTCGACGTTGGCCAGAGCACCGGAGCTGAAACGGGTCAGCCCCGTGAGCTGTTCTTCCACATCATTGTAGAAGCGATTCTGGGCATGACCGGCCTGCAGATCGACAAAGCCCAGGACCAGGGCGCCTGCCAGGCCGAAGAGCGACGAACTGAAGGCGGTGCCCATGCCCGCCAGCGGCTCCTGAAGACCGGCACGGAGCTGTTCGAACAATTCGGTGGCGTCTCCACCGCCGACGCTCAGCCCGCTGATCACGCGACCGATGCCACCGAGGGTATCCAGCAGGCCCCAGAAGGTGCCCAACAGCCCCAGGAAGATCAGCAGGCCGATGAAATAACGGGACAGGTCCCGGGCCTCGTCCAGCCGCGAGCGAATGCCGTCCAGCAGGGCACGCATACTCATGGTGGTGAGCTGTAATTTATCACCACGCTCCTGCAGCATGCGCCCGAGCGAACCAAGCAGTCCCCGCTTGGGGGGAGGTGGCAGGGATTCGGCGCCGCGCTGCCAGGCGCGCAGCCAGGCGGCGTCCGGCCCCAGCACCAAGACCTGGCGGAAGTTGATGATGATCCCCACCGCCAGCACGGCGACGATCATGCCGTTGAATACGGGATTGGCGAGGAAGGCCTCGATCAGGCGCTGGTGCAGCAGCGCCGCAACGCCCGCCACGGCCAGGAGAAACAACGCAATCCAGATCAGCACGCGGCCCGGTTGTCGCACCCCTGCCTCCAGTCAAGGTGATTTGGTCCCTACTTTCCCGTAAACAGCGCCGATAGACAAGGCGGTACCGTCACCCGCCGACGACGACACGCCACCGCGTTGGATGCGGTGCAATATGGACTCGGCCTAGGTGTTGCGCCGATCTTCGGGGCAGCCGTCTGCAGCGGGCGGCGCGATAACACCGATACAGTTGCCATCATTCTCGGGGGAGAAACCCATGATAAAAGCCCTTACCAGAGGCTCCACACGCCTCATGGAACGGTACCTGCCGGATCCGTTCGTCATTGTCATGCTGCTCACGCTACTGGTGTTTTTCCTGGGCATGGGCATCGAGCGGGAAAGCCCCGTGGCCATGATCGAACACTGGGGCGACGGCTTCTGGGATCTGCTCCAGTTCGGCATGCAGATGGTGCTGGTGCTGGTCACCGGCTTCGTGCTCGCCAGCACACCGGCGTTCAAGCGCATCCTGGTGGCGCTTGCCAGCCTGGCCAAGACGCCGGGGCAGGCGATCATCCTGGTCACGGTGGTGTCGATCTTCGCCGCCTGGATCAACTGGGGCTTCGGCCTGGTGATCGGGGCGCTGTTCTCCAGGCAACTCGCCCAGGTGGTTCGCGGCGTGGACTACCGGCTTCTCATCGCCAGCGCATACAGCGGCTTCATCGTCTGGCACGGCGGCCTGGCCAGTTCCATCGGCCTGCTCATCGCCACGGACGGGCACTTCACCGAGGACAAGATCGGGGTCATCTCCACCAGCGAGACCATCTTTGCCGGCTTCAACCTGATCCTGGTGCTGCTGATGCTGATCATCATTCCGCTGGTGAACCGGCTGATGATGAACAAGATCGATGAGCCCTACGTCGCGGATCCGCAGAAACTGGCCGAGGAGGAGAATTCTCCGGAACTCAAATGGGAACGCGCGGCCGACCGGGTGGAGAACAGCATTACCCTGTCCCAGGCCATTGGCGTCATGGGCCTGGTGTTCCTGGGCTACTACTTCTTCGTCGAGAGTGGCAGCCTGAATCTGAACATCGTCAACTTCCTGTTCCTGTTCCTGGGGATCATGCTCCACGGCCGCCCGCGGCACTTCCTGAACAGCATGCAGGAGGCCATCAAGGGTGCCGGCGGCATTGTCATCCAGTTCCCGTTCTACGCGGGCATCATGGGGATGATGATCGGCTCCGGGCTGGCAGCGACGTTCTCCGAGTGGTTCGTGGCCATCTCTAACCCCACCACCTACCCGCTGTTCGCCTTTCTCAGCGCCGGACTGGTGAACGTTTTCGTGCCCTCCGGCGGCGGCTAGTGGGCGGTGCAGGCGGACATCATGCTGGACGCCGGCGCAGCGCTGGGTGTGGATGCCGCACGCACGGCCATGGCAGTGGCCTGGGGTGATGCCTGGACCAACCTGATTCAACCCTTCTGGGCCCTGCCGGCGCTGGCCATTGCCGGACTGAAAGCCAAGGACATCATGGGCTTCTGCGTCGTGAACCTGCTGGTCACCGGCGTGGTCATCGGCCTCGGACTGATGTTCCTGCCGTAAGATCCACGGTTACCGGTCCACGACCCGGTCCGGACAAGATCGGGTTTCCGATCAGGATCAAAAAAAGGGGCACCCGATGGGTGCCCCTTTTCTGTTTGCCGGAATCCGGCGGAGGTTACTTCTGACCAGAGGAGACGAACTCCGGATACGCTTCCATGCCGCACTCGCTGAGGTCGAGGCCGTTTTCCTCTTCCTCTTCAGTCGCGCGGATGCCCATGGCCATCTTCAGGATGAACCAGACGATCCCACTGGCGATGAACACGAAGCCGAAGATCGCGACCAGACCGATGATCTGGTTGACGAAGCTCGCTTCGGGCACCGACAGCATCACCGCCAGCACGCCCCAGATACCGCAGGTGCCGTGCACGGAGATGGCGCCCACCGGGTCATCGATCTTGAGCTTGTCCAGGCCGATGATGGAGAACACCACGATCACGCCACCGATGGCCCCGATAACCACGGCCAGCAGCGGGGCCGGAGAGTCCGGCGCGGCGGTGATGGACACCAGACCGGCCAGGGCGCCGTTGAGCACCATGGTGAGATCCGCCTTGCCGAACAGGATCTTCGACAGGATCAAGGCGGCCACGACACCGGCGGCAGCGGCGAAGTTGGTGTTCATGTAGACGGTGGCCACGGCGTTGGCGGAATCCGTGGAGGCCACGGCCAGTTCCGAACCGCCATTGAAGCCGAACCAGCCCATCCACAGGATGAACGTACCCAGCGTGGCCAGGGGCAGGTTGCCACCCGGGATCGCGCGGATCTTGCCGTCCTTGGTGTACTTGCCCTTCCGCGGCCCCAGCAGGATGACGCCGGCCAGCGCAGCGGTGGCGCCCGCCATGTGGACGATGCCGCTACCGGCGTAGTCGATGTAGCCGAGCTGATCGAGCCAGCCACCACCCCAGGTCCACAGACCCTGGATCGGGTAGATGAAGCCGGTCATCACCACGGCAAAGATCAGGAAGGCCGCCAGCTTCATGCGCTCGGCCACCGCCCCCGAGACAATGGACATGGCCGTGGCCACGAACACCACCTGGAAGAAGAAGTCCGAGAAATAGGAGAAGCCATCGGCGGTGGTGTGCGGATCCGAGCTGGGCAGGAAGAAGCTCAGCGACGGAAACAGCCCACCGGCGCTTTCGTACATGAGGTTCCAGCCGATCACCAGATACATGATCACGGCAACGGAATAGAGCGTGATGTTCTTGGTCAGGATCTCCACGGTGTTCTTCGAGCGCACCAGACCGGCCTCGAGCATGGAGAACCCGGCCGCCATCCACATGACAAGCACGCCGGAGAGCAGGAAGTAGAATGTATCCAGCGCGTATACAAGCTCAGCAACTTCGTCCATCGTTATTTTCCTCTATTACCACTGATCTGAAATCCAGGGCGCGTCACTGAAGATCAGAGCGCGTCCTTGTCGGTCTCGCCGGTGCGGATACGCATGGCCTTTTCCAGATCGAAGACGAAAATCTTGCCGTCGCCGATCTTGCCGGTATTGGCGGCCTTGCTGATTGCCTCGGTGGTGCGATCGGTCAGGTCGTCCTGGACGGCGACCTCAATCTTCACCTTGGGGAGAAAGTCGACGACGTACTCTGCACCCCGATAGAGCTCGGTATGGCCCTTCTGGCGGCCGAAGCCCTTGACCTCGGTCACGGTGATGCCCTGAACGCCGATCTCGGAGAGTGCTTCGCGCACATCGTCCAGCTTGAACGGCTTGATGATTGCGGTTACGAGTTTCATTCCCGGATACTCCCTGCTGAACGGCCCGGTTCCACCGGGCCCTGAACTGGAACAGGTATCCCCTGTCGGGGCTGTCGCCGATACCGGATCGTCACGCTCGCCGCCGGCATCGGACTCGACATGGTGCAGAGCATTTCCTGTGCCAGTTGTTGTTTTCACCGTTTTTTCATGTTGTTATTCGCTTCAAGGCAACATTTCGTGGCGATGCACAACCTGAACACGCACCAAAAAGGCGCTTATTGCCTCTTTTTAGTGCATCACAACCCCGGCCACCCGCAGGAGTGCACAATGCTGGACCCGAAATCGCTCGATGAAATGGCACGCAAGTTCGCTTCGAACCTGCCCCCCGGCCTGCGCGAGTTCCAGCAGGAGATGGAGCGCAACTTCCACACCACCATGCAGAGCACCTTCAATCGCCTGGATCTGGTGACGCGGGAGGAATTCGACGCCCAGGCCAAAGTGCTGGCGCGCACCCGTGCGCAGCTCGAGGCCCTGGAGGAGCGTGTTGCCGCGCTGGAAGGCAAGGGACCGGAAGACTCCCCCGAGCCCAGCCCCGCACAGGACTGACCATCACCGCCGCGCCAATGGCGCGGCCTGCCCAGGGACGGGTCCATGACACTTGCAGTGGTCTACGGTCGCGCGGGCGTCGGCGTCGACGCCCCGCTGGTCACCATCGAGGTGCATCTGGCCAACGGCCTGCCGTCGATGTCCATCGTCGGCCTGCCGGAGACGGCGGTGAAGGAAAGCCGCGACAGGGTGCGCAGCGCCATCGTCAACAGCGGCTTCGAGTTCCCCACCCGCCGCATCACCATCAACCTCGCCCCGGCGGACCTGCCCAAGGAGGGTGGCCGCTTCGATCTGCCTATTGCCGTGGGCATCCTCGCCGCCTCCGGCCAGATACCGCGAACAGCGCTGCCCGTGTGGGAGTTCGCCGGGGAGCTGGCCCTGAGCGGCGAGCTGCGGCCGGTCCAGGGCTGCCTGCCGGTGGCCGTCCAGGCACGCCATGCCGGCCGCAACCTCGCGGTCCCCGCGGCGAATGCACCGGAAGCCGCACTCGTCCACCCGGGGCACAGCTACGGCGTCGGCCACCTGCTGGATCTGAGTGGGCACCTCGCCGGCCGCAGTGAGCTCCCTCCCGCACAAGCCACCCCGACGGAGGCCGTCTGCTCACTGCCGGATCTGGCCGACGTGCGCGGGCAGGCCGGCGCCCGCCGCGCCCTGGAGATCGCCGCTGCCGGCGGCCACTCTTTGCTGCTGAGCGGTCCGCCGGGCACCGGCAAGAGCATGCTCGCCGAGCGCCTGCCCGGTATCCTGCCGCCGATGTCCGATACGGAAAGCCTGGAAACAGCGGCGGTCCTTTCGCTGACCCGCACGGGGTTCGATGCCGGTGACTGGGGGCGCCGGCCGTTCCGGGCGCCTCACCATTCAGCCTCCCACGTGGCGCTCACGGGCGGCGGCGGGCGGCCGCGCCCCGGGGAGATCTCCCTTGCCCACAACGGGGTCCTCTTTCTTGATGAACTGCCGGAATTCGGCCGCCAGGCGCTGGAGGTGCTCAGGGAACCCCTGGAGACCGGGCAGGTAAGCATCTCGCGGGCAGCGGCGCAGGTGGTGTTCCCGGCACGATTCCAGCTCGTCACCGCCATGAACCCCTGCCCCTGCGGCTACCACGGCGACCCCGTGCACGCCTGCCGCTGCACGCCGGACCAGATCGACCGCTACCGCGGCCGCATCTCCGGGCCGCTGCTGGACCGCATCGACATGCAGGTGGAAGTAGCTCGGCTGCGCCCGGCAGAGCTGCACGAGGCGCCTCCCGGGGAAGCGTCAGCCACGGTGCGCGCCCGCGTCTGCCAGGCGCGGGACCGGCGGCTCGCTCTGAGCGGGACCTGCTGCGCAGCGCTGGAGTCGGATGCCGTCGAAGCAGGCTGCGGCCTGGGTCGTGACGAGAGCCGCTTCCTGATCCAGGCCATGGAGCGCCTGGGCCTGTCGGCCCGCGCTTACCATCGACTGCTGCGTGTGGCACGCACAATCGCCGACCTGGCGAATGCCGACCGGGTCACCGTTCAGCACCTGGGAGAAGCGCTTGGATACCGGCGACTGACCGGCGGCAGCAGCGCTGACGGTTGTTCGTTGACCAGTTAGACAGACGATGAAGCGCCTCGGCCCAGGCGTAGGGCGGACCTTCAGGTCCGCCCTCTCCGCTCTGATAAGTCAAGGTGACTTGGGCGGGGCTGGAATGGTGGACCTGAAGGTCCACCCTACGGCTATCGACGGCTCACCGGTGGGAACCGCGCAGACGGCTCTGCCCTGACCGGGTAGGGATCCGTAACCCGGAAATACGCCGATTCAGACGGTGAGATGCTCCTGGATAAGATCGTCCCCGAGTTCCGTCATCTCGCCGGAGGCGACATTTCGGCCGTTGTTGAGGATGCTGAAGCAGTCCGCGGTGGCGCGGGCGAAGGGGAGCTTCTGCTCCACCAGCAGGATGGTGAGCCCCTGCTCGCGGTTGAGCAGCCGAATCACCTCGCTGATTTCCTTGACGATGTTGGGCTGGATACCCTCGATGGGCTCGTCCAGCAGAAGGATCTCCGGATCCAGCACCAGGGCGCGGCCGATGGCAAGCTGCTGCTGTTGACCGCCGGAGAGGTCACCGCCCCGCCGCCGTGCCATGTCCTTAAGCACGGGGAACAGCTCGTAGACCCGCTCCGGGATGCCTTTTGACCGCTTGCTTGCCAAGGGCACACGCAGATTCTCTTCCACCGTGAGCTGAGGGAAGATTTCCCGCCCCTGGGGTACGTAGCCGAGGCCCAGCCGCGCCCGGTCGTAGGGGCGCTTGCGGCTGATGTCCTCGCCCTTGAACAGGATCCTGCCGCCGGCGATGGGCTCGAGCCCCATGATGCACTTGAGCAAGGTGGTCTTGCCCATGCCGTTGCGGCCCATGAGGCAGTTGGCGCGACCCTCCTGCACGTCCAGGTCCACGTCCCGGAGGATGTGACTGCCGCCGTAGTACTGGTTGAGGCCTTGGATGCGGAGCATCTCGGTTCTCCTGTCTGGTGTCTTCCCGTGGGAACGTCGCGGCTTGCGCCGCTCCTACAGGCGGTCTGTCTGGTTCCATCGCGGTTTGCGCCGCTCCGACGGGGTCACGGCGCTGTCCGTAGGAGCGGCGCAAGCCGCGACCATGGCAGGCATGTCTGTCTAGTCCTCTTCCCCCAGATACACCTGGCGCACCTGCGGATTGTTCTGCACCTGGTCCATGGTGCCCTCGGCGAGCACGCTGCCCTGGTGCAGCACGGTGACCTGGCGGGCGATGGAGCGCACGAAGTCCATGTCGTGCTCCACCACCACCACGGAGTGCTTGCCGGCGAGGCTGGTGAGCAGTTCCGCCGTGGCCTCGGTCTCCTGGCCGGACATGCCGGCCACCGGCTCGTCCACCAGCAGCAGCCTCGGGTTCTGCATGAGCAGCGAGCCGATCTCAAGCCACTGCTTCTGGCCGTGGGAGAGCAGCCCGGCGAGCATGTCCCGCCGGTCGGTGAGGCCGATGAGTTCCAGCACCTCGTCGATGCGGTCCTGCTGCTCGCCACTGAGGCGCCAGGTGATACTGGTCAGGAGCCCGCGGTCGGCGTGCATGGCCAGCTCCAGGTTCTCGAACACGGTGTGATTCTCGTACACCGTGGGCTTCTGGAACTTGCGACCGATGCCGCGCTGGGCCACCTCGTGCTCCTTGAGCCGCAGCAGGTCGATGCGGCTGCCGAACCAGGCCGAGCCCTCGTCCGGGCGGGTCTTGCCGGTGATCACGTCCATCAGGGTGGTCTTGCCGGCGCCGTTGGGCCCGATGATGCAGCGCAGTTCGCCGTCGCCGATGTAGAGCGTGAGATCGTCCAGGGCCTTGAAGCCGTCGAAAGACTTGGTGATACCTTCGAGATACAGGGCCACGCCGTGGCTCATGTCCACGGTGTCGTCCCTGGGTGGCCGGTTGACCATGTCGAACACCTGGTCCCGACGCATGACTTCGCGGAAATCGTCCAGCGACTTGCTCAGGGCATTCATGATTCACCCTCCCTGCGACGGCGCAGCATGCCCAGGATCCCCACCACGCCCTTGGGCAGAAACAGGGTCACCCCGATGAACATGGCACCGAGGATGTACAGCCAGAGATCCGGGTAGGCGCTGGTGGCCCAGGTCTTGACCACGTTGACGATACCGGCACCGGCGATCGCGCCCACCAGCGTCCCGCGGCCACCCAGCGCCACCCAGATGGCCATCTCGATGGAGGCCGGCGGCGCCATCTCGGAGGGGTTGATCACTCCGGTCTGCGGCACGTACAGCGCCCCGGCCACACCGCAAAGCACCGCCGAGACCACCCACACGAACAGCTTGTAACGCAGCGGGTCGTAGCCGGTGAAGCGCAGCCGGGTCTCGGCATCGCGGATGGCCGTCATCACCCGGCCGAGCTTGGAGGTGACGATCCAGCGACACAGGAGGTAGGCGATGATCAGCGTCGCGGCGCTAGCCCAGAACAGTCCCAGGCGCGCCCCCGGCGTGCCCAGCTCGAAGCCCAGCAGGGTGTCGAAGTTGGTCAGGCCGGTGTCACCGCCAAAGCCTGTCTCCGTGCGGAAGAACAGGTGCATGCCGCCGAAGGTCAGCGCCTGGGTGATGATGGCGAAGTAGACGCCGCGCACCCGGGAACGGAAGGCCAGGAAGCCGAAGATGAACGCCAGCACACCGGGAACCAGCGCGATCATCGCCAGGGTGAACAGGAACGAATCAAAGCCGGCCCAGTACCAGGGCCACTCCGTGTAATCCAGCCACTGCAGGAAGTTGGGCAGGCGGCCGTCATCATAGGCGACACGGGTGAGATGCGCCCCCATGACGTAGCCACCCATGGCGAAGAACACGCCGTGCCCCAGGGACAGAATCCCCGTGTAGCCCCAGATCAGATCCAGGGCCAGGGCCACCAGGGCCAGGCACAGGAAGCGGCCGGCAAGGGTCACCATCCAGCCCGGCATGTACAGGGGATGTTCCGGCGGCACCACCAGGTTCAGCACCGGTACGACGATCAGGGCGAGAACCGCCAGGGCGACCAGGATCATCCAGGCCGTGCGGGTGTGCAGTCGGCCGACGCGGGACAGCGCGGATTGCGGCTGCATGATCGGTCTCCTCAGTCGTCAGCGGACCGCCCCTTGAGGGCAAAGATGCCCTGGGGACGCCACTGGATGAACAGAATGATGGCCGCGAACACGAGGATGGTCGCCAGGACCGCCCCCGTGGCGGGCTCGAGGAACTTGGTGGTGACGCCAATGCCGAGCGCGCTGAACACCGGCCCGAGCAGATTGCCGACGCCGCCGAGCACGACCACCATGAACGAGTCGACGATGTAGTTCTGCCCCATCTCAGGGCCGACATTGACGATCTGCGACAACGCCACGCCGCCCAGACCTGCCACCCCGGCGCCCACGGCGAAGGTCCACATGTCCACGCGTTTGGCGGGCACGCCCAGGGCCGCCGCCATGTCGCGGTTCTGCATCACGGCGCGCACCTCAAGGCCAAGTCGGGTCCGGTTCATGAGGAACCACACCAGAGTCACGACGAAAATGGCGAACAGGATGACGCCCACCCGGCTGGTGGAGAGGGTGACGCCCTGCATGATCTGCACGCTGCCGGAGAACCAGGGCGGGCTCGCCACGGCCACGTTCTGGGCACCGAACATCCAGCGCACGGTCTGGATCAGGATCAGGCTGATGCCCCAGGTGGCGAGCAGCGTCTCCAGCGGGCGGTTGTAGAGAAAGCGGATGACGCCGCGTTCCATGAGAATGCCCACGCCGGCGGTCACCACGAACGCCATGGGCACGGCGGCGATCAGGTAATACTGGAACCACTGGGGCGCAAAGAGCGCAAAGAAGGTCTGGGTCATGAACGTGGTGTAGGCCCCGATCATCAGCAGCTCGCCGTGGGCCATGTTGATCACGCCCATGAGCCCGAAAACGATGGCGAGCCCCATGGCGGCGAGCAGCAGCACGCTGCCCATGGACATGCCGTAGACGAAATCCGAGGCGAAACCGGCGAAGCGGGCACGGCGATCGATGGCGTCCACACCCGCCTGCGCTGCGTGGCGGATCTCGGCCACCGGCTCGACCGGCTCACCGTCGTCGCCGATCTCGGTGAGCGCCGCCAGGTCGGAGCGCAGCCGGTTGGCGCGCACCTCGGCGATGATCTCCACCGCCTCCAGGCGGCGGGCATCGTCGTCGCTGTCGAGATCCAGTTGGGCCAGGGCGATGTTCAGCAGGCGCTCGGTTTCCGCGCTAGTCTCCCGTTCCAGCGCATCGAGGATGGAGTCACGCATCTCCGGGCGCGGGCGCTCTGCCAGCTCGTCGGCGGCGGCGAGGCGGGCCGCCGGATCATCCGAGAAGATCTGCAGCGCGCCGATGGTGGGGCGCAGGGTCCGGCGGACAACGTTGGTCAGCCGCGGCTGGGAGAGATCCCCCGTTTCCAGATCGGTGCGCTCGCGCCCGGTGGTGGCTTCCCGCAGGGAGCCGTCCCGCGCGTCCTGGATGATCAGTGTGCCGTCGTCGGTGTAGTACAGCCGGCGGTCCTGGAGGGCGAAGAGCGTCGGCAGGGCATCAGCGTCCTGTAACCCGGCGATGTCCTCCATGGCCGCCTGCAGCTCGCGTCGATCCGCGGTGGCCAGGCGGCTCAGCACCTCGGCGGTCTCGGCAGCGAGGTCACGTTCCTCCACGGCAGCCAGCTGCTCTTCCACCGCCTCGTCGTCATCCTGATCCAGCTGCTCGACGCGCTCCTCGGCGCGGTCAATGGCCGTGTCGGCCACGGCACCCGCCATGGGGAGTCCTGCCAGGAGAAGCAGGAGCGGCGCCAGCCGGCGCATCCACGGGGTCGTGTACATGACAATATCTCCCTGGGGGCTGTGCGTGCGGACAGCCGACATCGGGGTTCCAGTAAGCGGGGCCCGAACATGAGGCCACGGGGGTGTGAACGGTAGGCCACGCACATCCCTGTGCGCGGTCACCACCGACACGGGGCGCTAGAACTGCAGGCCGTAGTTCGGCTCTTCGCAGTCCCCGCAGACCCAGGGATAACGCCAGTTGGCCTGCCGGTCCTCGTTGCCCTCGACGTACTCGCTCCAGGGCTCGGCGCGGACCACGTCGTCGGTCTCCCAGACGGGGAAGAACTGGCCGTCGGGCTCGATCTCACCGATGATCACCGGCTTGTGCAGATGGTGGTTCTCCTCGTCCATGCACACTTCGAAGCCGGACGGGGAGTCCACGCACTGACCGTAGACGGCCTGGCGAACCGCGTCCACGTCGGTGGTCCCGGCCTGCAGCACCGCCTGGGCCCACATGCGGATGCCCATATGGGTGGCTTCCATGGGGTCGTTGGTCACACGGTCGGAGCCACCGGAGAGATCGTTCTCTTCCACGTACTCGAACCAGCGCTCGGTGAAGCGCTCGTTCTCCGGCGTGTCGATGGACATGAAGTAGTTCCAGGCGGCGAGATGGCCGGCCAGCAGGTCGGTATCCATGCCCCGGAGCTCTTCTTCACCCACGGAGGTGGCAAGTACCGGCACGTCGATGGGGTCGATGCCCTGGTTGGCCAGCTCCTGGTAGAAGGCCACGTTGGCATCACCGTTGACGGTGTTGATCACCGCGGTGGGCCCACCGTCGGCAAAGCTACCGATGTCGTCGACAATGGTCTGGAAGTCGTCGTGACCGAAGGGCGTGTAGACCTCCTCGATGTCCTCGTCACCGATGCCGTGGGCATTCAGGTAGGCCCGCACGATGCGGTTGGTGGTGCGCGGGAAAACGTAGTCGGTGCCGATGAGATAGAAGCGCTCGGCACCGCCACCCTCTTCGCTCATGAGGTACTCCACCGCCGGCAGGGTCTGCTGGTTCGGTGCCGCACCGGTGTAGAAGATGTTGCGGGAGGATTCCTCGCCCTCGTACTGCACCGGGTAGAACATCAGGCCGTTGAGTTCCTCCAGCACCGGCAGCACCGCCTCGCGGGAAACGGAGGTCCAGGAGCCGAAAATGACGTCCACCTCTTCGCGCTCGATCATCTCCCGCGCCTGCTCGGCGTAGGTGGGCCAGTCGGAGCCCGGATCCATGACCACCGGTTCCAGCTCACGACCCAGAAGGCCGCCCTGCTCATTGATGTCCTCGATGGTCATGAGCGCCACGTCACGCAGTGACGTCTCGCTGATGGCCATGGTGCCGGACAGGGAATGCAGAATGCCCACCTTGATGGGGTCGTCCGCCTGGGCGTTGCCCGCGGCCACCAGGCCGAGAGCCATCGCGCCGCCAGCGACGGTGCGATAGAGCGCGTTGTTTGATTGTGTCGAATGCATGGTTGCCTCCGTCGTCCTGTTGGCCGGGCCGGTCTGCACCGGGCCGGGGCAGTGACTTGCTGGTGCCTGACGGTGTTCGCCGGGCACTGACAGGGAGGGAGCAAGCGCCATGCCAGGGGGTTTTGGCTTTACTTATCAATTAGTTACATTGATACCGCCGTGAGAACGCACCAAACAAGGGCGTCTTCATGCACTCGTGGCGGGCAATTGCACCCGCGTGGTGCGGAAACCGGATGAATCAAGTTGGTGCGCGCTGCCCAAAGCGAGAGACCTGCAGGTGTCGCATGTGTAGGGCGGACCTGAAGGTCCGCCGTTTCCGGGTTGCCGACCACGGGGCCCGCCATGGCCCGCAATGGCGGACCTGAAGGTCCGCCCTACGTACAGTACTACGGCTGATTCGGGCGGGATTGTCGTGCAGACGCTAGGCGCTCTCGCGGTTGCGCAGCATGCCTTCGCGGACGATGAAATCCACCACCTCGTCCAGACCCTGACCGGACTTGAGATTGGTGAACAGGAACGGCTTGTCGCCGCGCATGCGGCGGCTGTCGCGGTCCATGACCTCCAGGGAGGCGCCCACGCCCTCGGCCAGATCGATCTTGTTGATCACCAACAGGTCCGAGCGGGTCACGCCCGGGCCGCCCTTGCGTGGGATCTTGTCACCGGCACAGACATCGATGACGTAGATAGTGAGGTCCGACAGCTCGGGACTGAAGGTGGCGGAGAGATTGTCGCCGCCGCTCTCCACGAACACCACGTCCAGCCCCGGGAAACGGGCGTTGAGATCCGCCACGGCGGAGAGGTTCATGGAGGCGTCCTCGCGGATAGCGGTGTGGGGACACCCGCCGGTTTCCACGCCAACGATGCGCTCGGCTTCCAGGGCACCATGACGGGTCAGGAATTCCGCGTCCTCGCGGGTGTAGATGTCATTGGTGACCACGGCGATGTTGTAGTGGTCGCGCATGGAGTGGCACAGGGATTCCAGCAGCGCGGTCTTGCCGGAGCCCACGGGCCCGCCGATGCCGACGCGCAGTGCCTGTTCGGTGGTAGACATGGTGTGTTCCTCCTGATGGTGTCAGTGAACCGCAGCGGCACGATACGAGCCGCGGGAGCTGTAGGGTGGACCTTCAGGTCCACCGAGTTGGCCGCGATGGGCCGCGGCGGCTTGCCTGTCTGAGGAAGGTGGACCTGAAGGTTCACCCTACGCGACCGTCGCGACTCACGTCGCTCCCACAGGAATCCGCAATCAACTGCGGAAAAGCCGGGAATACTGGGTCTCGTGCAGGCTGCTGGCGATGGCGACGCCCGGGGCCGTGCCGCCGATGGCGTCATCGTCCAATTGCAGGCCTGCGGCCGCGGCGGCGCCGATGGGTTCGGCCAGATCCAGCAGTAGCCGCTGCCCGGCGGTCTGCCCCAGGGGCACCAGCTTGATCGCTGCGGCCACCTGATTCTCGCACCAGGCCCACAGGTAGGCCTCAACCCCCTCCTCCAGCGGGATCTCCCAACGCACCAGGGCCAGGGCGTAGACCACCGCCCAGCTGGTCTCCGACGCACGCGTCCAGGGCTCAGCCTCGGGGATGTCCAGCTCGTTCAGTAGTCTTGCCAGGGCGCGCCCCAGGTGCTGGTCTTCGCCCACCAGCTCCGATGTCTCGCGGCTGGCCCGCAGCCATTGACCATAATGCACCACGCCGGTGCAGTCATCCCGACACCAGCAGGCATGCAATCGCGCCAGCAGCGGCACGTCCACACGGCCGAGCGTGTGGACGAGCTGGCCCTGCAGCCAGTCAGCCACGCCATCGGCATCCCGTACCCAGCCGGCCTCAATGGCGTACTCCAGTCCGCCCGAGTAGCTATACGCCCCAACGGGCAGGGTCGGGCTCATGAGCTGCCAGAGCCGGCGTCGTGCCAGGGCGGGATCAGTGGTGGTGGTCGTGGTCATGATCATGCCCGTGGGAATGGCCGCCGCCGTAGGCACCCGCTTCGGGTTCGAAGGGTGCCTGTTCCGGCGTCGTATCGAGGCCGAGGCCACGCACCATTTCGTCCAGTACGTGATCGTGCCGGTAGCGCACGAAACCATCACCGATCTGCAGCGGCACATGCCGGTTGCCCAGATGGTAGGCCACCCGCGCCAGGGTGGTGCCGTCGGCACACCGCACGGTGCTCACCGCCTCGTTGGCCGCCTGCACCCTTATCACCTCACCGCCTTCGGCGCGAAGGCCATCGCCATTCCGCAGAATACGACCACGCTCCAGGAAGACGCCCACCTCGGTGCCATCCTGCAAGGTCGCCCGGAAACGGCTCTTCTGCCGGGTATCGAACGGCAGCACCAGAACGCCGTGCGCATCCTCGGCCGCGGTGGTGTACTCGGTCAATCGCAGCATCGCGGGCCTCAGAACAGGAAGTAGCGCTGCGCCATGGGCAGCTCGGCCATGGGTTCGCAGGTGAGCAGTTCGCCGTCGGCGCGGACCTCGTAGGTCTCCGGGTCCACCTCCATGTGTGGCTGCCAATCGTTCAGGATCAGGTCCTTCTTCTTCACGCTGCGACAGCCCTTCACGGCCACCAGCCGCCGCTGCAGTCCGAGCTGCGCGCCGATGCCGGCATCCACAGCGGCCTGGGAGACGAAACTCACGGAGGTCTCCCGCATGGCGCGGCCATAGCTGCCAAACATGGGCCGGTAGTGCACCGGCTGCGGCGTGGGGATGGAGGCGTTGGGGTCGCCCATGGGCGCCGTGGCAATGAATCCACCCTTGACCACCAGCGCCGGCTTGACGCCGAAGAACGCCGGATCCCAGAGCACCATGTCCGCCAGCTTGCCCGGCTCCAGAGAACCCACCTCGTGGGCAATGCCGTGGGCCAGGGCCGGGTTGATGGTGTACTTGGCGATGTAGCGCCGGGCACGGTAGTTGTCGTCGTCGCCGCTGTCCTGCTTCAACGCGCCCCGCTGGACTTTCATCTTGTGGGCGGTCTGCCAGGTGCGGATGATCACCTCACCCACCCGTCCCATGGCCTGGGAGTCCGAGGCGATCACGGAGAACGCACCAAGATCGTGCAGGATGTCCTCGGCGGCGATGGTCTCCCGCCGGATGCGGCTCTCGGCGAAGGCCACATCCTCGGGAATGCGCGGATCCAGGTGATGGCACACCATGAGCATGTCCAGATGCTCGTCGATGGTGTTGGTGGTGAACGGCCGCGTCGGGTTGGTGCTGGAGGGCAGCACATTGGCGTTGCCACAGACCTTGATGATGTCCGGGGCGTGGCCGCCACCCGCACCCTCGGTGTGGTAGGTGTGGATGGTGCGGTCCTTGAACGCGGCCACCGTATCCTCCACGAAGCCCGACTCGTTCAGGGTGTCCGTGTGGATACATACCTGCACGTCGTACGCATCCGCCACCGACAGCGCGCAGTCGATGGCCGCCGGCGTGGTACCCCAGTCCTCGTGGAGCTTCAGGCCCAGGGCGCCCGCTTCGATCTGCTCGTTCAGGGCCTCCGGCAAGCTGCCGTTGCCTTTACCTAGGAAGCCCAGGTTCATGGGGAACGACTCGGCGGCCTGCAGCATGCGGTGGATGTTCCAGGCGCCCGGCGTGCAGGTGGTGGCGTTGGTGCCGGTGGCCGGCCCGGTGCCGCCGCCGATCATGGTAGTCACCCCGGAGGTCAGCGCCTCCTCGATCTGCTGCGGGCAGACGAAATGGATGTGGGCATCGATGCCTCCGGCGGTCACGATCTTGCCCTCGGCGGCGATGGCCTCGGTGCCCGGGCCGATGATGATGTCCACATCCGGCTGGGTGTCCGGGTTGCCGGCCTTGCCGATGGCCTGGATACGGCCGTCCTTGATGCCGATGTCCGCTTTCACCACACCCCAGTGATCCAGAATCAGGGCGTTGGTGATGACGGTATCCACCACGTCCCTGCCGGTGCGCTGGCTCTGGCCCATGCCATCGCGCACCACCTTGCCACCGCCGAATTTCACCTCGTCGCCGTAGGTGGTGTGATCGCGCTCGACGCGTATCAGCAGCTCGGTATCACCCAGGCGCACCCGATCGCCGGTGGTGGGACCGAACATGTCCGCGTATGCCGTGCGTGAGATGGTATTGCTCATGCCTTGCCCCCCTTGAGCGGCCCCATGACGCGCCCCTTGAAGCCGTAGACGATCTCATCGCCGGCGTATCGCACCAGCTGAACCGTGCGCTCCTGGCCGGGCTCGAAGCGCACCGCGGTGCCGGCGGGAATATCCAGCCGGAAGCCGCGTGCGGCATCACGATCAAACGTCAGCGCGTCGTTGACCTCGAAGAAGTGGTAGTGCGAACCCACCTGCACAGGGCGATCACCAGTATTGGTGACGGTGACCGAAGCGGTCTCGCGCCCCTCGTTCAGGGTGATGTCGCCGTCGGCGGGGAGAATCTCTCCGGGAATCATGGCGCGCCTCCTCAGCGGATGGGTTCGTGGACGGTGACGAGCTTCACGCCGTCCGGGAAGGTGACTTCCACCTGGACGTCCGGAATCATCTCCGGTACTCCGTCCATGACGTCCTCGCGGGTCAGCACCTCGCCGCCCAGGCTCATCAGGTCGGCAACGCTCTTGCCTTCCCGTGCGCCCTCCATGATGGCCGCGGAGATCATGGCCTTGGCCTCGGGGTAATTCAGCTTTAGGCCCTTGGCCTGGCGCCGCTCGGCGAGCAGGGCGGCGGTGAACAGCAGCAGCTTGTCTTTCTCTCGTGGCGTGAGTTCCATACGACTCCTCCGGAGTGATTCAGGTCTTCCAGATGCGGGGGGGCACGGGTGGTCGGCCCATGACTGGTTCGCGCAGGCACGCCCAGGCCTGTTCCAGGACCCGGCGGATCACCTCGGCACCGGGTCCGAGGCAGCGCAGCAGCACGACGTCGCCGATGCGCGTGACGCCGAGAGACAGACCCGGCGGCACGGTGACCGCCTCGCGCAACGAGGCCTCGAGCCCTTTCGGCGCCGGGGTCGCCACCAGGGCACCGAGGGCCGGGTGCCCGCCGAGACCCCAGGGTCGTGTCAGGAGCGGATCGCCGTGAACAAGGTTGAGCCGTTCGTGAAGCACGCAGGTGCCCTCGCGCTCGATCAACAGATCCTGCAGGCAGTCCCCCTGCTCGAAGTGATCGCCACTGCCCGGGCGGCCCAGGCAGAGGATGTCCCAGGTGCAGAGACGGGCATCGGCACCCAGGTGGAAGCGGTTGTACAGCGCCGTCCTGGACTGCCCGTGGAGAATGGTCTCCATGGGCAAGAACTCCAGGCCTGCGCCAGGTGCCACATCGAACGCCTGCGACTGGTAGGCCGAAGGCCCCGCGCTGCGATAGAACTTGGCGGCAGCCGGGGTGGTCAGGAGCGCGCTGGCGCCCTCGTCCACGGTGACGTCCAAGCGCAGGCGGTCACCGCCCACCACGCCTCCCGGCGGGTGGATGATGTAGCTATGGCAGACCTCGCCCTCCGGGTGAAAACTGCGCTGCACCAGCAACGGACCCTGGTGCCTGCGCCGCGCCAGCACGGTGCGATCGGCCCTGAACTGGTACCCCAGTTGCAGATGGCCGAGCCAGCCTGCATCCGTGTCGGATTCAGCCGCTGCCACCGTCTGCGCCGGAACGGCGACCACCGGTCACGCCACCACTAGCAGGTAGGCAGCGGACGCCACCAGCACACCGCCTGCAAGCCGGTCCGCCGGCCGCAGCAGACCGCGGCGGTTGACGGCGATCGCAAGGGTGGCGCCGGCGACAAGGAGCAGCACGGTGGTCAGGGCGAACCCGCTCATGAAGGCAACCGCGGACAGGCTGGCGGCCATTTCCGCACCGTGGGCGTGCCCGTGGAACACCGCAAACAACCCCGCCAGCCCCGCCGACGCCACCAACGACAGGCGACGGGCACCGAACACCAGCACACCGGTAATCGCCAGAGAGGCAAGGATACCGAACTCCACTGCAGAGACTCCGCCCTGCACCAGGCCGATACCGAAACCGGCCAGCACAGCAACGAGAAAGGAGCCTGCAATAATCGCGGCCTGCCCCAGACTGCCGTGCCTTGCCGCCCAAAACCCGATCCCGGTCATGGCAAGGAGGTGATCCAGCCCCAGGAGCGGGTGCAAGAATCCGGCGCCGAAGCCGCCGTGTCCGTGGCCGGGATGAGCGAACGCAGCGGCTGGCAACGCCAGCAGCAGTAGGGCGAGCGTTGATTGACGCATGATCTGAACTCCTGTTGCCGAATCGCGAGAATCAGGTGTGTGAGGCCACCGGGAGAGCCCGAGCAGCGCGAACCTGCCCAGTGATGGTGCAGAAGCTATGCCAGGGATGAACGTACCGGAGAATCAGTCTGTTACAATGCACTCCCCGGCCCGGCGGGACGCGAGCGCGCACACATGCAGTGCACGCGAAACAGTGAGCGCACCACGACGGTGCAACGAAAGCCACTGAGAGTACTCGCAGCATTCGCGCACAAAAAAACCGCCCGAAGGCGGTTCCTTTGCGTGCGCGAAGGAATTCGGGATTCGGTCAGAACTCTTCTTCGACGTCAGCGAGCTCGTCGTCGTCCAGCTCGACGTCGCTTTCCTCGAGGATGTAGACCACCGCCCGACGCACCTCCTCGTCGCTCAGGCTGGAATCCCCGCCGCGCGCGGGCATGCCGCGGATGCCGTTAATGGCGTTATAGACGAGTTCTTCCAGGCCCTTGTCTTCGTACAGGCTCGCCCAGGCGTCGTTGTCACCGGTCACCGGTGAGTCCATCACGCCGCTGGCGTGACAGGCCATACAGGCAGACTCGTTGACTTCGGAACCGGACATGGCCACCTCTTCGGCGTCATCGTCCGCATCGTCAGCCTCTTCTTCCGCCATCGCCATCGGGTCAGCGTCACCGTTCTCGCGAACCACACCATGGGGCTGCAGCCGCTGTGAGATCCGCTCACGTTCGTGCTCTGCCCGAGCCATGTCGCGCGACGTCTCGAAGGTCGCCGCAAACACGGCCAGACCGGCAATGATGAAGGCGGCTACCGTCAGGAGCACCATCACCCCGCCGAAACTCCTCATGAACGCCTTGTCGTCTTGCTCGCTGCTCACGCTGATCCCCCAACGATACGGTCGATGTTCTGTGCGGGCGGGCCAAAGCCCAGGCCTCGAAGTATATCCGAATCCCCCGGGGCGAAAAAGTTGGATCCGTGGCCACCATGGACGACACGCCCCGGAATCGCTATCCTGTGGAACTTGTCATCAAGCGCCCGTAGCTCAGTTGGATAGAGCGTCGGCCTCCGAAGCCGAAGGTCGCAGGTTCGAATCCTGCCGGGCGCGCCATGCTTTCCTTGATGCAGACTCCACGGGCTTAACTGGCGGCAACACCGTTGCAGTTGCCGGGATTCGAACCTGCGACAATAAACAAGTCAGGTTCGACCGGCCGCCGGCAGGCGGCCAGTGCCGCGGAGCGCAGCGACGCGGACCCGACGGGTGAGGCGCCTTGAGGCGCCGAAACAATCCTGCCGGGCGCGCCATCCTTCCCTCTGTCGATCCGGCCCTCCAGGCGCACCAGTGCGCCGAAGCCGCCAACGCTACCGTGGACCCGATCATGGCCACGCCGCGAGAGCGGAATAACCGCCGCAGGTTTGGTACTCAAGCGGGTTACGAGGCAATATCCACACTCGACTCACTTCCAGGATCAGGGCTTCGGCAGGAAGCGCTGATCCCGACCAATCACGAAGCGCTGACATTCTTGTGCGTCGGCGCCAGTCAGGAGCATTGGACGAAGACCCATGAAGACAAAAATCACGGAAATGTTCGGCATCCAGCACCCGATTATTCAGGGTGGCATGCACCATGTGGGCTATGCGGAGCTGGCCGCGGCGGTTTCCAATGCCGGCGGGCTGGGCATCATCACGGCACTGACCCAGCCCAGCCCCGAGGCGCTTGCCGAGGAAATCCGCCGCTGTCACGAAATGACCGACAAGCCCTTCGGTGTGAACGTCACGTTCCTGCCTTCGGTGAACACGCCGGACTACCCCGGTTACATCAAGGCCATCATCGACGGCGGCGTGAAGGTCGTGGAGACGGCGGGCAACAATCCGCAGCAGGTCCTGCCGCCGTTGCAGGAGGCAGGGATCAAGGTGATCCACAAGTGCACCTCCGTGCGGCATGCCCTGAAGGCGGAGTCCATCGGCTGCGATGCCGCCAGCGTCGACGGTTTCGAGTGTGGTGGTCATCCGGGTGAAGACGATGTGCCCAATTTCATCCTGCTCCCCCGGGCCGCGGAAGAGCTGACCATTCCGTTCGTTGCCTCCGGCGGCATGGCGAATGGCCGCTCGCTGACGGCCGCCCTGGCCATGGGCGCCGAAGGCATGAACATGGGAACCCGTTTCATCGCCACCCAGGAAGCACCGGTGCACGAACGGGTGAAACAGGCCATCGTCGCGGCCAGCGAGCTGGATACACGCCTGGTCATGCGCCCGCTGCGCAACACCGAACGGGTGCTGACCAACGAGGCCGTGGAACGGCTGCTGGAGAAGGAAAAGCGCCTGGGTGATGACCTCAAGTTCGAGGACATTATCGACGAGGTGGCCGGGGTTTATCCGCGCATCATGAAGGAGGGTGAGATGGACGCCGGTGCCTGGTCCTGCGGCATGGTGGCCGGTCTGATTCACGACGTGCCCACGGTGAAGGAGCTCATCGACCGCACCATGGCCGAATCCGAGGCGCTGATCCGCGACCGCCTCGCGGGCATGCTGGACAGCTGAGGCCTTCCGTTGCCCGAGAGACCTCGGGGCGTCGCCGCCGGAAAAAGGCGGCGCCCCGGCTTACACGTCACTTCGATCATCAGTGAGACAGGACCATGAGTTTCGACACGCCACTCTCCTTGTGCGGCCCCCTGCGGCAGCCGCAGCAGATGCTGGCCGATCAGGAATACAGCGGACACAGCTCGATCCACGACGACTCCATGGCCGAGGAGCTCGGCTTTCGGGCGGGCCCCATCGAGGGGCCGACGCACTTCAGCCAGTTCGTGCCGTTGCTTGCCCGCATCTGGGGCAACGACTGGTTCGAGCGGGGCTGCTTCTCGTCACACTTCCAGAACATGGTGGTGGAGGGTGAGTCGGTTCGAGCCTTCGTGGAACTCCCGGAACCGGGCGCCACGCGTGCGCGGGCCTGGGCCGAGAAGGCGGATGGCACCCCGGTGCTCGAGGCCAGCGCAAGCATCGGCCCGGAGCACGGGGAAACCCTGCTGGAGCAGCGCATGGCGAAGCTGCGCCCACCGGAGAAACTGGTGATCCTGTCCGATCTCGAAGTGGGCATGACGGGCGCTCAGGACGAGCCGGTGCGCATGGACCCGGACCAGCACATGGGTAATCTCTACCCCTTTTCCCTGAACCAGAAACTGGAAAAGATCACCGAGTACTCGCACTGGTACGCGGATGGTGCGTCGTCCCCGTGGGGTCGCCCGATCATCCCGCTGGAGATGGTGAGCGTGCTGGCCGAGTACACCAGCCCCAAGGCGCAGTTCCCGGTCAAGCACCCCGTCATCGGCCTGTTCGCGGACCAGGAGATCCGCATGGTCGACGGTCCGCTGCTGGTGGGCGAGGATTACCTGATCCGCCGCGAGATCGTGGCGCTATCGGAGAGCAAGCGCACGGAATCCTACTGGGTGCGCACCCGGATCTTCGACGCCGCCGGGCAACAGCTGAAGGCGGAGATGCTGCTCAACCACGCCACGCTGAAGCACTCCTTTCCGGGATACGAAGAGGCGCGCAAAGGAGCGTGATCCGCAGGACCGAGGGGATCGATCATGCCAGCTCATCCCGCAGACTGCGCTTGAGCACCTTGCCGTTGGGATTGCGGGGCAGCGGCTCGCTGCTGAAGGTACACGCCTCGGGGACCTTGTAGTCGGACAGTGCCGCGGCGCAATGCTGCTTCAGCGCCTCGGCACTGAGCCCGGCCGTCGCCGTCACGACGAACGCATGCACGCGTTCGCCCAGCACCGGGCAGGGCCGCCCCACCACCGCCGCTTCCACAACGTCGGGGTGTTCCAGAAGCACGTTTTCCACTTCCGTGGTGTACACCTTGTAGCCGCCGCGGTTGATCATGTCCTTCTTGCGGTCGAAGACGTACAGAAAACCGTCGCCATCCTTGCTGCCGATGTCCCCGGAACGCCAGAAGCCGGCGATGAATTCCCGTGCCGTCGCCGCCTCGTTGTTCCAGTAGCCCGGCACCACCATGGGCCCGCGGATCCAGACTTCTCCGGACTCACCCTGCGGGACTTCACAGCCCGCGTCATCCATGATGACGACCTCGGCACAAGGGAGCTCCGCCCCAACGCTGTCACCACGGCCCGAGGTGTACGCCGGCGGCATCATGCTGGCCGGTGAACTGGTCTCGGTGGCCCCGTAGGCGTTCATGAGCTGCAGGCCCGGCAGCTTCTCTGCCAGGGCGCGAATGGTGACTTCCGGCATGGGTGCCCCGCCGTAGCCGCCGATACGCCACGCGGAGAGGTCATGGCCGTCAAAGTCCGGGTCCAGGAGGCACAGGTTGTACATGGCCGGCACCAGCACGGTGTGGGTCATGCGTTCACGGGCCGCCAGCTCCAGGAAGCGGGCGGCCTTGAACTCGCGCTGGATGATCAGCGCCCCCGCGGCGCGCAGCGACACACCGATCAACGCCACCAGGCCGGTGACATGACTCATGGGAACGGTGATCAGGGACCGATCCCCCGGTCCGAGCTCCATCCCCCACTGGAAGTGCATCAGCGAGTGGACGATGCCGAGGTGCGTGAGCATGGCGCCCTTCGGCCTGCCGGTCGTGCCGGACGTATAGAGAATGGCCGCGGTATCGTCTTCGGCGACGGTGGCCACCTCGGTCCGCTGGCCGTGCTCGAACAGGGCGTCATATCCCGCCTCCCCTGGCCCGGCTTCCACACACAGTCTGTGCTGCAGCTCCGGGAGGTCCGCCGGCGACGGCAACCGGTCCCGCAGCGCCGGCTCGTACACCACCAGCCGGGCACCGGAGTCGGAGAGCATGTGCTGGTACCCGGGCTTCTGGTCCCGGGTGTTCAGCGGCACGATCACGGCGCCCAGCCGCCAGGTGGCCAGCATGAGTTCCACGAACGGCGTGCCATTGTCGAGGATGAGCGCCACCCGGTCGCCCGCCTCAACGCCGTGGGCGGCGAGGCCGGCGGCCACCTGCGCGACCCGGGCGTCGAGTTCCCGGTAGGTGAGTCGCAGCTCGTCATGGATCAGCGCTTCACTGTCGGCGGCACGCGCCAGCGCCTCCGGCAACAGGCAGTTCAGGTCCGTCGGGCGGTCCGCAAAACAGCGTACCACCCGGTCACCATAGTGGGTCTCCCGCCGCATCGCGGGAAAGGCATCGCGTGCCCACATGTCTTTTCTCCTCCGTCCGGAACCTACCGTCATTCGTAAAGCACCAGTGAATAGAGAACGCCGGCAGGGCCGTCAACCATCCACCGCCGCATCCCCAGGCATACTTCACGGGCCACCATAGCGCCTGAAGCTTCGTTCCCAGCAGTCACAGGAGATATACCGGTCGGTATATGCTGCGACGCACCACCCTTGTTATAATGCGCTGCAACACGAACAGTTGAAGCGAGGGTGCCATGAAAAACGACACGACCGAACAACGCTTCGAAGTCTCCCATGATCTGCTGGCCGATCTGGAGCGCCGTGCGCGCCATGAGCGTGACCAGTACATGGCCGAATGCCTGGGCGCCGGCTACCAGCGCATGCGCCGTGGCATCACCTCACTGGTTAACAGCCTGTCGGCGCGCAGCGGCCGCACGCCGCGCCAGGCCTGAGCACCAAGTCGGCACATCACGACCGCCCCGCTTCCCGCACGGACTCCTCGCCCACGGCGAGCTCCCGCGGGAAGCTCCGGATCCAGTAGCTCATGGCCGTGCCCATGAGCAGCCCCACGGTGGAAAACAGGAACGCCGACCGGAAATCGTCGGTGGTATCGATCAGCCAGCCCGCGATGGCCGGCCCCACGAACTGGCCGAAGGCGAAGAACACCGTGGCATAGCTGAAGGCGATGGGGATGTATCGCGGTGCCACCTGGTCTGTGCTGCTGGCCTGGACCAGGGCAAAGGTTCCGTTCACCGCCAAACCCATCATCAGGAAGTGCAGGAAGAACATGAGCAGTGTCTGCTCCAGCAGGGGCAGGACGGTGGCCACCGTGACCAGCACCATGGCGGTGGTCAGCGCATTGCCACGCCCCCAGCGGTCCGACAGCATGCCCCAGGCCGGCCCGGCGGCAATGGAGAGCAGGCCCATCATGGCCACCAGTTGGCCTGCTGTGCGTTCCGAGTAGCCCGTCTCCACCACGAAACTGACCATGAAGATCACCTGGATAATGTAGGTCAGGCCGATCAAGCCGTAGGTGGTCGCCACGATCAGCATGCGGGGATGGCGGTAGATCAGCCACTTGTCCGCCGACGGCGGCGTTTCGCCCGCCGCGGTCCTGCTCCCGGGCGGATCGCGCACGACGCCGAGAACCAGCGCGGACACGGCCAGCCCCGTGACGGCGAAGATGCCCCAGCTCAACCGCCAGCCAGTGTCGCCCAGCTGGGTGTACAGCCAGGGCACCAGAAAGCCGATCAGCAGGCTGCCGGCGCCGATGCCGGCGGACATGCAGCCGATGACAAGGCCCCGTCGCTCCGGAAACCAGGCCGCCAGCAGCGAGACCATGGGCGCGAAACTGAATGCCGTGCCGAAGCCCAGTAGCGCCTTGAGAAACAGCAGCATGGGATAGCTGGACGCCAGGCTGAGCCCGGCGAAGCCCACCGTCACCGTGAGCAGACCGAACACCACGGTGCGCCGCGCGCCCCAGCGCGCCGCAGCAGCGCCACCCGCGAGCACGAACAGCAGGTAACCCAGCGCGGTCACGGTGCCAAGTGTTCCCGCCTGCTGATAGCTGAGCCCCAAATCGGCCCGCATGGGGGGCAACAACACACCGAACGCCAGCCGTGCGAACACGATCACCACCAGGGCGGTGAAGGTGCCGCAGAGGACGGTCAGCACCATGTTCGGGCGTTGACCGGGATCAGTCATGGTCACCTCGGCCGGGCCGCTGACCGACAGGCTGCTGGACAATCACCAAAGCTCCGGGCGCTGACGCGCAGGCGATCGGAACCATCCGGGTACCTCCTGTGAAGTGCCTGGTCTACCCCTAACCATCCGGGACGGCGTTCAGATCAGTTGCACGGCCTCTTCCGCCAACGGTCGCGCCATGGCGCCGTACTCGAACGCCTTGTCGCTGGAGGCATTGCCGTCCAGCGCCCGCTTCTGAATGCCCTGCAGGATAGCCGCCAGCCGGAAGTAGTTGAACACGATGTAGAAGTTCCAGTTCGGGATGGCGTCGATGCCGGTCAGGCGACAGTACTCGGCCACGTACTCTTCCTCGGTGGGAATGCCCAGCGCCTTGCGATCCAGGTCACCCAGGCCCGGGATGGCCGCGTCCTGGGACAGCCGCAACTGCATGCACTGGTAGGACAGATCCCCCCAGGGGTGGCCCAGGGTGGAGAGTTCCCAGTCCAGCACCGCCAGCACCTCCGGGGTGTCCGGGTGGATGATCAGATTGTCGATGCGGTAGTCCCCGTGGATCAGAGACATGCGGCCGTCGTCTTCGGGCATGTTGGCTTCCAGCCACTGGATGAGCCGGTCCATGGCCGGGTTCTTCTCCGTCTCCGAGGCGTAGTACTGCTTGCTCCAGCGATTGAGCTGGCGGGCGAAGTAGTTGCCCGGCTTGCCGAAATCGCCCAACCCCACCTGGTGGACGTCAACGCTGTGGATCGCGGCGAGCACCGCCACCATGTTGCCGTAGATGGCCGTGCGCTCGCCGGGGCTGGAATCGGGCAGCGCCGCGTTCCAGTGGATGCGTCCTTCCACGTAATCCATGACGTAGAACACCGAGCCGATTACCGACTCGTCCTCGCACAGCAGGAACATCCGCGGCACGGGCACCGGGGTCTCCTGCAGCGCCCGCATCACCCGGTATTCCCGGTCCACGGCATGGGCCGACTTCAGCAGTTCCCCCGGCGGCTTGCGACGCAGCACGTAGCGCCGGCGGTCGGTGGTGAGCAGGAAAGTGGGGTTGGACTGCCCACCGGAAAACTTGCGGCACTCCCGGATGGTGCCGAAGTCCTCGATCTGGCCGGCCAGATACGCCTCCAGCCGGGGAAGGTCGAGCTGATCCACAGGTTGGTTCATGATTTTCCCCTCAGGCGTTGTACTGGCCGATGACCTGTTTCCCCAGTGCCATCATGTGCACCTGGTCCGGGCCGTCCGCCATGCGGCACCAGCGTGCATAGTTGAACGCCTCGGCCATGAAATAGTCCGCGGTGAAGCCGCCGGCGCCATGCATCTGGATGGCCATGTCCAGCACTTCGGAGGTGAGCTGCGGCACCATGATCTTGGCCATGGCGATGAGATCCCGGGCCTCCTTGGTGCCGTCGGTGTCCATCTTGGCCGCCGCTCGCAGGGTCAGCAGACGGGACATTTCCACCTTCGAGGCCATCACAGCGATGGACTCGCGCACGGAACCCTGCTGACTGAGGCGACGGCCGAAGACTTCACGGTCCTCCACCCGCCGGCAGGCGAATTCCAGTGCCCGCTGCGCTGCGCCGATAAGGCGCATGCAGTGGTGGATGCGCCCCGGGCCCAGACGGCCCTGGGCTACCTCGAAGCCGCGCCCTTCGCCCAACAGCAGGTTCTCCTTCGGCACGCGCACGTTGTCGAACACCACCTCCGCATGCCCGCCCGGCTCTTCGTAGTAACCGAAGGTGCTCAGCGGCCGCACCACTTCCAGGCCCTTGGCATCCCGGGGCACCAGAATCTGTGTCTGCTGCAGGTGCCGGTTGGGGTTGTCCGGGTCCGACTTGCCCATGACGATGAAGATGGCGCAGCGCTCGTGCATGGCGTTGGTGATGAACCACTTGCGCCCGTTGATCACGTAGTCGTCGCCATCCCGGGTGATGGACGTCTCGACATTGGTGGCATCACTGGAGGCCACCGCCGGCTCCGTCATGGCGAAGGCAGAGCGAATCTCCCCGTCCAGCAAAGGCTGCAGCCACTGCTGCTGTTGCGCGGGAGTGCCGTATTTCACGAACACTTCCATGTTGCCCGTATCCGGCGCATTACAGTTGAAGACCTCGGCGGCCCAGAATACCCGGCCCATGATCTCGGCCAGGGGCGCGTATTCCAGATTGCTCAGACCCGGGCCAAAACGCTCGTCCGGCATGAACAGGTTCCACAGGCCCTCGGCCCGCGCCCTGGCCTTGAGATCCTCCAGGACCGGCGGCGACTTCCAACGCTCCTTCTGGACCTGCGCGCTGAACTCGTGCTCCGCGGGATAGACGTGTTCCTCCATGAACGCGGTCAGGCGTTGCTGAAGCTCACGCACATGGGATGGATGCTGGAAATCCATGGAAGTCTCCTCCGGACGTCTCGTTGTTGTATTCGGTTTGCCAATGGTGTGCGACCAGGAACCGCGAGCCCGACAAATCTGTTGACACGCTCTCCCCAGCCGGTAGCTTGGTAACAGCGTTCTACCAGACACCATAAGACAAAACGAGCGCAAGAACAGCTTGTCCCTGCCGGGGCCGACCATCGTCGGAGGAGAATATGTTCCTGCTGTCCTGGGTGGACCGCATCAATTCCACTCTCGGGAAGATCGTGAGCTTCCTGATCTGGATCGGGATGGCCATCATCGTCTACGAGGTGATCGCACGGTACGTGTTCAACGCACCGTCGGTGTGGGCGCCGGGCTACACCCAGCGCATCTTTGCTGCGTACTTCGTGCTGATCGGGGCGTTCACGCTGATTCAGGGCGGACACGTGCGGGTGGACCTGCTCCTGAACACCCGCTCGCCGCGATGGAATGCCCTGGCGGATTTCCTCAATTACTCCGTGCTGGTGATCTGGGGGCTCGCGCTCTGCTACGAGGGCTGGCCCTACTTCTACGAGACCTGGGAATGGGGCGACACCGACGACAGCGCCCTGGGCCACCCCATGTGGCCGGTGATGCTGTCCCTGTTCATCGGTGCCGTGATGATCACCGTGCAGGGCTGCGTGGAGATCCTTCGCTCACTGATCCTCCTGGTCCGTCCTGATCTGGACGTCAAACGAAGGGGCGTTGTTGTATGAGCCCGGAACTTCTCACGGTGGGCATGTTCGGGTCGCTGCTGATCCTGATCATGCTGGGCGTATCGCTGTCCTTTGCTTTGGGAGGGGTCGCAGTCGTCTTCACCCTGCTTCTCAGCGGCACAGCGGGGCTGTTCCCGATGATCTCCGCTGTCTTCGGCACCATGTGGTCGGTGCTGCTGGCCGCCATCCCACTGTTCGTTTTCATGGGCGTGGCCCTGGGCCGCTCCCAGATTTCGGCGGACCTATATCGCGCATTCTACCTCTGGTCCGGCCGCGTCAATGGCGGCCTGTTGCTGGGAACCACCGGTTTCGCCTCGGTGCTCTCCGCCATGACCGGAAGTTGCGCCGCCTCCACCCTGACCACCGGTATGGTGGGCATGCCGGCCATGGAGCGCCATGGCTACGACCGCTCCTTCGTGCTCGGCACCATTGGCGCAGCAGGCACTCTGGGCATTCTGATCCCGCCGTCCATCACGCTGATCGTTATCGGCCTGGTCACCGGGTTGTCGGTGGGACGGCTGTTCATGGGCGGCCTGATCGCCGGGCTGATCGTGATCACCGTGTTCCTCGTGTTCGTCACCATCAAGGCGCGCATGCGGCCGGAGCTGGCCCCGGCCACGAATGAGGCCGTCCCCATGCGGGACAAGATTAGATCGCTGCGGTCGGTGATTGCCCCGTTGCTGATCATCGTGGTGGTGCTGTCGTCGATTTTCATGGGCCTCGCCACACCCACGGAAGCCGCCGGCGTCGGTGCTGCCGCCGTGGTGGTCGCCGTCGCCCTGCGCGGCGAACTGACCTTGAAGTTCATCCGCGAGGTGAGCTACTCCACCGCCTCCACCACGGGCATGGTGATCTGGATCGTGTTCGGGGCAGCGTCCTTCGTGACCGTCTACTCCGGGGCGGGAGGCATCCAGTTCCTGCAGCGCGTTCTCCTCGGCATCGAAGTGGAACCGTGGATGCTGATCGTGATCATGCAGCTCATCGGGCTGGTCCTGGGCATGTTCCTGGACCCCATCGGCATCATCCTGCTGGTGTTGCCGATCTTCTTCCCGGTGGTGCAGATGCTGGGCTTTGATCCACTCTGGTTTGCGGTGATCTTCCAGCTCAACCTGTGCATCGGCTACATCACACCCCCGTTCGGCTACAACATCTTCTACCTGAAGAGTCTGAGTCCGAACACGCCCATTCTCGATCTGTACAAGGCGGTGTTCCCGTACGTGCTGCTGATGCTGGCGTGTGGCGTGGTTTTCCTGCTTTTCCCCAGCATCCTGGTGGATGGCATCGAGCTGCTGTATCGCGGCTGATGAAGACCACCGGGCCGCTGGGGCACAGCCCGTGAGGTATCGCCCATGACCGTGGGACCGGAACGACTGGAACGACTGGTGGACTTCCGCCGGGAACTGCACCGTCACCCGGAACTCGGCTTCCAGGAACAGGAGACGGCCCGGCGCGTCCAGGAGCAACTGGACGCCCTGGGCGTTGCCTATGAAGCAGGCATTGGCGGCACCGGCATCGTTGCCTGGCTGCAGGGGCGCGGAGGCCCTGCAGCCGCGGCGGTGGGCCTGCGCGCCGACATGGATGCGCTGCCACTGGAGGAGCACAGCGGCGTGCCCTACGCCTCCGTGAATCCCGGTCGCATGCACGCCTGCGGCCATGACGGTCACACCACCATGCTGCTGGGGGCCATCGAGGAACTCCAGGCCCGTGACGACTTTGCCGGCACGGTGTACTTCGTGTTCCAGCCGGCGGAGGAAGGTGTCGGTGGCGGCAAGGCCATGGTTGGCGAGGGCCTGTTCCAGCGCTTCCCCATGGACGAGATCTATGCGCTGCACAACTGGCCGGGGCTACCGGTGGGCCGCTTCGGTCTCATACCCGGGCCCATCATGGCCAGTGGCGATCGGGTGGACATCACCATTCGCGGGCGCGGCGGGCACGGCGGCATGAACCCTCACGGCTGCATCGACCCGGTGCGCATCGCCGCCGACCTGATCCAGCGCGCCCACACCATCGTGTCCCGCGAAGTGGACCCGCTGCAGCCGGCGGTGTTGAGCATCTGCGCCGTGCAGAGCGGCGACCTGGCCGGCTTCAATGTGATTCCGGACACCGCGGTGCTGTCCGGCACCCTGCGTGCGCTGGACCCGGCCGTCGGCGAACGGCTGCGGCAGTCCCTGCGCGGACTGTGCGAGAGCCTGGCGCAATACCACGGCGCGACCATCGATGTGCGTATTGACGACACCTTCCTGGTCACCATGAACGACCCCGATGCCACGGAACTGGGCCGCGACGTCATCCGGCGCCGTTACGGTGAGGACACCCTGCAGGCGGGCCACCAGCCGAGCATGGGCAGCGAGGATTTCTCCTTCATGCTCAACGAGTGCCGTGGTGCCTACGTGCACGTCGGCTCCCGGGATGATGAGCATCGTCAGCCCCTGCACAGCCAGGAGTACGACTTCAACGACCGGATCATCCCCACCGGCATCGAACTGCTGTCCGGCCTGGCGATGGAATCACTGGCGCGGCGGCGATCATGACCATGGCGGCATCCACCGAATACGAATACAACCCGCACGTCCACGTGCCGGACGTGGCCCGGTACGTGGAAGACGCAGCGGAAGCCAGCCGCATGGTTCGGAAGCGGGTAACGGGGGTCTATGATGTCGCCTATGGTGAGCGACCGTTAATGACCTGCGACATCTTTCCCGCCGGCCCTGACGCCCCCGTGCATGCGTTCTTCCACGGCGGCTACTGGCGGGGGCGGGACAAGGCGGATTACAGCTTCATGGCGCCGGTGTTCCAGGACGCCGGGGTCACCCTGGTGCTTCCCAACTACAGTCTCTGCCCAGAGGTCGATCTGGAAACCATCGTCGCGGACACCGCGTCCTTCTTTCACTGGCTGGCGAAGAACATCCGGGGGCACGGCGGGAACCCGGATCGCATCACTGCCTCCGGGCATTCCGCCGGGGCCCATCTGGTGGCCATGGCCCATGCGGCGGACCGGGCGGATGCCCCACCACCGGGACTGGTACGCAAGGCCGTTCTGATCAGCGGCCTGTACGATCTGCGTCCGGTGGTGGACACCACCGTCAACGCCGACATCGGGCTGACGGACACCACGGCGCGCCGGTTAAGTCCCATCCGCCACCTGCCCCACCGATCCCTGGAATTGTCCCTGTATGTCGGAGGCGGAGAAACGCAGTCGTGGATTGCCCAGTCCCGGGGTTTCCTGGCAGTGCTTCAGCGCGCCGGTTACGCCGCGTCGCTGGACGTGCTGGGCAACCACAATCACTACTCCATCGCGGCCGAGCTTGGAAACGGGCAAAGCCCGCTGGCGCGTGCCTGCGTGGATGCGGCGCGGTCCGTATGATGCCGTCGCAACGAACGAAGCCGGCCCACGGGCCGGCTTCGTGACGGGCTCCTTCCGGCCGTCTAGATCTTGCCGGTCATCTCCATGAACTCGTGGAGGATGGCACCCACCTTGCCGGAGTACTCGGGATCGTTTTCCGAGACCTCGTCCACCACCTCCATGGTGTACTGGCGCATGGCTTCCATGACCTCGTCCTCCATCTGGATGATTTCGCCATCGTAGTCGTTGACGAATTCTTCCATGTGCTGGTAATCGCGCCTCCGGATCAGTGAACTACAGTCGATGCTGGTGGCACGCAGGGCAGCGTCCAGAACCACCTTGTGGTCCTCGCCCAGTGCGTTCCAATTGTCCATGTTGATGATGACCTCGCCGTTGGTATGTGCCACCAGATTCGGCTGCAGAATGTAGTCGTTGACCTCCTGCAGATTCATGCCCCAACCCGTGGCAACACCGCCCCAGTGCACGCCGTCGGCGACACCGGTCTGAAGGGCCTGATACAGCTCGCCGCCGTCAATGGCAACGGGCGCCGCGCCCATTTTCTCGAACACCCGCGCCGCGGTCCCGGTGGAACGGATGTTGAACCCCTCGAAATCACTCAGGGTCCGTATTGGCTCGTTGGACCAGACTGCAATACCCGCCGAGGAGTACGGACCCAGCTGGTATACGCCGCGTTCCGCGTACGCTTCGCGGATAATATCCAGCGCACCCATGTGGTAGAAGAACATGTGCATTTCTTCGTGGCTATCCCACGTGGCCAGGTTGCCGTTCAGGTGCCCCGCCACAGGGATCTGGCCGATCCAGTAGGACGGCCAGGTGAACGCGCTGTCCAGCGTGCCGCGGGCGACGGCCCGCAGGGTATCCCCGGTGGAGACCACCGATCCCGGGGGATGGATCTCGATTTCCAGTTCGCCGTCGGTCCCTTCAGTGACCCGCTTGGCGAATTCCCTGAAAATCTCGTCGTAGTACCAGACCCCCTCCGGCCAGTGGGTCTGCATCCGCCACTTGATGGGTTCATTGCGGGATGCGATGACCGCAGGCGCACCCACGGCCGCAGCGGCACCCGCGGAGGCAGTTGCCCCGACCTTCAGGAAGTTCCGGCGTGACATGGATCGATCATCGTTCATGGTTCTCTCCTCCAGGCGACGACGCCTTGTAGTGATCATTGTCCGCCGGGGGGTGCTGGTATCTGATTCCCCCGGAGAACAGTGTTATTACGCTACTGTACGGACGACGTTTGTCAACTTGATTCGGTGCTGCGGCGAAACAAAATCGGAAAGGAGTACCGATGATCACTTCATGGCGGCCGACTATTTCATCTCGAATCCGCGCTGGCGCAGGAAATCGCGCATGTGGGGGCGCGTCTTGTCGGTAAACAGCACGCTGATCTGATCACTCCACGTCGCGGTCTTCTGATTGCTGCTGCGACGCTGGTAATAGGCATTCATGGTCTTGTCGAAGGCGTCCACGGCGGCTGCTTCACCGTCATCGTGGTAACGGTCCTCCTTGAGAATGGCGTCCGGGGGCAGCCGCGGCTTGATCTCCGGCGCCTGATCCGGATAGCCGAGGCACAGCCCGAACACCGGGTAGACGTCATCGGGCAGCTCCAGCAGCGCACTGATCTGCTCGGGGTTGTTGCGAATGCCGCCGATGTAGCAGATGCCGAGATCCGCGGATTCAGCGGCCACCACCACGTTCTGGGCGAACAGGGCCGCATCCACCGTGGCGATGATGAACTGCTCGGTCATGCCACGCTGCGGCTCGCGCCCGGTCCGCTCGGTGGCCTCGAATACCCGCTTCATGTCCGCGCAGAACACCAGGAACTCCGAACAGCTGGCCACGTACGGTTGCCCACCGGCCAACTCGGCGATGCGCTCCCGCTTCTCCGCGGCACGGACGCGGATCACGGTGGTCGCCTGGACATGACTGGAGGTGGCAGCGCTCTGGCCGGCCTCAAGCAGGGAGCGGAAAAGCGGCTCCGGGATCGCTCGATCCTCGAACTTGCGAATGGAGCGGTGCGACTGAAGCTGCTCGATCACTGAATTCATCGGTGGAAGGGTCCTGTTGTCGGCAACTGAAAGAACCCGGCAGCAGGCCGGGGCGGTTAAAGCAGCCTGTGTAATCATCCAGCGCGGCGATCTGGAAAAGCCTGGAAACAGACACCGGCGGACCCGTAACACTGTCATGCGCCAGGCCTGACTGAGGCAAGACGCTGGTCACTGCTTCCGTAGATAATGCCACATACCAATCTTCAGCGTGCCGCCAGGGCACTGAAGTCATCGCGATATCCCTGTAGTCGCCCACGAATGCTGCTGCGCTGGCGGTCGCTCAGCCCGGCCAGGAGACCGTGGGTGCAATCCAGCGAGACCTCGCGGCTGTCCGTGCGCGCCCGCCGCAGCGGCTCGGGGCGCGACTCGGCGTCGAGCCACCATTCCCGCAGGAACGTCTCCAGCTCCGCCGGCGACGGATCGCCACCCAGGAGGCTCACGAACTGCTGATCACGGCGTGCACGCCACTCGAGCCATTGGTCGGTGACATCGGGAAGCCGCCCGTGGCATGCCGCAAACCGCTCCCGCTGCCCGGCAGAGAGATCCCCCGTCCACGACTCCACCCGCTCAATGACACGACTGGCCCCCGTGGGCGCAATCTCCTCGGCATACTCCGTTCTGCCGTCGGCGAGCTGTTGCTCCAGGTGCGCGATCTGCGCCGATGACAAACGACGCAGGGTGGCCGCGGCGAACGGGATCAGATCCTCCACCGTCGCTCGGAGCAGCGCTTCGCCGGCGTCGAAACCTGCTTCCAGCTCGTCTCGTGAGGTGGCGGGGTTATCCAGCAGGGCTTCGGCATCGTCCATCAACGCCACCAGTTCCGGCAGACGCTCCGCACGGTGAAAATCCCGATACGCCTGGAGGTCCATACGGACATCACGGCGCTGGTCACGATCCAGGTCCAGGTAGCTGGCAACGCGCCGGGCCGCGAACCAGTCTCCGTACTCATAGGCGAATTCCAGCCGGCTGCACGCCGAAAGTGTGAGGATCAGCGTGATCAGGAGCACGACGGGACGCAGGCAGGACATGACGACACCTCACCCCGCGAGGGGACTCAGGCACAGGTCGAGACAGCCTCCCAGGTGCCCGCGTTGACGATAGCGACGGAAGGACGGACCACCCCGTAGACCGCCAGCAGGAGAACAGGTTCAGCGGCCCACGCTGCTGCTCATTGGAGTGGACACCGCGTGACCACGACCGGCTGCCCCTCAAGGCGCCAGATCGTCAGGCACTCTGACCTCAGCCAGGAGTTCCCGCAGGGTATCGACGAGATCGTCCATGGCGTCCTGGGCGACCATGGCGTTCACTCCGCACTCGTACATGTAGGCCCGCAGACGCTCCTGTCCGTCAACGCACCAGGGATGCTCGGTGTCCAGCACCACACCACTCCCCTTGCTGGCAAAGCACAGCGCACCGGCAGAACGGCCGTCACTCACTTCGAGATCCACCAGCAGGCCCACGAATTCATCGCTGGCCCACCAGCGGGTTCCGGCCACCATGATGAACGCCGGCCCGAACGGCAGCACGCCGGGGACGTCAGGGCCTGGTCTGCTCATTAAATCTCCCACCCGACCGTTTGTAAGGTATTTGTAAGGTGCCGTCCGGCACCCTCGCAAACAGGCTCCATATCACTCTGCCGGCAGCGTACGCCTGCCCTCTGAGCCGCCTCCACCGAAGCGGTGACGAAACCCACGGCCGGGGTTGTATGTAAGGCCCATGTAAGGTGCGCGCCCGTAGGGTTGTGTGCAGAACAAACGAACAAGAAGGATACCGCCATGGCCCATTCCACTGGAAACAACCCGACCCTCACCGGGGCCCGATACCCGCTTGCCATTCTGGGATCCGTAAGCGCGCTGGCACTTGCAGGCTGTTTCGGCGGAAGCGGCTCGTCCGGGAACGGGAACGATGACAACGGCGGGGGCGAATCCGATGTCTTCGTGACCTTGGACCGGCTCAGCGGGCTCGGCGTCGATGACACCCGGGACGAGCTGCTTTTCTACAGGCTCGGTGGCCCACTCGGGTCGAGCGAGGATTTTGAGTCCGGACTCCGTGCGATTGACCCCAATCACCCGCATGAGGCCCTGGAGTTCGACGTACAGATCAGTTCCCTGCCGCGAGAGACCATGACACCGGTCATTGAGGGCGAGTGGAGTCAGGAGAACTTCGACCTGACCGGCATCGAGCGAAATCTGGTCGCCGCAATGGTCAGTGGCCTGGACGAGGACAACTTCCTGGACGGAGACAGTGTTGCGACGATCAACACCGAATCCAGCGTCGCCAACGACCCGCCTGCGGCGGTTGATCTTCATGGCGAACAGCGGTCTCTCAGCGCAGCCCTCATTGGCTTCGCGGGCATTACGCAGGCCCCGGAGAACATCGATACTGCGCAGCTTTGGGTGGGAGTCAGTGACGAAAACCTCTTTTACAACCCGGGGTTGAGTGAGGGTGACTCGGCACCCGCTGTCTCCTCGGAGAGTGCCCTCGGCAGAAGCCTGGTTCCGATTCGTGACATTGCGGACCTGGAGCCCATTGGATGGGTGGCCGTGCAACCCGATGGCAACGAAGGCACAACCCTGCAGTTCCTCGATACCGATGGACAGCCTGTTGGCGAAATCCCTCAGGAGGGGGCGGGCACAGGGGACTTCAATGTTGCTGGTGTCTCCAGGTTCGGCGAAATCCTCCCTGATGGGTCGTACTACCTCATGGTTGAGGATCCGGATAACGACGTCGCTGAACTACAACTCAGGCGATTCACACCTGACTCATCCGGTGGTCCGGGGAGTGTCGAGGTCGTGACCGACGAGTCAGGAGAGGTCGTCGACATGGCGGAGGTCCTCGGTGGCGGGTTTCTTGGCGGTGCCGGGCTCCAAAGCAACCGCATCGCTTACGGCAATGACGGCTCGCTTTTCTTCTCGGCCGAGCCGGGCTTTTTCTCCGGACTAGAGGGGAACTCGCTATACCGTGTTGAAGGCACAACCGTTGAAGTCGTGACAACGTCAGGTGATGACATCCTGGGCAGCCCGGACTCCGACGTTCTTTTCCGGGCACCGGACTCCATCATCTGGATTACCAGGGAAGGTGAAGAGGTCTGGAACGTGTCCCTCGATGGGACTGATGCCGAATTAATCGCGGACGCGGAAAGCTACCAAGAGGACATCTATGTCGCCTACGGCAGGTCGCTTGGTGGCCTTCGTGACTTCAGCACGCCCGTGCGCGCTGCTCACGCAGACGGCTGGGTCTTCTACACGGCCGAGAGCACCTTCGACGAGGTTGCCGCCGTGATGCACAACATCGACAGCGGCGAAGTATACGCCGTTGAGGACGCCGAGTGGGTTGGTTCCTCCAGCGACGGCTCGCTGGGCCACGCCGGCTTTCTGGGCCAGGGGCGGCTCAGTGAAGTCTTTCTCATGAAATCCGACGGGGCCGGTGCCCCAATCCTCGGTGCGGTAGACGCGGCCGATCCCCTTGCCGGTATGGTGGAACTCGGTACGTTGCCCTCGGGTACTGAAACGGTCCTGCAAGGTCACATCACCAGCCTGGGCGACAACTTCTTTGCTCAGGAAGCATTCGCCTCTGGTCCTCACCGGCTGTTCCGCGCCAACCTCGATGATGATCAAAACGGGCAAATCATCTACGTCGACGTCAACGACGAAGGATCACTGGAGTCCATCGTCAATTCGGCCTCACCGAACAGCTACCCCGTGAGCGGGTACTGAGGCAAACACCCCCATGGCGGTAAGCGGCCCTTGCCGGATCCACCTCTCCGGCGAGAGGCCGCGCGTCCTTCCAGGCCAAGGAGTAAGTCATGTTCATCAACAACAAGAACACAACCGTCGTTTCATTTCTGGGTGCCCTGGCGCTTGGCTTGGGCGGCTGTATCAGCTCGGGCGGATCGGGCTCCACCAATGGCGGCGGGGATGACTCCGAAGAAGGCCTGGATCTATCTGAGGTAAGCCTCGCGGACACCGACGGTCTGGTGCCGTTTCGTGGCGTTGAGATCGAAGGCCTGCCGGATGGCGCTTCTGCCGAGAACCTCCACGTCCACTACCGGATCAAGGGAGAGTCCATCTCCCTGCGGGCCGACAGCGATGAGGCCGTCCTGGCGCCGGTCGCCAGTTTCCGTGATGGGCCGATGGAACTTCTGGTGCCCTTGGCGAAGGCTGATGGCGCAACCATCGAAATGCGCATCACCGACGGCATCAATGATAGCGAGGTTATCACCGCCTCGATCGGAGCACTTGCATCCCGCCAGAATGGCGCCTGGGACGACTACGTCTCCGGACTCAGGGACCTAGTAGAGACAACTGCGGAGGCATACGGCCTCGATTACCCCAGTGACATTGAGACCTGGTGGAACAACCCAGGTCACACCGAGGTGCCCTACGTCTCCCTGGTGCTGGCGTACAACCTCCTGGAAGTTGACGGCGAGGAGCCGGCACTCAAGGACGTGACATTCGATGAGCAGGAACTGGAACTGATCGAGCGCATCATCCCGCACATGGGGCTTGTCTCGGAGATGGATCGTTTCGAGAACTTTGCTGGCGAGGATCCGGAATCTCTGATTGCCGACTCGCTCAGCGAACTGGGAACGCAGACACTGCCGACGGTCGCTGAACTTGCTAGTGCGTCCAGCCAAGCGCAGATGGCGGCGCAGATACAGCAGCAGGGGGCTGTGCCGCAGTCCCTGAATGACAATGTCAGCTTCGAGGATGGGTCAGCCTACATCGATGGGCTCTTCGATATCGACGGACCGGATGAGGTTCAGGACTGGATGAACCGCTACAACGCGGCCTGGCACACGCAGCAGGCCGCGGACGCTGCATTCAAGGCGGCGGACTATACCCTCACGGCCGCGACCGTCGCCGCAGTTGTCGCCTCGGGCGGGTCAGGCACCGGCGCGGCCATTGCCGGCCGCACGGCGACCCGGGCTGCGATGAAGAAAATGATCTCGGCCGGCCAGGCCACCGCGGGTGTCACACGCCTGGGGCTCGGACTCATCCCTTGCTGCATGCACGATGTGGATGCCGAGCTTCTGCCCGAGGACGGTACCGCAGAGATCGAAGACGGAACGAGTTCCATCGTTCGCGTTGAACGGCTCACAGCCCGCATGCAGAACGACGGTACCGACTTTGCCAAGGAGTTCCTGGAGCGCTTCCCGCTCAACAAGGTCGGCGGCGACATCTCGGGCGAAATTGCCAAGCAGGGTACGTCCTCATTCGCCAACGAAGTCGTCGTCGACGCCGGTTTCCGGGAAGTGTTCGGCCAGTTCGATGTCGACCTGTTCGATGTCAACTTCGTGTGGGAAGGCGTCGATATCTCCGGGACCCAGGCATCGGTCCCCCCGGGAGTCGACGGTGAGGCGGCAATCGACTGGGAGCTCGATGGGTTCGCTGGCGAGCCACCGACGTTCGAGCATTTCCATCCGGATAACTTCAGCTTCCCTTACGGCGATGTCCTGTTCCGATATGACCCCGAGACCTTCTTTGATCGCGAAGGCGACCTCAATCTTCTCTACACGCGACCGAGCGAGGAGTTCTACACGTTCGGTGTGTGGCATCCCCCCATCCCGGAAGATCGCAGTGAGCTGAGAGGCGTGCCCATCCGGGTCGTCTTTGATCCCGCGCGCCTTCGTGTCGACGACCCCGGAGAGGAAATAGAGTTCTCCGTCGAGGTGCGTAACGCGGAGGATGCAACCCTGGTGGATGACGGGGAGCTGGAAACAACGCCCGATCTGTCGGAGCCAGAAAACCAGGAGGACCTTGGATGGATCGAAGGCCCTCTGGATGGTCCGGACCCAGAGCAGGGCCGGTACGACTACCGTTACCACGCACCAGAGGACGATCTCAACGACTTCGAAACCATCCTGGTGGAGACCGAGGCTGACTCCAATCAGGGTGTGCGCGAAGAGATCAATGATCCGGCGCCCAGAGAGGGCAGCATGTTCATCCGTACAGACGCAGTGGAGGTTGCCGTCAGCCCGCAGCAGGTGTGTCTCGATGAGGGCGAAACCGAAACATTCGAGGCAACGGATGCGCTGACCGGCGACGAGGTCGACGTCACATGGGAGGCTGAACATGGATCGATCAGCTCGAACGGCACGTTCACTTCCCCCGGTGCAAGCGTCGCAATCGGACTGACATCCGAGGTAACGGCCACCCTTGAGTCCGACCCCGATGTGACGGGTACGGCGAGCGTGACCATGGAATGCAGCTGCTGGTATGACGCCGAGGTTAGCGGGGACATCGGTCAGTCTTACGGCGCGGCCAGCATGTGGGTCGACTTTGACGAGGACTCCGAAGCCATCGAGAGCATTCAACTCAGTAATGACCTGGAAGACAGCGGCCCGGCCGGGCTTGAGCTCGTGTTCGACCCACCTGTTCCCGCCGGGGCCACTGGGGACTTCGATGCCCGAACCCCACAGGGTACGTTCCGCACCACCCTGGATTTCGGGAGCGTGGATCCCACGAACCCCTTCTCAGTACCAGGTATCTGGCAGAACGTGCCGTACGGAGACGATCCGTGGGATCCAATCGGCCTGTTGTCTCTCCAGGAGAACAACATATACCCGCTCAGTGATCAGAGCGTTCCTCCGATGACGGTCACTTTCGATCGGCACGATATGTGGGATGACACTCCGGACGGGTCAGAGCTGCTCGGCGGGGAGCGCTCCCTCGCTCTCCGGGTGACGGGCAACGTGCGTCGGCTTGGCCTGGAGTCGATCAACGACGACGAGGCGCAGGTCGTGATCATGGAATCCGGACCGATCGAGATCGATGTCGAGGGCGAATTCTGGCCGGGTGCAGTCGGTGTTACCTGGCCGAGTGACAGACAATACTGTTCACCGGTTCTCTGAGGTTCCGTGATTCACCAACCATGTGCCCGGTGGACCCACCACCGGGCACATGGGCCCGGCCCGAAGTTCTTGGCACCACTAAAAGCAATACAACCAAAAATTGATTCCGATATCCGCGAGGGCGCACTCATGCTCCAACGACTCCCCCCAACTTTCTTGCTAGCGCTGTCTACCTCGTTTGCCCTGACCGGCTGTTTCGGAGGCTCGTCCAGCGGCAACGGCGACAACGGCTCCGGGAGTGGGCTCACCGCGGTTGCCGGTGAGGACATGACAGCCGAGGTGGGCGATACGATCCAACTCGACGGCAGCGACAGCATCTCGGCCAGCAATGATGAAATCGTCGAATGGCAGTGGTTCTCTTTTCCGTCCGGTTCGGCGGCCTCCATCGCGGACGAGGGTGCACCGGAAACCACGCTGACCATCGGAGCCTCCGCGGAAGGCCGGACCATTGAGGTCTTCCTGAGTGTAACCAATGCCGAGGGTGTAAATGCTCAGGATGATTTTGCAATCGAGGTCGGCGGCGATGCCCCCGGGGATGCTGATCTGACTGACGCGGAGAAACCGCTGCTATTCTTCTCACAAGACGCGGGGCAGGAGGGTGACTATGCCCGCAAGGCGATCCACGCGGTGGATCCGGCAGATGCTCGCTCACACAGAACGGCGCAGGTGGATGCCCTCGCAACCGATAACGCCCGCACCCGGACGGACGGCAACAGCAATGCGGACCGCCGGGGTGGTAACGAGTTCGCCCCGGACCGCAACACATTGCCGCTCGGAGTGCTGGCGGTCGAGCTGACGAACGACGGCAATCTCGAGGTTGGGGAGCGCCATGCAGTGGTTTTCAACACCCCCGAAGGTGAGCTGCGCCGCGTCGACGGATTTGATGGCCTGGACGCGAGCGTGCGCCTTTCATCGGAGTCGGAGGCCCGAGTCGTCTGCGCCGCGAGGGTCATGACCGACTATACCGATGTCACCCAGTCGGTATTGGCATACCAGCTTCCGACCTTGGATGACCGCCGCTGCACGACCGACACACAGTGGTTCGCCGTGCGCCTCGACGCGTATGAGGACACCGCTCCCATCGAGCTCACGGAACCGGACACCACTCAGAGGTACATAGACGGTTTCGAAAGCGGCTTATCTCCCGAATGGGTATTCCCGCTGCGCGATGAACAGGGTGGTATCAACGAGTTGGTAGTTTATCAGGGAAACAACAACCTCTCCTGTTTCGATAGTGGCAATGGCACGGGCAGACTCTGGCGGGTTTCAGTGAGCAGCGGCGACCGCGAAACGCTGGAGCCTGCCAGCGCGTTCCCATCAACTCCACAGTTCGAAAACGATGCCATTTGCTCATTCAGAAAGCTGATTTCGCTGGATCATCAACGCCATATCGTGCAGGCATCGTTTCGGGCGGTAGGAGCACCTCGCTATGTGTTCCTTTACGATGCTGCGGACGACCGGTTCTCCCTGATCGAGCCCAGAGGCGGCGCACCCGGCGGCCCACTTGACGTCGCAGCAACCCCGACGGGACCTGATGAGACCCTGATCGTGGACGACCGCGTGTACGTTCTCGACATTGAAGACAGCGACGCCGCTTCCGGGCGTCTGGTCGAAATCGACCCGGATCCGGCGGACGTGGACGTCCCGGACTACCAGGTGGTTGATGATGACTGGGGATCGGGCCTTGAACCCGAGAGTTTCGTCACCGACGGCCAGAACCTGGGCTGGACCTACGCGGCCGTCCAACGCACCGGAGACCCAGAGGGAACGTGGGCCGTTCGTGGATTTAACACGGACACGGGTGACGTCACCGAGTATCAGGCGAACTTGGACATCGTTCGCCCAGGCGGCCTCGACAGGACGGTATACTCGCCATCCGCACCGGTTGGCCGGATCTACTACAACCGGAACTCACCGGGTGCGGCCAGAGCACAGTCGATCACCGACAGCACGGACAGTGAGGAGATCGCAGGCAGCATCTTCCTGAGTCAGAGTTGGGACCGGACCATCTCCGGAACCGGCGAACAGGCCGAACACATCTTCTATCTGACCAGCGGAGATCTGCTTGCGGTGGCGAATGCCACGGACTTTGCGGACGCCGAAGAGCTCGCCTCAACGCAGGTCATAACCCGCAACGCGGGCTCTGCATCGGCAGAAGGCTATGGAACGGATCTCCTGATGGGGCTGCAGCAGGGGACATCCACGCAGGTGTACTACGTCAATCCGGAAACTGCTGAATTCAGCGGGCTTTCCGCGCTTGGCGCGATAACGGCTCCCATATCGTTTCATCACTGATTCAGCCGTGCTAACGGCACATCAGTCAGCAATGACGGCATGCGACTCTGAACCGAACCAAGGTCGGCCCCAGCCAACCGACACCCCCGGACGGGCCCTCAGCCCGCCCGGGTCAGTGCCGCAGCATGCCACCGCAGGTGGTCTTCGATGAAGGTGGCGATGAAGAAGTAGGAGTGGTCGTAACCCGGCTGATGGCGCAGCTCAAGGTCCACGCCGGCGGCGCTGCAGGCCTGCTGCAGTCCCTCCGGGCGGAGCTGGCCGTCGTGCAGGAAGTTGTCGGCATCGCCCTGGTCCACCAGCAGAGGGAGATCACAGCCATGGGCGCGGATCAGCTCGCTGGCATCCCACTGAGTCCAGGCGCTCCGGTCCTCGCCCAGGTAGCCACCAAAGGCCTTCTCGCCCCAGGGGCAGGCCACCGGGTTGGCAATGGGCGCGAAGGCGGACACGGCGGCGTAGCGCCCCGGGTTATGCAGCGCGCAGACCAGCGCGCCGTGGCCGCCCATGGAGTGCCCGCAGATAGACTCCCGGCCGTTCACCGGGAACGTCTCCCGCACCAGCGCCGGTAGCTCCTCGGTCACGTAGTCGTACATGTGATAGTGCCGGTTCCAGGGCGCGCGGGTGGCATTGATGTAGAAGCCGGCACCGGAGCCGAAGTCATAGCTGTCGTCCTCGCCGGGTAGGCCGGTATCCCGCGGGCTGGTATCCGGGCAGACGATGGCCACGCCCAGCTCGGCGGCCACCCGCTGGGCGCCCGCTTTCTGCATGAAATTCTCATCGGTGCAGGTGAGCCCGGACAACCACCAGAAGACGGGCACATCCTGCTGCTCTGCCTGCGGCGGCAGGTAGATGGCGAAGATCATGTCGCAGCCCAGCACCCCTGATGGGTGCCGGTAGCGTTTTAGCCAGCCACCGAAGCTCTTGGTGGCGGAGACGAGTTCCACGGATGCAGCCATGGCGGGAGCTCCTCAGTAGTGCAGAACGGTACGGATGCTCTTGCCCGCGTGCAGCAGGTCAAAGGCCTCGTTGATCCGCTCGAAGGGCATGTCGTGGGTAATGAATTCGTCGATCCTGAGACGGCCGTTCATGTAGTCATCCACATAACCCGGCAGCTCGCTGCGGCCTTTCACGCCGCCGAACGCCGACCCCTTCCACACCCGCCCGGTCACCAGCTGGAACGGCCGGGTGGAGATCTCCTCGCCGGCACCGGCCACGCCGATGATCACGGACTCGCCCCAGCCCTTGTGGCAGCACTCCAGGGCCGAGCGCATGACGTTGACGTTGCCGATGCACTCGAAGGAGTAATCCACCCCGCCGTCGGTCATGTCGACGATGACCTGCTGGATGGGATCGTCGTAATCGTTGGGGTTGACGAACTCCGTGGCGCCGAACTGGCCGGCCAGGGTGAACTTCTCCGGGTTGACGTCGATGGCGATGATGCGCTCGGCGCCCACCATCTGCGCTCCCTGGATCACCGCCAGGCCGATGGCGCCGAGGCCGAACACGGCCACCGTGGCATCCGGCTCCACCTTCGCGGTGTTGCGGACGGCACCGATGCCGGTGGTCACGCCACAGCCGAGCAGGCAGATCTTGTCCATGGGCGCCTCTTTCGAGACCTTGGCCAGAGAGACTTCCGGCAGCACCGTGTACTCGCTGAAGGTGGAGCAGCCCATGTAGTGGTGCAGGGGCTTGCCGTTCACGGAGAAGCGGGAGGTGCCGTCGGGCATCACGCCCTTGCCCTGGGTGGCGCGCACGGCGCCGCAGAGATTGGTCTTGCCCGAGCGGCAGAACTTGCACTCGCCGCACTCGGCCGTATACAGCGGAATGACGTGATCCCCGGGCTGCAGGCCGGTGACGCCCTCGCCGACTTCCTGCACCACACCGGCGCCCTCGTGGCCCAGCACTGACGGGAACAGGCCCTCCGGGTCGGCACCGGAGAGGGTGTAGGCATCCGTATGGCAGACGCTGGTCGCGGCCATGCGCACCAGCACTTCTCCGCGCCTGGGGCCGGCAACATCGATTTCCTCCAGCACCAGGGGCTGGCCCGCCTCGAAGGCCAGGGCAGCGCGTGATTTCATGACTCACCTCCTCGTCGGCATCGCGGCAACGCACCGCTATGGTTGCAATCGCCTAGTGTAGAAGGCGTAACGGCCCGGGATTAGGCATCATGGCGCAATAGATTATTGCTGGAGAGCAACAATGCAGCATTGGGATCGTATCGAGGCGTTCGTCGAGGTCGTCCGGCAGGAATCCTTTGCCGGCGCGGCGCGGCGGTTGGGGGTGTCGAGTTCCCACGTCAGCCGGCTGGTGGCACGCCTGGAGACGCAGCTCGGCACGCAGCTGCTCTACCGCACCACCCGCCAGCTCAACCTCACCGACGCGGGATCGGTGTACTTCGACCACTGCGCCCAGCTTTTCGACGGTTTCCGTGAGGCCCTGCAGTCCATCAGCGATTACCAGCGCCAGCCCACGGGGGTGCTCAAGGCCACCTGCGCCACCACCTTCGGCGAACGCTTCATCGCTCCGCTGGTAAACGACTTCCTGCTGCGCCACCCGCAGCTGCAGGTGCACCTGGAGTTCACCAACCGCCGGGTGGACATCATCAATGAAGGCTTCGACGTGGCCATCCGCACCGGCGCCCTGCCGGACTCATCCCTGATCGCCCGGCGCCTGTGCGCCCGGCGGGAGTACGTGGTGGGCTCGCCGGCCTACTTCCAGCGTCACGCCCGGCCGCACACCCTGGAGGAGCTGTCCGCGCACAACTGCCTGCGGGGCTCTGCCGACGAGTGGACCTTCGACACCCGGGGACAGCACCGCCACCTGCGGGTGCACGGCAACTGGCGGGGCAACTCAGGGCACGCCGTCCTGGACGCTGCCCGCAAGGGACTGGGGCTGGCGCAACTGCCCGACTACTACGTGCAGGCGGATCTGGACGCGGGCCGGCTCGTTCCGGTACTGGACGGTTTCGCCTGCACCCACACCGCTGTCTGGGTGCTCTATCCCCGCCACCGCCATTTGTCGCCGAAGGTGCGGCAGTTTGTCGATTTCCTGGTGGCCGCCATGCAGGCTGAAACGCCCGGGACTGACCGCCGGATTCCGGGGGATGCGCCATGACCGACACGCGCCAACAGGGTCGCGCCGCGGCCCGGAACCGCCACCGGTCCGCCTCCGGCGCCCAAACGGCGGGTTTCGTCCAGTGGAATCAGTGCTAGGCTCAGAGACGAAGCACACGCGCTTGTTGACCGCCTGGTTCTGCAGTCTCTCGCTGCGTTCCTGAGCAGCCATTGAGCAACCCCCAAGAAAAAGAAGGACGCGCTCTGATGGATATGCCCTTACCCACACTGCTGACGTTTGCCGCCTACCTGGTGCTCATGCTGGCACTGGGCTACTACGCCTACCGCATCACCAACGACCTGTCGGACTACGTGCTCGGCGGCCGCAGCCTCGGCCCGGGGGTCACGGCCCTCAGCGCCGGGGCGTCGGACATGAGCGGCTGGCTGCTGCTGGGCCTGCCCGGGGCGGTCTACGCTTCGGGGCTCGGCGAGTTGTGGATCGGTGTCGGCCTGGTGGCCGGCGCATTCCTGAACTGGCTGTTCGTGGCCGGTCGGCTGCGGCGGTTCACGGAGGTCGCCAAGGATTCCCTCACCATTCCGGACTTCCTGGAGAACCGTTTCCACGACAAGACCCGCATGCTGCGGGTGATTTCGGCCATCGTCATCCTGATCTTCTTCACCCTGTACATCTCCGCCGGGCTGGTGGGCGGCGGGCTGCTGTTCCAGAGCACCTTCGGCATGGAGTACAGCACGGCGCTGATCGTGGGCGCGGTGGTGATCATCTCCTACACCTTCCTGGGCGGCTTTCTGGCGGTGAGCTGGACCGACTTCTTCCAGGGCATCCTGATGTTCCTCACGCTGCTGGTGGTCCCCATGTTCGTGGTGGTGCTGGTGGGCGGCTGGGGTCAGGCGGAACGGGAGATCGTCTCCATCGACCCCAGCTACTCGACGGTGCTCGAGGGCATGACCTTCCTCGGCATGATCTCGCTGCTCGCATGGGGCCTGGGCTACTTCGGCCAGCCGCACATCCTGGCCCGCTTCATGGCCATCCGCTCCGTGGAAGAAATGCCCAGGGCCATGACCATCGGCATGGGCTGGATGATCCTGGCGCTCATCGGCGCGGTGGCCACCGGGTACATGGGCATCGCCTTCTTCGCCGATGCGCCCATCGAGGAGAGCGAGACCATCCTCATCGAGCTCATCCGGGCGCTGTTCAACCCGTGGGTGGCGGGCATCCTGATGGCGGCGATCCTGGCGGCCATCATGAGCACCATCGATTCGCAGCTGCTGGTCTCCGCAAGCGCCCTGACCAATGACTTCTACAAGGGCTTCTTCCGGCCTTCGGCCACGGACCAGGAGATGGTCTGGGTGGGTCGTGGTGCGGTCATCGTGGTGTCCATCGTGGCTCTGCTACTGGCCATGGACCCCGAGGCAGGCGTGCTGGACCTGGTGGCCTACGCCTGGGGCGGCTTCGGTGCAGCCTTCGGCCCGGTGATCATCCTGTCGCTCTACTGGCAGCGCATGACCGGCGTCTCGGCCATGGCGGGCATGGTGGTGGGCGCGGTGACGGTCATCGTCTGGGAGCAGCTCTCCGGCGGGCTGTTCGACGTCTACGAGATCGTGCCCGGCTTCCTGTTCTGCACCCTGACCATCGTCGTGGTCAGCCTGCTGGGCAAGGAGCCCTCCCGGGAAGTGCAGCAGCAGTTCCGCGATGCCGGCATGTAACGGCATGACCGGCGATGCATGACTGACCGTTACTGCTTGCGGCGCCGGGCCCTGGCCCGGGCCGCAAGCAGGTCTTCCAGCGGCTCGGGGCGATGCAGCCCGTAACCCTGCGCGTAGTCCACCCCCAGAACACGCAACTGGGCGATGGTGGCCTCATCCTCGGCGAATTCGGCGATGGTCTGCTTCTCCAGCAGATGGCCGACGGCATTGATACTGCTCACCAGCGCCTGGTTGACCTGGTCATGCGCGATATTGCGGACGAAACTGCCGTCGATCTTCAGGTAGTCCACGGGCAGCGTCCGGAGATAGGCGAAGGAGGAGAGGCCGGAGCCAAAGTCGTCCAGGGCGAAGCGACAGCCCATGGCGCGGAGATCACGGATGAACCGGAGTGCACTCTGGAAGTTCGAGATGGTCGCGGTCTCCGTGACCTCGAAGCACACGATCTCCGGCGGGAGGTGATGCAGGCTTAACTGGTTCTTGATGAACGGCAGTAGGCTGTCGTCACTCAGAGTGCTCCCGGACAGATTCACCGCGCAGTGCGCGATGCTGCCTTCGCCATGATCCCGCAGGGATTCCGCGACCAGGGAGAACGCGCGGGTGATGATCCAGCGGTCCACCATGGCGATCAGGTCGAAGCGCTCGGCCGCCGGCAGGAACGCACCCGGAGGGATCAACTCGCCGTCAGCGCCACGCAGGCGCACCAGCACCTCGAAGGACAGCCCGTCATCCACCGCGGTCTCGCGAGCGAGGGGCAGAATTGCCTGGGCGAACAGTTCCAGGCGCCCTTCGTCGACGGCATCGGTGATCTGGGTCGCCCAGTCCATCTCCCGGCGTTCTCTCAGCAACGCCTGATCATCCGCACGAAACACATGGGATCTGTGACGCCCGGAATTCTTGGCAGCATACACGGCGATATCGGCATCCGAGAGCAGGTCGGTGAGCGTCCGCTTGCCCGGATGGAACTCGAGGATGCCGATGGAAGCACTGGCGCGGAAAGTGCGGCTCTCCCAGGCGAAGCGGTAGTCGTCCAGGGCACGGTGGAGTGCATCCGCGACCCGCTGCGCGTGCTCGATGTCGCAATGGGTGAGGATCACGCCGAACTCGTCACCGCCCAGGCGGGCCAGCAGATCGGTATCACGGACCTGCTCCTGCATCAGGCCGGCCACCTGCCGCAGCATCTGATCACCGGCGACATGCCCGGCAACGTCGTTAATCACCTTGAACTGGTCCAGGTCGATGTAGAGCAGCGTGTGCTGTTCGCTACCGCGGGTGCTCTCCGGGTATTGGGCGAGGTGATCCAGTCGCTGTTCAAAGGCATGACGGTTGTGCAGGCCGGTGAGGGCATCGTGGCTGGCCTGCCAGCTCAACTCGTTGGCGAGCTCCCGGGCATGGGTGACGTCGTGGAACACCAGCACTACACCAATCACGTTGCCATCCCGATCCCGGATCGGCGCGGCGGAATCCTCGATGGCGAACTCCTGGCCATCATCACGCAATAACAGGGTGTGGTTGGCCAGGCCCACGATCCGCCCTTCACGCAGACACTGCTCCACCGGGTTGGTGGCCGCTTTCCGGGTCACCTCGTTGACGATGTTAAACACCTCGGTCACAAAGCGCCCGCGGGCACCGTGACTACTCCAGCCGGTGAGGTATTCCGCCACGGGGTTCAGGAAGGCCACACGCCCTTCGATGTCCGTGGTCACCACACCGTCACCAATGGACGCCAGAGTCACCTGGGCGTATTCCTTCTCCCTGACCAGACTGTCGGCCATGGCGTTGAACGCACCGCCCAGACGACCGATTTCGTCCTCGCCCGCGACCCGCGCCCGCTCGCGGCTGTCTCCCGCCGCAATCAGTTCGGCGGTTCGGGTGAGTCGGGCGAGACGGCGTCCGAGCACAAGATAGAGCAGCCACCACAGCCCGCCGAAGGCGGCCACCAGGACGGGGCTCATGACAGCGGCGGAATCCAGGGCCGCTTCGCGTGCCTGCTGGAACGGATAAGTCAGATCCCATGCGAGGATCACGCCGCCGGCGGGGCTGGGCCCGAGCTGGATGGACGGCCCCATGATCTCCAGCGGTGCAGCCGCCACCAGGATGTTGTCCGCCTCCAGGTAGCGCACCTGCGCGGCACGCCGCTCCCGGGCGAGGTTCAGCAACTCCACCCCGGCTTCATCCAGGGCAGCGGATTCCTCGGCGGCCGCGAGCTCAAGAAGGCTCTGGCCGCGCTCGCTGCGGTTCAGGGCCGCCAGGATGTGGTTCTCATCGTCCACCACGCGGGCCTGACGCACCCGGATGTCGGGGTTCAGGGCGACCATCTCTTCCTGGATGCGGGCGTGTTCCTGCCGGCCAGCGAGATGCTGGACCAGCCGCTGCATGCGACTGATCTCGTTGGTCAGCTCCCGCTCGGAGTTCTCGAGAATAGACTGCTGCTGGTCCTGGACCAGATTCACTGTATAGAGACTCACCAGACCAAGCCCGGCCAGGAGCAGCAGCACCGGCAGTGTCAGGTTGATCGGGAAGCGGTAGAGCCACCGCGTCATGAGCCACCACCGGAATCACTATCCGGGCAGCCCAGGGCCTGCACGAACCGGTCGTCGAACAGCGCCTCCAGGTCGACGTCCTGCGGCAGCAGGCCGTGGGCGTCCATCAGCCCGGCCAGCCGCCGCGTCGTCTCCTGGAGTACGTCACCGTCATCCGCCAGCAGGTCGCAGTTCTCGGCAATGGAAGGAAACTCGACGCCGCCGAGGGCGCGTTCCAGCTCCGCCGCGGTCAGCTCACCATGCTCGGCCATCAGGTCGCGGGCATGCCCGGGTTCCGCCTCCAGCACATCCAGCGCCGCAAACCAGTTCTCCAGGAGCTGCTGCAGGTGCCCCGAGTGGATATCCATGTCGTTTCGGCGCACGACCAGCACGTCCACGATCTCGCCGGGTATCCGCGTGCTGTCGAACAGCTCCCGCGCCCCAGCCTCAAGCAACCGGGAGCGGATCGGCTCGAACGTGGCGAGCGCATCCACTTCCTGCGCGCGGAACGCCTGCTCATGCCGCCCGGCGTTGACCCGGACCACTTCCACCGCACTGGTATCCAGGCCGGCGTGCTCGAGACCGCGAGCGAGTAGGTAGGCGGTGGCGGCGGAATTCTCCACACCGACCCGCCGGCCTTCGAGATCGTTCAGGGACTCGATCTCCGGTTGCGCGACAATGGTGTCGGCACCGTGGGAGTAATCCATGACCAGGATGACGCGGATATCATGACCATCCGCACGGAGCAGTAACGCCTCGTCCAGAGTGAGGGCGGCCACCTCGACGTTGCCGTTGCGAAAGGCACGCAGGGACTCGGTGTTGGACGCGAACTCCGCCACGCGCATTTCGCCGTCCGGCCACCCGCCCTGAGTACGCGCCAGGTGCACGGGCTGGTAACCGATCCATTGAATGGTGGCGATCCGCAATGGCGGTTCGCTCCCACCGTCGCAGGCATACAGCCCGGCAACAAGAACCAGGGCCAGGGCGCCAGCGATCAACCCTGGACGGCGCGGGGTCGACCCTTTGCCTGCAATGCGCCGGGGCAGTCCGCACCCTCCCCGGGCGCGCCGAACGTTGAATCCGAGCATTGAGTATCCCTGTGTCCACGCCGGCGTCGCGCTGTGAAGCCGGCTCCCCGGCCATATAATTGTTTATCGCGACGCTCAAGGCGATCCCGAGCCTTGACGCAATAAGCGTTGCATCAAATCCTCGATCCCACAACCGTGGGTCGCCCATCATGCGACGGCACCATTAAGTCCGAGGAGCGAACCAATGCCCGATGCCCGCCTGTACAGCCCCGCCACGGCCCGTAACCGCCAACCCATCCTGGAGGTACTGCAGGTCACCCTGCCGGAACGCGCCCGGGTGCTGGAAATCGCCAGTGGCAGTGGCGAGCATGCCGTGCACTTCGCGCAGGCCATGCCCGGCTGGGACTGGCAGCCCAGCGACACCTCCGGCGACGCCCTGGACTCCATCCAGGCGTGGTGCCGGCACACCGGGCTCGACAACGTGCGCCCACCCATCCGGCTCGACATCACCCGGGACCCCTGGCCGGAAGGCCCCTTCGATGCCGTAGTCGCCATCAACCTGATCCACATCGCGCCGTGGAACGTCACCGACGCACTGATGGCGGGGGCGGCGCAGCAGCTCAGCCCGGCAGGTGCGCTGGCCCTCTACGGCCCCTACATGCGTGACGGCGAGCACACGGCCCCCAGCAACGCCACCTTCGATGCCGACCTGAAAAAGCGCGACCCCCGGTGGGGAATCCGGGACCTGACAGACGTCAGCACGGCCGCCAGGCAATGGGGGTTCGCGGCAGAGCGGGTGGAGGAAATGCCCGCCAATAACCTCACGGTCGTCTTCCACCGCCAGGGATAGGCCACCCCGGAAATCCTGACTTGCGTGACAGTCAGTGGACTTTACACTGGAAGCGCATAACGACGATATGAGGAGGAGAAGGTCATGAGTCATCCTGCCCGCACTCGCCGCAATCAGTGCTGCGCCGCCGTGCTGGGGCTCTGTCTGCCCCTGGCGGCAACACAGACCGCGTTCGCCGACGACTTCGACTGGCCCGGCAGCATCGGCATTGGCACCCCCGGAACGGACAGCGGCAGCTTCGCCTCGGCCAATGGCTGGGCGCCCCTGCTGGAGGAACACACCGACTCAACCGTGCGCGTTATCCCGGAGGACAGCGAGCCCACACGTTACCGCCGCCTGACCGAGCGCGAGGAGTTCGCCCTGGTCTCCACCTCCATGGCCGAAGCGCGCTTCCAGATCGAGGGCGTGAATCAGTACGCATCCACGCCCCTGGAGCCCCAGGAGATCGTCTGGCACCACAACGACACCCCCTGGGGCTTCGTCGTGCGCGGTGACTCCGACCTCGAGTCCATCGACGATCTCAAGGAAGAGGGGGTCCGCGTGTCCGTCTCCAGCCAGTCGCCACCCATGATTCAGGCCGTGGAAGAGGCACTGCCGGCATTCCTGGGCATGACCCCGGAGGAAGCCGAGGAGAAATGGGAGTTCGTTCCCGCGGGCAGTTACGCCGAGAACTGCCGCTCGGTGACCGACGGTCGCGCCGACGTGGCCTGGTGTGCGCCCATCAGCGGCGTGCTGTCGGAGATGCAGGGCCACCCGGAGGGGATTCGCTTCCTTGACCAGCCGCTGGATGACGACGCGGCATGGGAGCGCTGGCTGGAAGTCCGGCCCACCCACGTACCCACGGAAATCGACATGGGCGTCTCCGAAGCGGTGGGCGCGGAAGGCCTTGTCTCCAACTTCTACTACTGGACTCGCGCGGACGCCGACGCGGACTTCATCTACAACCTCGCCCGCTGGTTCCATGAACAGCACGACGAGTACAAGGACACCCACCCGCTGTCCGCCCGTATGTCCCTGGACCTGTTCATGGAATACGTCCGCAACAGTCCGATGCCGGTCCACGAAGGCACAGTGCGTTACCTGGAGGAGATCGGTGAATGGACCGATGAGGACCAGGCCCGCAACCAGGAGGCCCGGGCCAACATGGAAGACTGGCTGGAGGCGCGTGAGGAAGCGCTGATGGCCGCCATGGAACGCGGCATCGAGCCGGACCATGAGAACGAGGAGTTCGTGGAACTGGTCGAGGAGCACACGGACGGGCTACCCACGTTCCGCACGCAGCTCTGAGACCGCGAGCACTGGCGGGTCGTCTCCGGATGACCCGCCAGTCCGCCACGCAGACAACGCAGCGATCCGCTCCCCGCGCGACGGCGCAATGGCCACCACCCGGGAGGCAGCATGTCCCAGACCGCTCCCGCCGAAGGCGTTCAGGCGGAGGCCGACGTTACCCGCCTCGGCGACCTGTTTACCTGGCAAAGCCTGCTGTTCGTGGTGCTCTCCCTGGCCGGCGTGGGTGCCGGGATCTTCTACATCTTCGGCTTCACCTTTGATGGGCAACGGCTGATCGAGGCCGAGTATTACTGGATCTTCATCGGCATCTTCTCGGCAGCCGGGTTCATCGCCCTGCCCGCCCACCGTCGCAGCACCCGCGTGCCCATCTACGACATGATCGCCGCCATCGCGGCCCTGGGCATCTGTCTGTACTTTTTCCTGCATGCCAGGGAGATGGTCATCACCGGATGGACACACGTCCCGCTGGGTATAGTCGTGTGGGGGCTCATGCTGGAGCTGGCCCGCCGCAGCGCAGGTGCACCGTTTTTCTTCGTGGTGCTGCTGCTCGGGATGTATCCGCTGGTGGCACATCACATGCCCGGCCTCCTCGCCGGGCTCAGCTACGACTTCAGTGGCACCATCGAGGCCCACGTCTTCCGCTCCGAGGGCATGCTTGGCATCACCACCAAGATCGCCGCCGAGATCATCCTCGGCTTCCTGGTGTTCGCCGGCGTACTCATTGCCACCGGCGCCGGGGATTTCTTCATCAATCTGGCCAACGCCACCTTCGGGCGATTCCGGGGCGGCCCCGCCAAGGTGGCCATCGTCGCCAGCGGCTTCTTCGGCAGCCTCAGCGGCAGCATCTTCTCCAATATCGCCGGCACGGGAACCATCACCATCCGCACCATGAAACGGGTAGGCTATCCGCCGCACTACGCCGGCGCCATCGAGGCGTGCGCATCCACCGGCGGCGTGCTGATGCCGCCGGTGATGGGCGCCATCGCCTTCGTCATGGCCATCACCATCGGCGTGGAATACCGCACCGTCATGCTGGCGGCGATCCTGCCGTCGTTCCTGTTCTACCTCGGACTCATCCTGCAGGTGGATGCCTACGCGGCGAAGACCGGCATGAAGGGGCTGGAGCCCGAGGAGATTCCCTCCCTGCGCTCAGTGCTCGCGCAGGGATGGCCATACCTGTCGGTGCTGGCATTCCTGGTGTGGGGACTCCTGGTCATGCGGTGGGAGTACTACGCCCCGTGGTACGCCTGCCTGCTGATGATCGGCCTGTCGTTCTTCCGGCGGGATACGTGGCCCACACCGAGGCGTATCGTCGAGACGCTACGCCGGATCGGCACCCTGATTACCCAGACGGCCGCGATCATCCTGCCCATCGCGTTCGTTGTCAGCGGACTCACCATCACCGGCGTCACCGGCTCCGTCACGTCCGGCCTGGTGGGCCTGGGCGGCGGCAATCTCTACCTGGTCCTGCTGTTCGGCGTGCTCGCCTGTTTCATCATGGGCATGGCGGGCCTGGCCATCGTCGCCTACATCTTCCTGGCCGTGACCCTGGCGCCGGCGATCATCGAGCTCGGCGACATGAACACGGTGGCCGTGCACTTCTTCATCATCTACTACGCCATGCTCTCGGTCATCACACCGCCGGTGGGCACGGCCGCTTTCCTCGCCGCCACCATCGCCGGCGCCCGGCCGATGAAGACCTGCCTGACGGCCATGCGGCTTGGCGTGGTGATCTACTTCGTGCCGCTGTTCTTCATTTTCCAGCCGGCCCTGGTGCTGCAGGAGGAGCTGCTTCACCTGGCGTACCTGCTGCCGTCCATTATCGTCGGCATCGTGCTCATCGCCGGCGGCCTGGAGGGCTATCTGCTCAAGCTGGGGCACGTCAACAACTGGCTGCGGCCGTTCATGGTGGTCAGCGGCTTTACCCTCGGGTTTCCGGCGGTGCTGACCACCACCATAGGAGCCGGACTGGCGGCAATCATCTGCGCCCTGGTGTGGATGGATAACCGTCGGCTGCAGACCGCTTAGCGCAGCCCTCGGTCGGCCGCTTACTCAGCGCCGTACGCTACCCGAATAGTGCGGCGTACGGCGCCGAAGTGGGCTTCCAGCCTGCTCCAGCCGGAGAACTGGGTGATCGGCGAGCCGAAATGCCACAAGGGGACGATCAGGAGCACGATATCGCTGACGGGGGCATCATTGCGCAACTCACCGGTGGCCGCGGCGTGTTCAACGGCGCGGGTGACGCTGTGCTCGAACTCCCGCGACATGGCACGAATGCCCTCGATGACATCGTCGCTGATGGAATCACTGCGGGAGCGGGCCCGACTGGAAAGGCTCCAGGGCTGGTGCTCCCTGCCGGTAGGGTTGAACTCCGCGTGGCGCTGCCGGCAATCCTCCAGGGTCAGCGCCAGGCGCTCGTCCAGCGTCAGGCCCGGGCGGCGCCAGAGTTCGCCAAGCGTGGCCCCGACATGCTCGAACGTTTCGCGGAAAACCTCGCTGACCAGCGCGCTCTTGTTGCCGAAATGGTAGTGCACGTTCGCCCGCGTGGTACCGACCGTGGCAGCGATATCCCCGTAGGTGACCGGGTCGGTGCCATGGAGGATGAACAACCGACGCGCCACCGCCTTGATCTGTTCGCGCGTGGACGCAGGGTCCGTCGGCTTGTGGTGGCTCGACTGGGAACTCACTGGTGTCCTTCCTGTTGCCTGAGCGGGTCGCACCCGATTCGGTGGAGAACGCGGACGGTCAACATTGACTGCCGCCGGGCAGGAATACACCATAAACACTGACTTACACGCAAGTCAGTTACTAAAAATCGTCGAAAAACACTGGAGCCGACCCATGCCCATCAGCCGGATGCTGATCGCCAACCGGGGCGAGATCGCCGTACGTCTCGCCCATGCGGCAGCGGAACTCGGAATCGCCACTGTTGGAGTCTACGCAGAAGATGACGCCCACGCGCTCCACACCAGGGTAACCGACCAATCCCGGCCGCTGGGTAGTAGCGGGCCTGCTGCCTACCTGGATCAGGACGCCCTGATCGCGGCGGCGCACGCCGAGGGTTGCGATGCCGTGCATCCCGGCTATGGCTTCCTCAGCGAAAACGCCGCTTTTGCCCGCCGCTGCGCCGAGGCCCACCTACGCTTCATCGGACCAACACCCGAACAGCTTGCCGCCCTGGGCGACAAGGCCCGTGCCCGGGAGCTGGCGCGGCAGTGCGACGTCCCGGTCCTGGAGGGGACGACCGGCCCCGCATCCCAGGAAGCGGTCCACGACTTCCGTGCAGGCCTCGCTCCTGACGCCACCATGGTACTCAAGGCGGTGGCCGGCGGTGGCGGGCGCGGCATGCGCATCGTCCGCCCCGGCGACGACCTCGCCGACGCCTTCCGCCTCTGCAGCGACGAGGCCCGGGCGGCCTTCGGTGACCCGGGTCTGTACGCCGAGCAGTTCATGGCGCAGGCCCGCCATGTGGAAGTCCAGGTGCTGGGTGACCACCACGGCAACACCGTGCACCTGCATGAGCGCGAGTGCAGCCTGCAGCGACGCTACCAGAAACTGGTGGAGATCGCCCCCAGCCCCTCGATCGCAGACGCAACGCGCCAGCGCCTGACGCGGGCGGCCCTGGCCATGGCGGACGCCGTAGACTACCGCGGTCTCGGCACGTTCGAGTTCCTGGTGGACTCCGCCACCGAGGCCTTCGCCTTCATCGAGGCCAATCCGCGGCTACAGGTGGAGCACACGGTGACCGAAGCAGTCACCGGCATCGACCTGGTACAGGCGCAGATCCGCTGCGCCGGCGGCGCTTCGCTGGCGGAACTGGGGCTCAACCAGGAGCAGATCCCGGCACCGATGGGCCACGCCGTGCAGGTGCGGGTGAACATGGAGACGCTGGATGCCACCGGCACTCCGCACCCGGCCGGCGGCACCCTCACCGCCTTCGAGCTTCCTGCCGGCCCGGGCGTCCGCGTGGATACCTTCGGCTACGGCGGTTACACCACCAGTCCTCGTTACGACGCCCTGCTCGCCAAGGTGATCGCCCACAGCCGCGCCCCGGAATTTCGCGGCGCCATGGACAAGGCGTACCGCGCACTGTGCGCCTTCCGCGTCGAGGGTGTGCCCACCAATATCGGCTTTCTGCAGAACCTGCTTCGGCTGGATGGAGTGCGCAGCAACACGGTCCACACGCGCTTCGTCGACGAGCATATGGCAACCCTGGCGGTGGCGTCACAGGACCACCCGAAGCTCTGCCACACCGGCACGGCCGGCGAAGCCGCTGCGCCGGGCGGCACTCAATCTGCCGTTCCCCCTGGAACCACGCCGCTGGAGGCCCCCATGCAGGGGCTTCTGGTGAGCATCGCGGTGGAAGTCGGCGATAGCGTGCATGCCGGCCAGGAAGTCGCCCTGGTGGAGGCAATGAAAATGCAGCACCCGGTCACGACGCCGGCATCCGGGATCGTCCACCAACTGACGGCCACCGCTGGCGACACCGTCGAGGCGGGTCAGCCATTGCTGTTTCTGGAACCCGGCGATCACGCAGCAGGCGCTGAGCAGGAGCAGGCGGAGGTGGACCTGGAGGCCATTCGCCCGGACCTGGCCGAGCTGCAGCAGCGACAATCCCTGCTCCAGGATGCCGCGCGGCCGGAGGCAGTGGCCAAACGCCACAGGCAAGGCAACCGCACCGCGCGGGAGAACGTCGAGACGCTCTGCGACCCGGGCTCGTTCATCGAGTACGGCGCCCTCAGTTTCGCCGCCCAGCGTCGCCGACGCAGCCTGGACGACCTGATCCGCAACACACCGGCGGACGGCCTGATCACCGGCATCGGCGCCGTCAATGGCGAGCTGTTCGACGCCGCCACGGCCCGTTGCGCGGTCCTGGCCTACGATTACACGGTGCTGGCCGGCACCCAGGGCACCATCAACCACCGCAAGACCGACCGCATCCTCACTGTGGCCGAAGAGCAACAGTTGCCGGTGATCTTCTTCACCGAGGGCGGCGGCGGCCGCCCGGGGGATACCGACAACGCGACCAAGATGGCCGGCCTGGATACGCCCAGCTTCGTCAAGTACGCGCGACTCAGCGGCCTGGCCCCACGCATCGCCGTGGTCAATGGTCGCTGCTTCGCCGGCAACGCCGTGCTGGCCGGCTGCAGTGATCTCATCATCGCCACCCGCAACGCCAGCCTGGGCATGGCAGGGCCGGCCATGATCGAGGGCGGCGGCCTGGGCACCTTTACCCCCGAGCAGGTGGGGCCCATGGCGGACCAGGTGCCCAACGGCGTGGTGGACTGCCTGGTGGCCGACGAGACCGAGGCCGTGGCCACCGCTCAGCGCCTGTTCGCCTACTTCCAGGGCGCGTTGCCCGGCTGGGACGCCGCCGACCAGCGCTGGCTGCGCCACGGTGTCCCGGAGGACCGCAAGCGCTCCTACGATGTGCGTGCCGTGATCGCCACCATGGCGGACACCGACAGCGTGCTGGAGCTGCGACCGACATTCGCGCCGGGCATGATCACCGCTTTCATCCGCATCCAGGGTCAGCCGTTCGGGCTACTGGCCAATGAACCGCGCCACCTGGGCGGGGCCATCGACGCCGCCGGTGCCGACAAGGCAGCACGGTTCATGCAACTGTGCGACGCCTTCGACCTGCCCCTGGTGAGCCTGTGCGACACCCCGGGCTTCATGGTGGGACCGGAGGCGGAGAAGAGTGGACTGGTGCGCCACACAAGCCGCATGTTCGTCACCGCTGCCAGCCTGCAGATCCCGGTGTTCACGGTGGTGCTACGCAAGGGCTACGGCCTGGGTGCGCAGGGCATGGCCGCGGGCTCCTTCCACACGCCGGTGTTCAACGTTGCCTGGCCCACCGGCGAGTTCGGTGGCATGGGCCTCGAGGGTGCGGTGCAGCTCGGTTATCGCAAGGAACTCGACGCCGAACCCACGGAAGAGGCGCGCCAGGACCTCTACGAGCGCCTGGTGGCGGAGGCCTACGAGCGCGGCAAGGCCGTGAGCATGGCGGCCTCGCTGGAGATCGACGCGGTCATCGATCCCGCCGACACCCGCCACTGGATCCTGCGGGGCCTGGAGTCGACGCGACCGCCCGAGCCGCGTCGGGGCAAGCGACGGCCCATGATCGATACCTGGTAGACCACGGGGTAGACAACTCTGGTTACCTCTGCGCTACAGTAAGACGTTCGCCGGTCGCACCGGTTATCGTGGACGCGGCCGGGTGACGCCATCGGTACAGGACCAGCGCATGGCTTCGGCCCAGGGACTCCGCTCCAGGTTTCTCAACTCCACCACACTGGTGTTCGTCGCCATCGTCGTGCTGCTCACCGTGTGGATCGGCAGCGGCATGCTGACCCGCGATCATGCCCCGGTCGCCGAGCGTGAAACTCCACCACCCCCCTCGGTGGCGGTGAGCACCAGCCAGGCGGAACCGGTGACCCGGGAAGTGGTTCTGTACGGCGACGTGGAGCCCAACCAGGTGGCCGTCCTGCGGGCGCGCACCGACGGCATTGTCGAGGAGATGACCAGCACCGGCACCCGGGTCGAGCGTGGCGAGGCGGTGGGCCGGCTCTCCACGGACGACCGCCAGGCTCGCCTGGCGCGGGCCCGGGCCCAGCTCGCCTCCGCCCAGCGCAACTACGACAGCGCCATGGACATGGTCGAGGACGGGTTTGTCTCCCGCACCGAGGCGCAGACACGGCTGGCGGAACTGGAAGCCGCACGCGCCGAGCTGCGAACGATTGAGCTGGAGATCGACAACACCACCCTGCGCGCGCCCATCAGCGGGGTGGTCAACCGCATCGACGCCGATCTGGGGGCGTATGTCTCCATGGGCGGCGAAGTCCTGCAAATCGTCGACAACGACCCCCTGATCGCGGTGATCCATGTGCACCAGGCAGCGGCGCCGCGGCTGCGCACGGGCATGCCGGCGCGGGTGGACTTCATCGGTGGCGGCCATCGCGAGGGCAGCATCCGCTACATCGCCCCGGTGGCCGACGCCTCCACCAGGACCTTCCGGGTGGAAATCGAGGTGGACAACAGCGACCTGGCCCTGCCTTCAGGGCTCAGCGCCGAGGTGGTCGTCCCCACGGACACGGTGGACGCCCACCGTATATCGCCGGCATTGATTCGGCTGGACGCCCGGGGCCGCATCGGCCTGCAGACCGTTGACGAGGACGACCGCATTGCCTTTACCCCGGTGGAGGTGATCCGTGCCCGGGCGGACGGCGTGTGGGTCACCGGCCTGCCGGAGCAGGCCCGGGTTGTCACCATCAGCCGCGGCCTGCTCAGCCCCGGCCAGCAGGTGGAGGTGAACGAGACACCGGGCGACTACGCCCGCCCCGGCGAGGAGCGCCGCTAGTGCACGCGATGCTGGCGGCGATCTTCAGCCGGGTACGCACCGTCATGCTGTTGCTGGTGTTGATCGTCCTCGCCGGCGGCTACTCCTACGTCACGGTGCCCAAGGAGGCGGCCCCGGAGATCGACATCCCGTTCTTCGTGGTGAATGTCTCGTATCCCGGCATTTCCGCGGAGGACAGCGCCCGGCTGCTGGTGCAACCCCTGGAGCGCCGGCTGCAGTCCATATCGGGGCTGCGGCGCATGGATGCCCAGGCCGGCGAGGGATTCGCCACCATCACCCTGGAGTTCGATCCGGGCTTCGACCACCAGGCGGCCCTGCAGAGCGTCCGCGACGAGACCGACAGCGCCACGCCGGATCTGCCCGCGGGCGCCGATGTCCCGTCAGTGCGCGAGATCGATCTGTCGCTGTTTCCCATCCTCACCGTCGCCCTCTCCGGCGATGTGCCCGAACGGGAGCTGATCCGCATTGGTCGGGAGCTGGAGGAGCGCCTGGAGTCCATTTCCGGCGTTCTGGAAGCGGAGATCTCCGGGGCGCGGGAAGACCTGATGGAGGTCATCATCGACCCCCTGGCGCTGCAGTCCCACGGCATCTCGCCGCAGGAAGTGAGCCAGGCCGTCCGCGACAACAACCAGCTGGTCACCGCCGGCGCCTTCGACACGGGCTCCGGCCGCATCGGAGTCTCCATCCCCGGGACCATCCAGTCGGTGGCGGACGTGCTGGTGATGCCGGTGCAGGTGACGGAGACCGCCGTGGTGCGAGTCCACGACGTGGCCGAGGTCCGGCAGACCTTCCAGGATCCCGTCAGCTTCGCCCGCATCGAGGGCCAGCCCACCATCGGGCTGGATATCAGCAAGGCCTCCGGCGCCAACATTATCGACACCGTCGCCGAGGTTCAGGCCACGGTGCAGGAGATGCAGCGGGAGTGGCCGGACGCCGTGCGCGTGGACTACCTGCAGAACCAGGCCGACGATATCCAGACGCTGCTGGGCGATCTGGAGAACAACGTCATCACCGCCATCGTGCTGGTGATGCTCACCGTCATCCTGGCCCTGGGGCTGCGCGCCTCACTGCTGGTGGCCATTGCCATTCCCAGCTCCTTCCTGGCCGGGATTCTGGCCATCAACCTGCTGGGTTTCACCCTGAACATCGTGGTGCTGTTCGCGCTGATCCTGGTGATCGGGATGCTGGTGGACGGCGCCATCGTCGTCGTGGAGCTTGCCGAGCGCTACCGGGAGGAAGGCCGCCAGCGGCGGCAGGCATTTCTTGCCGCCGCACAGCGCATGTCCTGGCCGCTGATCGCCTCGGTGGCAACCACCCTGGCGGTGTTCATCCCGCTGCTGTTCTGGCCTGGCACCGCCGGACAGTTCATGCGCTATCTGCCGGCCACGGTGATCGTCACCCTGACCGCCTCGCTGCTCATGGCCCTGGTATTCGTGCCGGTGGTGGGCTCGCTGTTCCCGGGCGGCAGATCACCGCTGGCACCGGCGCAGACCACCGCCGGCTCCGGACTGTACCACCGGGCACTGCGCTATATGGTTGTACGCCCGGGCTTTGCCGTCGGACTCAGCCTGCTGGTATTGCTCGGCGCGTTTGCCGTCTATGGTGCACTGGGCAAGGGCGTAAACTTCTTCCCGGCGGTGGAGCCGGAGCGCGCACAGATCCAGATCCAGGCTGACGGCAATCTGTCGGTCCAGGAGTCGGACCGCCTGGTGCGGCTGGTGGAAGATCGGGTTATCGGCCAGGAGGGCGTGGATCGCGTCTACGCCCGGACCATCGGCTCGGTCGAGGCGCGCCTTGGGGCCAACCTGGCGCCGGATATCATCGGCACCATTCAGATCGACTTCGACAACTGGCGGGCCCGGGAGCCTGCCGCCGCGATTCTCGACCGCATCCGCGACGCCACCGACGACATACCGGGTCTCGGCATCCAGGTCGAGGAACAGCAATCCGGGCCCGGGGCGGCGCGCCCGGTGCAGATCGAGCTCTCGGCGCGGGACCGCGAGCGGCTGCCGGAGGCGTCACGGCAACTGCAGGCACTGATGGCGGAACAGGGCACCTTCGTGGATGTCGCCAGTGACGTGCCGACGCCGCAACCAGAGATCCGCATGCGGGTGGACCGGGAGCAGGCCGCCCGCTACGGCGTGGACATCACCACCCTGGGCAACACCGTGCAGCTGCTCACCAACGGCCTGCTGCTCGGCTCCTACCTGCCGGATTTCGCCCCGGACGAGGTGGACATCCGGCTGCGCTACCCGGTGGAAGACCGGACTTTCGCCCAGTTGGCGGAGCTGCGCATTGCCACCCAGCGCGGCATGATGCCCGTGACCAACTTCGTCAGCCTGGAGGCGGCACCGGCACCCTCGGTGATCAACCGGGTGGACGGCCGCAACGTCCAGACGGTCTCCGCCGGCATCGCTCCGGGAACCACGGTGACCGCGGAACTCGCGACGCTGTAGGAGGCCATCGACGCCTCCGGGCTGGAGGACCAGGTGGACGTGCGCTTCGCCGGCGAAATGGAAGACCAGCAGGAGGCGCTGGAATTCCTGATCGTCGCGTTCGTGGTGGCGATCTTCCTGATGTTCCTGGTGCTACTCACTCAGCTCAACAGCATCTTTCAGGGCCTGCTGGTGCTCTCCGCCATTGTGTTCTCCTTCGCCGGCGTGCTCCTGGGGCTGCTGATTCGTCAGGAACCCTTCTCCATCGTCATGAGCGGGATTGGCATCATGGCACTGGCCGGCATCGTGGTGAACAACAACATCGTGCTCATCGACGCCTATAACGAACACCGGCGCAACGGCCTCGGCCCCACTGAGGCCGCGGTGCGCGCCGGCACCGAGCGCCTGCGCCCGGTCCTGCTCACCGCCATCACCACCATCGTCGGTCTGCTGCCCATGGTGTTCGGCATGACCGTGGATTTCCTCACCCGGGATCTGTTCTTCGGCGCCCCCTCGGGGCAGTTCTGGATGCAGCTGGCCACGGCCATCGTCGGCGGCCTGGCCGTGTCCACGTTCATTACCGTCCTACTGACACCCGCCCTGCTGGCCTGGGACGGCAACCGCAGGCAGGGCAAGCTGGAACGGGCAGCGTGACCGGTTCGGTACAGTGGCACCGGCGGCGAGCGATTGCCCGGCCCTTCAAGGCAACGGCTTGACCCAGAACTGAAGGGGCTTGTCCGTTTCCTCCGTCTCACCCACATCGGGCCAGGGGAAATAGGCCACCAGGTCGGCACGCGGCTGGAAGCCGAAATGCCGCCAGACGGGGTCGAGCGGCTGGTAATCAGCCGGCCGCAAAGGGTGGTCAACCGAGCGCTGGACGGCGCAGAATGTAACCAGCGCGTAGTCGCCGGAGGAACGGGCGTGGCTCTCGCGTTCCTCGAAGAAGCGGCGATACAGCCCCTGGCCGCGATAGCCGGGCAACAGCACGGATTCGGCAAAGTAGAACACCTGCCCCGGATCGATTCCGGCATCCACGAACGGCTTGCGGATTTCCGGCTCCTCGTCGTTCAGGGGCATGGCCGTGGTCACCCCGACCGGCCGGTCGCCGTCCAGCACGACCAGCGCGAAGGAACGCGACGACTGGACGTAGATATCCAGAAACTTGCGTTCGTACGCCTCGTCTCCTTCGTAGAGATAGGGCCATTCCCGGAAGACGGTCATGCGCAGCCGGGCGATGGCATCCAGGCGCTGCTCCAGTTCCTTCCCGTAGTACCTTTCCAACTGCAGATCGGCCAAGATGCACCTCGAGGGCCGGACGCGGGCACGATGCGCCGCGGGTTGGGTTCCACCCGGCGCCGGCCGGCATGATTGCCGCCGGCTTTGCGACCGGGCATGGTGCTGCCAAGATGCATCACAACCGATGGAATAACCAAGAGTGGCCATGACACCTGCACTGTTTCTGCGCGACGGCGAGCTGTTCCTGCCCACGGACGCGGCCCGCGGCCCCTGGAATCCGGACTATCTCCACGGCGGCCCGGTCACCGGGCTTGCTGCCCACGCTCTGACGCAAGCAGCTGCCGGCGCCGGCCTGCGGCTGGCACGCCTGACGGTGGATCTACTCCGGCCCGTCCCGCAGGCACCGTTGCGTGCGGAAACCCGCCTGGTACGTCCGGGAAAGCGGCTCCAGGTGCTGGAGGTGAGCCTGTTCACCGGCGACACGGAGGTCACCCGCGCCAGCGGCCTGTTCCTGGAACAGTCGTCAATCCCGGTGCCGGAACATGGCCGTTTCCCGGCATCGGAGGACGTCCCGCCCGCCGCCAGTGAGGCGGCGAGCCTGTCGGATGCCGCGGGCTGGGGCCGACGCTACAGCCCCCACGGTTTCCACACCACGGCTGAAGCCGTGGTGCTTGCCGGTGCGCAGGGCGGCGGGCACGGCAGGGTGTGGATGCGACTGCCGCTGCCCCTGGTGGCCGAACAGAGCACGGACTCCCTGGTGGCCGCCGCTACCCTGTGCGATTTCGGCAATGGCGTGGGGCAGCTGCAACTGGGTGAGCGCCTTGGCAGCATCAATACCGACGTCACCCTCTACCTGCACCGGCCTCCCGAGGGCCAATGGGTCGGCCTGGATTCCCGCAGCCACATGCAGGAGACGGGGATGGGGCTGGTGGAGACAGCGCTGTTCGACGGGCGAGGCCCGTTCGGGCGAGTGCTCCAGGCAACCATTGCCATGGCGATCCCCGGGGAGGGTTGAGCATGCCGTCCGTGCACCCCGACAAGCTGGAACAGAGCAAGTGGACGGCGCTGATCCCGGAAGGCCGGGAAAAGCACTTCCTGGTGGTCCAGGTCTTCCGGGATCGCTACGGGCATGTCCTGGACGTACTGCTGGAGGCCGTGCTTACCCGCAAGCGGCAACGACTGCCCTGGCGGGAACTGCGCGACGGCGGCAAGTGGGCGCCGGGCTGGAATTGAGTGGGCGGCGGCGGATTTTCCCGACCGCCCGGCAGGTCTTATCCTGAGTGCACGCGATGAGGACCAACAGAGGAGGAACCCCATGGGATTCGCACTATCCAACATGCAGCTGATCAGCCCGGCGTTCGATCACGGCGAGGCGATTCCGAAGAAACACACGGGTGAAGGTGAGGATGTCTCCCCGGCCCTGTCCTGGAGCGGGGCACCGAGCGGCACGCAGTCCTTCGCCATCATCTGCCATGACCCGGATGCGCCGCTGGTCACCGACCGGGGCACCTACGGCTTCGTGCACTGGGTCAGTTACAACATCCCCGCCTCGGTGCACAACCTGGCTGAAGGCACCGAGGATTACGCCTCCGGTCCCAACGACTTCGGCAACCAGGGCTACGGCGGCCCCATGCCGCCGGAGGGCCACGACGTGCACCAGTACTACTTCTGGGTGCTGGCCCTCAGCGAGCCGCCGGAGCTCGAGTCGGGGCTGAACATGTGGCAGCTGCTCGAGCGCGTCGAACCCAGCATTCTCGGCATGAACCGGCTGGTGGGCACCTACGAGCGGGGCTGAACCTGCCCCCGATGCTCCCGTGCGGTGCCGGGCCACCCCCGGCACCGCCGGTCTACCCGCCGCCATACCCCACCATGAACCACAACCCCACGGCGATCAGGATCACTGCGGTGAGCACCGCCAGATGCGGCATGTAACGCTCCACCACGGCCTTGTGCCGCTGGTAGCCGACAATCAACAGCAGCGTCGGGACCAGCAGCGCCACGATCACCGCCAGCGAGTAGATCACCATCAGGCTCAGGCAGTGGGTCGTGCCCGCGCAGATGGCCAGGATCTGGATCGGCTCCTCGTGGGCGATGCCCAGCAGGATCGCCACCACCGCCAGTTGGCCCAGCCCCCTGTCCTGCGGACGCCCGAGCCGGGCCGCCGCCCAGGCATGCAGGCGCGCCAACGGGCCGGTGCCATGGTGATGATGCCCGTGACCGTGCCCCCGCCGGGCCTGAGCCAGCTCCCAGAGACCCAGCGCCACCAGCAGCGCCCCGGCCACCACGGGCAGCCAGCCCGCCTCGTGGAGAGCGTACGCGTCGGCCACGAGCAGGAAGACCAGCACCAGGGCAATGCTGCTCAACAGGTGGCCAACCCCGATCACCAGCGCCGCAATGACACCGGCCAGGTACCGGCGTCGCTGCCGCAGGGCATAGGTGGCGGCAATGGGCCAACCGTGGTCCGGAAGGATGCCGTGCAACAGACCGATGCCGATAACCGCGGCCACGAGGCCGGGGGTCACGGACAACCTCCGATGACCCGCGCACGGAGGTCTCGGTCGGCCGCGGCAATGGCGCTGTCGTGGCTGCAGGGGTGCATGCCTGCAGTCTAAATTGTGCGGGGCAAAGATAAAATGTTATACTATAACAATACTGGAGATCCGCATGACTGACCGAAACCCGTTACGCGTCACCAACCTCGGCTTGCCGGCCATCGCCAGGCTGGCCTGTATCCTGCCACTGCTGGGGATGCTCTGGGTCGGCGTACGCTGGGCCATGGGATAAGTGCATCGTGACAGCCGCAGTACAGCTTCGGGACCTGACCGTCTGCTACCACCGTCATCCGGCGGTTCACCACGTGGACGGCGCGTTCGCGCCCGGTTCGCTGACGGCGCTGGTGGGCCCGAACGGCGCCGGCAAGACCACGCTGCTCAAGACCATCGCTGGTCTGCTCCGCCCGGAGGCGGGCCAGGTGGATTGCCGGCTCGACGGCGGACAGATTGCCTACCTGCCCCAGCAGGCGGCGATTGACCGCAGCTTTCCGGTCCGCGTCCAGGACCTGGTGGAACTTGGTTTCTGGCAACGGCTGGGCGCCTTCGGCGGGGTGTCGCGCCAACAGCGCCGACGGGCGGCGGACGCCCTCGCCGCCGTGGGGCTTGCCGGTTTCGCTAGGCGCCCGATCGCGTCGCTGTCGGCGGGCCAGTTCCAGCGCGTGCTGTTCGCGCGGGTGCTCGTCCAGGAGGCCGATGTGATCCTCCTGGACGAGCCCTTCAACGCCATTGATGCACGCACCACGGCCGATCTGCTGGACGTCGTCGCGCGCTGGCACGGGGAGGGCCGCACGGTGATCGCCGTGCTGCACGATCTCGAGCAGGTGCGGGCCCACTTCCCACGGACACTGCTGATGGCGCGGACGGTGGTGGACTGGGGGCCCACGGACCGGGTTCTGCGCGCCGAGCACCTGTTCCGCGCCCGGCAGATGTCCGAGGCGTGGGACGACAGCGCCGGCGTCTGCCACGTGGAGCCGGCGGCGTGATGGGGGAGCTGCTGGCCCAGCCGTTCACCGAGTTCGGGTTCATGGCCCGGGCGCTGGTCGCCTGCCTGGCCGTCGGGCTGGGCGCCGCCCCCATGGGGGTGCTGCTGGTCCTGCGCCGCATGAGCCTGGTGGGCGACGCCATGGCCCACGCCGTGCTGCCGGGGGTCGCCATCGGCTTTCTGGTTGCCGGGTTCTCGGTACTGGCCATGACCGCCGGCGGGCTGCTCGCCGGCCTGCTGGTGGCCCTGCTGGCCGGCAGCGTTCACCGCCTCACGGGCCAGCGCGAGGATGCCAGCTTCGCCGCCTTCTACCTGATCGCCATGGCCGTCGGTGTGCTGATCATCTCCGTGCGGGGCTCCAGCACCGATCTGATGCATGTGCTGTTCGGCAACCTGCTGGCGGTGGACGATCCCGCGCTGCTGCTGGTGGCGTGCGTGGCCAGCGGCACCGTCGTGCTGCTGGCGCTGTTCTTTCGCGCCCTGGTGACGGAATGCCTGGACCCGGAGTACCTGCGCGCCTGTGGCAGCCCCGGGGGGCTCTACCACGGGCTGTTCCTGGGGCTGGTGGTGATCAACCTGGTCGCGGGCTTTCATGCCCTGGGCACGCTCATGGCCGTGGGGCTGATGATGCTGCCGGCGGCGGCCGCGCGGTACTGGGCCAGCACCGTGGGCGGGCTGATGGCCGTGGCCGTTGCCCTGGCGCTGGCCAGTGCCTGGATCGGGCTGCTGCTCTCCTACCACCTGGGCGCGGCATCGGGACCCGCCGTGGTGCTGGTCGCCGGCTGCGGTTACGCCGCCTCGGTGATGCTGGGCACCCATGGCGGACTGATCACGCGGCTACACCTGCGCCGCCATCTGGAGGCCTGATCCCCATGCGACGTGCGATTATCCTGCTTCTGCTCTCGGCTCAGACCACACCGCTTTCCGCCGGCGAGGTCAGAGTGGTGGCCAGTTTCACCATCGTCGCGGACATGACCCGCGAAGTCGCCGGCGATCGCGCCACCGTGACCACCCTGGTGGGACCGGATGGTGATGCCCACGCCTTCGAACCGGCGCCCCAGCATGCGCGGCGCATTGCGGCGGCGGACCTGGTGGTGCGCAACGGGCTCGGCTTCGAGGGCTGGATGAACCGCCTACTGGAGGCAGCCGACGGCAACGCCCACGTGGTGACGGCCACGGATGGCGTCCCCGCCATCGAGGCGTCGGACCATGCCCATGCGGGGGAGCATGACCATGGTCACAGCCATGACCACGGCCATGGGGAAGGTCACGGCGATACCGATCCGCACGCCTGGCTGGATGCGGCCCGTGCCAGGATCTATGTCAACAACATCCGCGACGGCCTGCAACGCGTCGATCCGGACCATGCCGAGGTCTACGCCGAGCGGGCGGAGGCGTACCTGCAGGCGCTGGAGGCACTGGATGGCCGCATCCGCCGGACGCTGACAGACATTCCCGGGGATCGCCGCCGCATCCTGACCAGCCATGCGGCGTTCGGCTATTTCGAGGACGCCTACGGCGTGGAATTCCTGTCACTACGGGGACTCAGCACGGATGCCGACCCGTCCGCGGCAGACGTGGCGGAACTGGTGCGGGCAGTGCGGGCGGAGCGGGTGGCGGCGCTGTTGCCGGACAATCTCACCGACGCCCGACTGCTGCATCGCATCGCCGAGGAAGGCGGCATGACCGTGGGGCCGAACCTCTACTCCGATGCGCTTTCTCCGGCGGACGGCCCCGCACCCACCTACGTGGCCATGATGGAGCACAACGCCCGGGTCATTGCGGAGGCGCTGGAGGCGGCGTCCGACTGACCGCGTAACGCCACAGATCCTCCAGGGCATCCCGGCGGAGGTTTTCGCCGATACAGACCAGCGTGGTGCCGGTGACACCTTCGGGCCAGGCCGCCAGCCGCTCGGGCGGGTACTGCATGCCTTGCACCGCGTGCACCACCACCGGGGTCGTCTCCAGGCCGCGGATGGCCACCATGCCCTTGAGCCGCAGCAGGCGCTGCCCGTGGGACTCACAGACGGAGTCCAGGAAGGCTTCCAGATCCTCCGGCGCCATGGGCGCGTCCGTGGTCAGGGACACCGTCGCAATGCCGTCATGCCGGTGCGCTTCCGGGGGACCGGCCGCGGATGCATACACCGGGGGCGTCACGCTCGGGACGACGCTCGCGGATTCCAGCCCCTTTATCTGCAACCAGTCGCGTGCGCCGGCGGAGGCGCCGGTGGCCAGGATATCCGCCGCAGGCGCGGTTCCCCCGTGGCGGTGGGTGATCGGGGCGTGCAGCTCCCGCGCCCGCAGGGCGGTCGCCAGCGCGGCCAGCGCGTCGGCGGTCACACGGTCCGCCTTGGTCAGCAGGATGCGGTCCGCCATGGCGACCTGTCGCCGGGCTTCCTCGTGCGCCGCGAGGGTCGCTTCGCCGTGTTCGGCGTCGATGAGCGTGACGATGCCGTCGAGATGCGTCTCCACGGCCAGCAGCGGATCACGCCGCAGGACCTGGACCACCGGCCCGGGGTCCGCCAGCCCGGAGGTCTCCACCAGGATCCTGCGGAAGGCGGGAATCTCGCCCCGGGCGGCGCGGCGCAACAACCCCCGGAGACTGCCGGCAAGGTCGCCCTGCAGGGTACAGCAGATGCACCCCTGGCCCAGGGTGATGATCTCGTCGTCGCCCCCCTCCACAAGCCAGTGGTCCAGTTCCACGTCGCCGAACTCGTTGATGACCACGGCGGTGTCCGCCAGGGACGGATCACGCAGCAACTGGTTGAGCAGGGTGGTCTTCCCCGCCCCCAGGAATCCTGTCAGGAGCGTGACCGGGACGGAGCGGCTCATGCCGCCACGCCCCCGGGACAGGCCGCCAGGTGCCCGTCGGCGAAGGCAAACACGACCCGACTGGCATCCGGCCGCCACGCCAGACCGGTCACCTCGCTGTCCCGCAACAGGGTGGCCGCCGGTGTCGTGGCGGTGGGATCCAGCACCACCACCGAACCGTCGCGGCTGCCGCTGGCAATGGCCTGCCCCCGGGGTGCAAAGGCAAGCGCCCAGATCGGCTTGACGTGCAGGTCCAGCACCATGGGCTCGGTGCCGGCTGGGCCGTCGCCGCCACAATCCCAGATGACGAGGGACGCGCCCCCGCCCGTGGCCAGGTAGCGCCCGTCCGGATCCCAGCTCAACTCCCGGACCTTGGTGGCATATCCGCGCATGTACAGCTCATCGCCGCTGTCCAGATGCCAGTAGTGCACCCCGGCCTCCTGCAGCCCGGCCGCGAGCCGGGTGCCGTCTCGGTTCGGTGCCAGGGCGAGCAGCGCCCCCTCCCAGAGGTACCGGGCCACGGGTGCCGGATGCCCCGGCCGCCAGCGTCAGCACATGTTCACCGACGGGCATGCTGTAGACCCCCCCACTCGAAGGGGTACTCCGGATCCAGGAAGTCCGGTTTCCAGGTCAGCACCCGGTCCAGTTCGAAGCCGCCCACGTCCAGGATCGCGTCCATGGGCACGTCGGCCTGGCTTGCCCGGTGGATGCGGGCAACCGCGTTCATGGCACGCAGCCGCTGCTCCAGCGAATCCAGCTCCGCGGCGGTGACCAGGTCGGTCTTGTTCAGCACGATGACGTCGGCGAAGGCGATCTGCTCGCAGGCTTCGCCCCCGTCATCCAGGTGCGGTCCCGCATGCCGGGCGTCCACCAGGGTGACCACGGCGTCCAGGCGGAACTGCTCGGCCATGTCATCGTCCATGAAGAAGGTCTGGGATACCGGCCCGGGATCGGCGAGCCCCGTGGTCTCGATCAGGATGGCGTCGAAGCGGTCCCGGCGGCGCATCAGGGTGGTCAGGGTACGGATGAGATCCCCGCGCACGGTGCAGCAGATGCAGCCGTTGTTCATCTCGAAGACTTCCTCGTCGGCGTTGACAACCAGAGCGTCGTCGATGCCCACCTCGCCGAACTCGTTCTCGATCACGGCAATGCGCTTGCCGTGATTCTCGCCGAGAATACGATTCAGCAGGGTCGTCTTGCCTGCGCCGAGAAAGCCGGTGAGAACCGTCACAGGAATGCGGTCAGCCATGGCAGCACCTTTGGCGATAGGCAATGTTATACCATCCTATTCCTGGTGCCGCCGCCATGCCAGGGGGTCGTTCCTTCATCAAGGCAACAGCGGCGTCAGTCGGTCGTCCGGAAACTCGCGCGGCGGGCCGTGTAGGCGTCGATGAAGGCGCTCATCTGCTCCTCGTCCCAAGGCTGCAGGCCGCTGATCACCACCTTCTTCCAGCCGGCGCCGATGGCCTCGCCCCCATCGGTGATGCGGAACCGGAGCCATTCCTCGCCACGCTTGCCGTCCACATTCAGGGTGGAGTCGTCCAGGTCCATGTCCAGGCCCGGCGTCGGGGTGGCCTCCAGGGTGAAGGCCATGCTGTCGTAGAGCACCAGCGGGCGCTGCGGGTTGAACATCATCCCCGCGTTACGCATCAGCGGCTCCAGGAACTCCGGGAAGTTGCGACCGGAGAACGCCGTGTAGCGACGCACGAACGCCTCCGCCGTCGCGGCCTCCCGCAGCCCGGCACCGGCCCGCTCCACCTCCAGGTACGCCCGGCCCTGGTCATCCGTGACCGTAAACGCATCCGCATCCGTGTCGGGAAAATGCAGCGGCACATCCCGCCCCACCATGCCGCGGAACCGGAAGGTCATGCGCTCGGACAGCCCGTAGTAACCCACCACCAGCGCAAACAGCAGATCCCCGGGCACGCAGAAGCGCCGCGCCTCAGCATCGTGAATCGGATTGAAATCCCCTGCCACCTCCTTGGCGAACCGGCTGGCCTGCTCCGCGGAGATCCGGACCACCGAGCCATCAAAGGAATGGTAGGCATTGAGGAACATCGGCAAGGGGGCTCCCTGGCAGTGAAGACAAAGACTGGCCGAAACGCGGCGGAAACCCGGAAGGTAATCCCTGCAGCGGTCAGAGGCAACGTCCGGGCAGCACCATTGGGAGCGCCACCGACTGCCTCCTCTGCGGGGCATAACGACTGACACACCTGGAAAAGAACCATTTATTCTTTTACGTTTCAAAAAGGAGTCGTTATTATTATTCGTCTCCTTAGCGAGGGCGAGCCGGCCGTTTCTTCACTCAACCTGCTGGACTGGTTCCCCGATCAGGCTTTCCAGACCGGTGTGGACGTCTACATGCCGGCGACCACACCGCCGGACGGGACCATATCCCTGGTCAGTCAGCCTCGCGGGGATGCGGACAACCCCCAGGAAATCAATGTGCCGAACTGGGCGTCCAGCGAGCACAGGGTCTCGGTTATCTTCAATGACTACCTTACCGAGTAGACGGCTCGCACAGTTCCCATAAAACAATATCAGGGGGTGGTCCGGTTGGACCGCCCCCTGATGATCACCCTCCAACACCCAGGGTCTACCGGCAGGGTGTACTCAACGTCTTCGATTTCCGGCGACACCCAACGGTGGCGTCGCGGAGCATGACCGACCGCGCATGCAGGCGGCTCAGTCCGTCAGGCCCGCCAGGGAACGGACGACGCCGTCGTTGGCCTCGGCGTAGGCTTCAGCATCGGGCTGACGCATGAACGCCGCGATCTCGCCGACGCCGTTTTCGGCTGCTTCCTGCTCCTCGTAGTGGACACCAAGCGTCGCGTCAGCGGTACGCACGTACTGAGAATCGGCAGCCCTCCCTCAGTGCATCGTCGGAGAAGGACCTTAATACAAGTGAGACGGGGTTTTAGCGCGTGCCCACCGGAAAAAGGGGATATAGTAAGGAGCAGGCACACGGGCCCCAAAGGCAGGTTTCCCATGGCGCAAGGGCGTTTTCTCAACGAACTGCTGACAACACTGACCAGGCGCTACGCCACCCGGATCCGGCCCGGCGAAGCCACGCCGGGACTCCAGGCGGCATCACTCCTGGAGCAGTGCCAGGCACTTCTGGCCAGTGACAGCGAGGTTGCCAACCTCGCCCAGGCCCGGAACGCGCTCACCACCTACGACCTGCTGACGGAACCCGACCGGCGCGCGTTCTTTCAGGGCCTGGCGGAACGCTTCGCTCCGGACGCCAACGCCATCGCCGAGGCCTATCAGCGCTACGCGGAGAACCCGGACGGCAGCAACGCCCAGGCGCTGAACCGCGCCAGCCGTTCCCCACGGCAGGAACTGCTCCGGCGGCTCAACACCCCGCCGGGCCACACCTATGCGCTGGTACGGATGCGTGCGGACCTGCAGCGCTTTGCCCGTGATGCACCGGAGCTGGAAGCGGTTGATGCCGATTTCATCGATCTCTTCCGTTCCTGGTTCAACCGCGGCTTCCTGGTCATGCAGCGCATTGACTGGAACACACCAGCCAGCGTGCTCGAGAAGATCATCGCCTACGAAGCCGTGCACACCATCCAGAGCTGGGATGATCTGCGCCGTCGGATCGCGCCTGCGGATCGCCGCTGTTTCGGCTTCTTCCACCCTGCCACCGGTGACGAACCGCTGATCTTCGTGCAGGTTGCACTGACCAGGGGACTACCGCAGCAGATCCAGCCCATCCTGGGGGCCGACAACCCCGACGCCAGCGCGCTGGAGAACGCCGAGACCGCCGATACCGCCACCTTCTTCAGTATCAGCAACTGTCAGAGCGGTCTCCGCGGCATCTCTTTCGGCAACTTCCTGATCAAGCAGGTGGTCGAGGAACTCCGTCAGGAGCTTCCCAACCTCAAGCACTTCGTCACCCTGTCACCCATCCCCGGATTCGCCCAGTGGGTCCAAGAGCGGGCGGTGGAGGAAAACCCGCCGCTGGATGAACACGAACAGCGCGCTGCGGAGCTGCTGCGGGAGGAAGACCTGCCCGGCGTTCTGTCCGAGCACGAGAAGGAACTGCACAAGCCACTACTGCGGCTGGTTGCCCGCTACCTAGTCAAGGAAAAGAACGGAGCCGGTCTGCCGGTGAACCCGGTCAGCCGCTTCCACCTGGGCAATGGCGCCGAGGTCCACCGCATCAACTGGATGGCCGACACCTCTGATAACGGGCTGCGCCAGAGCCACGGGCTCATGGTCAACTACCTCTACCGCCTCGAGGACATCGAACGGAACCACGAAGGATTCGCCACCACGGGCAAGGTGGCCTGCTCCCGGGAGATCCAGAAGCTCCTGCGGCAATCGAAGACGGTCACGCCGGCCTGAACTGACGTTGCGGTTACCGATGACCTCCAGGCGTTCACCGTGGCACCGCCTCGCAGCAACCAGGTGCGCCGGTCGAACTCGCAGATGGGCTCCATCCAGCCGGTGCGGATCGGATGCGGCCTGCCTAGGCGGTCATCAACCGCCCACGTGGGACATCTCCACCTTCCACTGCAGCGGCTTGCCCTCGATGGGCGCGGTGTTGTTGGTGCGCAGCTCGGAGTAGCGGTCCTCGCGGTTGCGCCAGATCCGCTGGATGATGGCGGCGAGCTGGGCATCGTCCACGTTCTCGTCGCGCAGCGGGGTGCGCAGATCGTGGCCCTGGCCGGCGAACAGGCAGGTGAAGAGCTGCCCCTGGGAGGCCAGCCGCGCCCGGGTGCAGGTGCTGCAGAAGGGCTCGCTCACCGAGGAGATAATGCCGATCTCGCCACCGCCGTCGCGGTAGCGGTAGCGGCTGGCCACCTCGCCGGTGTAGTTGGGGTCCAGCGGCTCGATGGGCCACACGGCGTCGAGCTCGTCGCGGATCTGCTCGGCGGTGACCACGTCGTCCAGGCGCCAGCCGTTGGTGTTGCCCACGTCCATGAACTCGATATAGCGCAGGATATGCGACGTGTGGCGGAAGTACTCCGCCATGGGCACGATCTGGCCCTCGTTCATGCCGCGTTTGACCACCATGTTCACCTTCACCGGATTCAGCCCGACCCGCGAGGCCGCCTCGATGCCGTCGAGCACCGGCTGCACCGGGTAGTTGACGTCGTTCACCGCCTTGAAGACGTCATCGTCGATGGCGTCCAGGCTGACGGTGACACGGTTAAGGCCGGCGTCGGCCAGCGCCTGGGCATGCTGGGGCAGCAGCGAGGCGTTGGTGGTGAGGGTGATGTCCTCGATGCCGTCGATGTTCGCCAGCATCTCGATCAGGTGCGGCAGGTCCTTGCGCACCAGGGGCTCACCGCCGGTGATGCGCAGCTTGCGCACGCCCAGATCGGCGAACACCCGCGTCAGCCGGGTAATCTCCTCGAATGACAGCAGCTCCCGGCGCGCCAGAAAGGGGTAATCCGACCCGAAAAGCTCCTTGGGCATGCAGTACACGCAGCGGAAGTTGCAGCGATCCGTCACCGAGATCCGCAGGTCCTGTAGCGGACGTTGGAATACGTCTTCGGTGCTCAAGGCGCCGCTCCTCCTGATTCTGTGCCAATCCGGCCATGATAACAGGCCGGTGAGATACATGATTTGTCAGATTAGCAGAACTCCCGTACCAGACCCTAACAGTAGCCGTAGGGTGCATCTTGATGCACCTTCCCGACGCCAGCCAACCAGGGTGATTCGATCCAGGGCCGTCGCGGTGCATCAGCACCCTACGGTCCCTCGTCCAGCCCGCGGTACCGGCGGACGTGCTTCGGGTCATACAAGGCACTCTCGCGGAAGCCGGTGGCCCCCAGGGCCGGTCCCACCAGGATCAGGGCACTGCGCCGCATGGTGAGCGACGCCGTCGCCTCCACCAACTCGCTCAGCGGCGCACGGATCACGGTCTCGTCCGGCCAGCTCGCCCGCAGGACCACCGCCGCCGGGCAGTCGGCGCCGTACCAGGGCGTTAGCCGCGTCGCCACGTCCTCCAGGACGTGCAGGGACAGGTGTAGGGCCAAGGTGGTCCCGGTCGCGGCGAACGCCTCCAGCGTCTCCTTCGGCGGCATGGACGACGCCCGCCCCTGGGTGCGCGTGAGCACCAGGGATTGGGCCACTTCCGGGACCGTGAGTTCACAGCCCAGTGTCGCCGCCGCCGCGGAGAAGGCGGGCACCCCCGGCGTCAACGTGTAGTCGATGCCGGCGGCGTCCAGCCGGCGCAACTGCTCGGCCACGGCGCTGTAGACGGAGAGGTCCCCCGAGTGCAGCCGCGCCACGTCCAGGCCCCGGGCGTGGGCGGCGGTGATCTCGTCCATGATCGCGTCCAGGGTCATGGGCGCCGTGTTCACCAGGCGCGCTTCCGCCGGCGCGTGGGCCAGGATTTCCTCGGGCACCAGGGAGCCCGCGTACAGACAGACCGCGCAGGCGGCAATGCGATCGCGACCACGCAGGGTAAGCAGATCGGGGGCACCAGGACCGGCACCGACGAAATGGACGGTCATGAACACCTCCTTGCTGATCCGATGGCGGCGGCGCAGGTGGCGAGGGCCCCGCGCCGCTTCGGGACGATCAGGCGGCGATCACCGCCCAGGACGGCCATGGCCGCCGCCTCGGCCACGGAACCAAGACCCACCGCCCGCCGGGCCCTGGCGGAATGGCCGGGCACGGCGTACTGCAACGCCTCCAGGGCCTGCTCGTCCGCGTACACGGGCGTCAGGGACAGGCGCTCGGCGACGGGCTCCAACAGACCGCTCCGGGACTTGCGGGCGGCGGTGGCGAGCAGGCCGCCTTGCGGGGAGACGTCGTGCTCGGCCGCCAGCTCGGCGAGGACGGCCGCGACGAGTTCCGCCAGCGCATCCTCGTCACAGCGGCTACCGAACCCGACCCCCAGCGCGATCACGCCACCTCCAGCGCCCAGATGGTCACCGGCCGCAGGGGCTGCCAGCCGGTGAATCCGCCCAAGGGTTCCGCACGGCTGACAGCAAGCCGCGAGAGCTCACCGCCCCACTGCGCCGCCGCCCGCGCCAGCACCGCCTCGCCCTCCACGGTGACGCTGTTGGCCACCAGTCGCCCGCCGGGCGGCAGGGCCTCACGGCAGCGCTCCAGCAGGCCCGGCGTGGTCAGCCCGCCGCCGATGAAGACCGCGTGCGGCTGCGGGAGATCGGCCAACGCATCCGGTGCGGCGCCGGTGACGCACTGGAGATCCGGCACGCCGCAGGTCCGGGCGTTGTCGGAAACGAGGGCGCTACGGGCATGGTCGCGCTCCACCGCCACGGCACGATTGGCGGGGTCCGCCAGCATCCACTCGATGGCGATGGCACCGGAGCCGGCGCCCACGTCCCAGAGTACTTCACCGCGCCCCGGCGCCAGTGCGGCCAGGGTGGCGGCACGGACCTCGCGCTTGGTGATCTGGCCGTCGTGGGCGAACAGGTCATCCCGCCGGCCGGCGGTCGCCGCGATCACCCGCGCACCGGCGCCAGCGCGACAATCCACGGCAATGGTGTTCAGGTCAGCGGTCTGCTCGTCCGCCCACTGCTGGGCGGTGGTCTGACGGTGTTGCTCGTTCGGGCCACCCATGTGCGACAGCACGGTGAGCCCCGACGCCCCGAAGCCCACCTCCCGCAACAGACCGGCCAGCGCCGCCGCGGTGCTGCCGTCCCAGCTCAGGAGCAGCAACCGCGCGCCGTCGTGGAGCCACGGGCGCACCCGGTCCAGCGCGCGGCCGTGCACGGACAGACAGCGCACCTGCTGCAGCGGCCAGCCCATGCGGGCGGCGGCCAGGGTAAATGCCGACGGCGCGGGGTGGACGCTGATTTCCTGCGGCTCGACGTGGTGGGCCAGGGTCGCGCCGATGCCGTACCAGAAGGGATCGCCGCTGGCGAGCACACAGGTGGGCCGACCGCGGCGGGCAGTGACCCATGGCAGGGCCCGGTCCAGTGGCGACGGCCAGGCGATGCGCTCCTGGCCGGGATGTGCCGGGATTAGTCCCAGATGGCGCTCGCCGCCGAAGACGGTATCGGCGGCAGCGAGGGCGTCCCGCGCCGCCCGCGGGAGGCCGTCGACGCCGTCCTCGCCGATGCCGATAATGGTGAGCCAGGGGGTCACGTCAGACATGATGCCTCCCGAAGCGCGAACCCCCCAATGTGGGAGCGACGAGTCTGTCTCGATGCACGAATGTCGCGACTGACGTCGCTCCCACAGGGGCGGGGAGTTGTCTGCGCGGCAGACGCTGTTGCCGCGACCGACCGCCACGCGGGGAGCCCGCCCCGGACAACGGAGCACGACCATGCAGGTCCTCATCCTCGCCGGCACCAGTGAGGCCACCAGCCTGGCTCGGCAACTGGACGACCACCCGACCATCCAGGCCCAGGTGTCCCTGGCCGGCCGCACCAGGGCGCCGGAGGTTCCGGACCTGCCGCACCGCATCGGCGGCTTCGGCGGGGTCGACGGGCTGGCGCAGTATCTGCGGGAGGCGCGCATCGACGCCCTGGTGGACGCCACCCACCCCTTCGCCGCCACGATGACGGCCAACGCCGTGGCCGCCGCCCGGGCGACGGAGATTCCCCTGGCCATCCTGCGGCGCCCGGAGTGGCAGCCCAGGCCGGACGACCACTGGCTGCCCGTGCCCGACCTGGAGGCCGCCGCCGATACGCTGCGCGAGCTCGGCCACCGGGTGCTGGTCACCACCGGCCGCCAGGGGCTCGCCGCCTTCCAGCGTACACCGGACAAGCATTACGTGATCCGGACCATCGACCCGCCGGAGCCGCCGCCGGCGCTGCCCGATGCGGTCTACCTGCAGGCGCGCGGGCCGTTCCGACTGGACGAGGAGACCGCCCTGCTGGACGCCCACGGCATCGACGTGATGGTCTCCAAGGCCAGCGGCGGTGACGCCACCTGCGCCAAGCTGGGCGCGGCTCGGGCGCGGGGCATTCCAGTGGTCATGGTGCAGCGTCCACCGGAGCCGCAGGGGGTGCCGGCATTCAGCGAGGCGGCCGACGTGGTGCGGTGGCTGGAGGGGCATGGTTAGGCTCGTCGGGGCGGTACTGATACCCCGATGGTGCGTTGTTCGAGGCCGATGGCGGTGCACCGATGCCGAATCGGTGGACCTGAAGGTCCACCCTACGAGGGGTTGGCGGTGCATCAAGATGCACCCTACGGGGGGCGTCGGCCTGGCGGGGGTGCTTGGGGTGGCGGCGATGGCCGCCCGGGTGCGCGGTGACGGCGCCGGTGCACGTCGCCGGGTGGGGGCCGGCGTATCCATGATGCCGGCGGCGAGGACGTACCCCCCGTAGGGTGCATCTTGATGCACCGATGGGGCCTTGTTCGATGCCGAGAAAAGCGTCGACGCAGGGTGGACCTTCAGGTCCACCGATTCGGCGTCGATGCGCCACCGTGGCTTGCATGTCTGTGGAAGGTGGACCTGAAGGTCCACCCTACGCGGGGTTCGCGGTGCATCAAGATGCACCCTACGTAGGGCTGCGCGGTGTGTGCCCTCTGTCCGTCGGCGCGCAGATACCTTCATGATCCCGCCACCTCCGGATAGGAGCGCGGCGTGTACACCCGGGTGACGCCGCCGTGCCGGAACGCGCGCGTGGTGGACGCGCCCACCAGCACCAGGGTGCGCATGTCGGCGTCCCGGGGGTCGGCGTCCGCCAGGGTGGTGATGCGGACGGACTCGTCCCCGCCGCGCCCCACGGCCTTGGCCAGGATCACCGGCGTCGCCGGTGCGTGCACCGTGCGCAGCACGTCCAGGGCGGCGCCGAGCTGCCAGGGACGAGCCCTGGAGATGGGGTTGTAGAGGGCGATGGCGAAGTCCCCCTCCGCGGCCAGGCGCAGGCGCCGTTCCACCAGCGCCCATGGCTTGAGGTTGTCGGACAGGGACATGACACAGAAATCGTTGCCCAGCGGTGCGCCCAGGCGTGCGGCGGCGGCCTGCATGGCGGAGACACCCGGCTCCACCGTCACGTCCACGGTGGCCCAGCGTCCTTCATCATCGGCGTCCAGCGCCTCCATCACCGCCGCGGCCATGGCGAACACCCCGGGGTCGCCGCCGGAGACCACGACAACCCGACCGCCGTCCCGCGCCATGTCCAGGGCATGCTGCGCCCGCGCCAGCTCCTCGCGGTTGTCCGAGGCGTGGTGCCGCGCCCCGGGGTTATCCACCCGCGTCAGATAGGGACCGTAGCCCACCAGATCCGTGGCCTGCGCCAGGGTGGCCGTCGTCTCCGGCGTCACCCAGTCGGGCCCGGCGGGCCCGTTGCCGACCACGCGCAGCCAGCCCGCGCTCATCGTCGCTCCCCGGTGCCGGGCACCACGATCATGGAAAAGTACGGCGCCTTGTCCACGGCCGCCTCGCTCAGGGGGCAGAACCGCTCGGCGTCCATGCTGGAGCGCTCCACGTACCAGGCACGCTCGCTCATGCCGAGGGTCTCCAGCACCCCGACGATGCGCTCCAGGTTGCTCCCCACCTTCATGATCACCGCCGCGTCGGCGCCGTCCAGGCGCGCCCGCAGGGCCGTATCAGGCAGCGTGCCGGGGATCACCGAGAGCACGTCATCGCGCATGGTCAGCGGTGTCGGCAACAGGGCCGCGCTGCTCATCACCGAGGCCACGCCGGGGATCACCGTGGACGGGAACTGGTCCTTGAGCCGCAGGTAGACGTGCATGAACGAGCCGTAGAAGAAGGGATCACCCTCGTTCAGCACCACCACCGACCGGCCCGCCTGCAGGTGGCCGGCCAGCATCTCGGCGGCAGCGTCGAAAAAGCCTTCGATCCGGTCCCGGTACTCCTGGGAGGTGTGCGGCAGCTCCGTGGTCACCGGATAGACCATGGGCTCCTCGCGCTGCGCCGCGCCGATGTGGGCGTCGGCGATCTCGCGGGCGTTGCCGCGCTTGCCCCGTTTGCAGAAGTACGCCACCACGTCGGCGGCGGCGATCAGTCGCGCCGCCTTGAGGGTGATGAGTTCCGGGTCGCCCGGGCCGGTGCCGATGCCGTAGAGCCGGCCGCCCTCGATTGCTGTCTCTGTCGCCATGGCGTCACCACCGCTCCGTTGCCAGGGCGTTCACCGCCGCGGCGGCCATGGCGCTGCCGCCGCGACGGCCGAACACCGTCAGGTAGTCGAGATCCGCCGCGTACGCCGCCAGGGACTCCTTGCTCTCCACCGCGCCGACGAAGCCAACGGGCATGCCCAGCACCGCGGCCGGGCGCGGCGCACCGGCATCCAGCATCTCCAGCAGACGAAACAGCGACGTCGGCGCGTTGCCGATGGCCACCACCGCGCCCGCCAGATCCTCGCGCCACAGCTCCATGGCCGCCGCGGAACGGGTGTTGCCCAGTTGCTCCGCCAGGGCCGGCACGCCCTCGTCGCGCAGGGTGCAGACCACCCGGTTGTCCACCGGCAGCCGCGCGCGGGTGATGCCGTGGGCCACCATCTGGCTGTCGCAGAGGATCGGCGCGCCGGCGGCAAGGGCCCGCCTTGCGGCATCACCCACGCCCGTGGAGAAGCCCACGTCGGCGGCCAGGTCGGTCATGCCGCAGGCATGGATCATGCGCACCACCGCCGGCAGCAGGGTTGCGGGAAACCGCGCCAGGTCCGCCTCCGCCTGGATGATGGCGAAGGACTGGCGATAGATCGCCTGGCCGTCGCGGATGTAATCGAGTTCAGACACGCGTTGTTTCCTCCTCCACGCGCCGGACCACGCTCTCGCGGCCCAGGCGACTGATGAATGCGTCCAGGGACTCCCGGGGCGCATGCCGTTCCCGGGCAAACAGGGTGTCCAGCGCCGCCACCCGCCGGCGGACCGTGGCCGGCGGCGCGGGCGGCCAATCCGGGGCGTGCGCCACGCCCCCGGTCAGGGTCATGGCGTAGTAACCGGCATCCGCCACCAGGGTCACTCCCGCGTGTGCCGGCGCCCCGCAGCCCTTGCCGCAGCCGGAGACATGCACCCGCTCCCCGGCCGCCAGCAGGGTCGGCGCCACGGCCTCGAGCGCCAGGGCGTCGTCGCGGGTAGCGGTGGTGGCCGAGGCGCAGCCGGGTGCGCCAACGCAGGCGCCCAGCCCGCGGCGGGGGTCGGCGGCATCGGTGATCGCGCCCAGCTCGCCCAAGGCGGTGACGGCGGCCGGCTCCATCCCGGTGATGAGCACACTGCGCCAGGGGGTCAGGCGGAGCGTCGGTGGCGTCTCCGGCGCCAGGCGTCGCTCACGAGCCAGCACCGCCAGTCCCCGGAGCTGCCAGGCCTCCAGGGCGCCGAACGGGAATTCCGCCTGCAGCCAGCCATCCGCGGCCCGCGGCGCCTGGCGGTCGCCCGGTTCCGGGGCAACGACATCGCCGGACCATGGCGCCAGCGCGCGGCGGAACGGCGCCTCGCCCCGCTCCAGCAGTGCCGTAGCCATGCGCGGCGGTTGCCCTTCCCCGGCCAGGTCGACAAGCGCCTCCAGCAGCGCAACGACAGCTGCAGCCGTATCCTGCGGGCCGATCGTGCCCACCGGTCGGGCATCCGCCGCACGCCCTGCCAGGCCAACGCGCCAGGCAACCCCCTGCGCCACCGGCACGGCGTCCAGGCGCACGTCGGCGTAGACATCCGGGACACCCAGGGTGCCGCCGCCATCGACCACGATTCCGGTCTTGGGCGGCAGACCGCGCAGTCGCGGATGGTCGGCCACTGCATCCGCCACGGCCCGGGCCACGGGGGCGCCATCGGCCACCGCCGTTGGGTCCAGATCGGTGACCGGGGCGGCGAGGACATTGCGCACCGCCTCGCGCTCCGGGTCCGCATCCGCCACGCCGGCACGGATCAAGGCGGTCTGGGCGTCGGTCAGGGTTGTCCGGGTGACGCCCCGAAGCTGCAGGTTGCCGCGGGAGGTCAGTTCCAGCCGGCCATTGCCGTGGCGCTCTGCCGCCGCGGCAAGGGCTTCGGCCTGTTCGAGGGTCAGCCCGCCGACGGGATGGCGCACCCGCAGCAGCAACCCGTCGCCGCTGGTCATGGGTGCCGCCACGCCGGGGCAGGCACCCCGCACCTGCGGCTGTTGCGGCGTGTCATGACTCCGTGTCCGCGTCATGGCTTCACCCGTGTCCCGCGCGCCACCAGCGCCCAGGCCACGGCCCCGGTGATCACCGTGGCCAGGCCCAGCATGGTGAACGTGGTCGTCCAGGGCAGTGCCCCGCTACCCAGCAGCCCATGGCGGAAACCGTCGATGAGGTAGTACATGGGGTTGGCCAGGGACAGGCTCTGCCACGGCTCGGCCAGGCGCTCCACCGGGTAGAACAGACCGCCCAGGTAGATCAGCGGCGTGAGCACGAAGGTGGCCACCACCGAGGTGTGATCGAAGGTGCGGGCGAAGATGCCGTTGATCAGCCCGGCGAACGCGAACAGCAGGGCGGCCAGCAACGCCAGGCCCAGCGTGGCACCCGGGTGATGCAGCTGCAGCCCGGTGAGCGGCAGGGCCAGGGCGGCCACCAGCAGCCCCACCAGCAGCCCACGCAGCACACCGCCGGTGACGAAGCCGGCAACGATGAGCCAGGCGGGCATGGGCGCCACCAGCAGCTCCTCGATATGGCGCTGCAGCTTGGCGCCGAAGAAGGACAGGGTGACATTGTTGTAGGCGTTGGTGACCACCGCCAGCATGACCAGCCCGGGCATGAGGAACTCGGTGTAGCCGACACCGCCCATGGTGCCGATCTCCCGGCCCACCAGCTCCCCCAGCACCACCAGGAACAGCATCGCCGTCACCACCGAGGGCAGCAGGGTCTGCACCCAGGTGCGCAGGAAACGCCGCAGCTGCTTGACCACCATGCCCCGGTAGCCGAACCAGTACCCGGCCGCACTCATGACGCCCCCTGCGTGCCGCCGCGGACCCGCTCCAGGAAGAGCTGCTCCAGGCGATTGGTCTTGTTGCGAAGGCTCGCCACCGCCAGTCCCTGGGCGCTGAGCTCGGCGAAGAGACCGTTGAGGGGTTGGCCCCGGGGCACGTCCACCTCCAGGGTGCGCGGGTCCACCTGCCGCACCGTGATACCGCCAAGATCCGGCGGGCGCGGGTGATCGGCGGCGAGGTCCAGCACCAGGGTGTCGTGATCCAGGCCCTGGAGCAGTTCCGCGGGCGTGCCGCGCGCGGCGATGCGCCCGCCGTCGATGAACGCCAGGTCATCGCAGAGCTGCTCCGCTTCTTCCAGGTAGTGGGTGGTAAGCAGCACGGTGGTGCCGGCGGCGTTGAGCCCGCGCAGCAGCTCCCACAGGGTGTGGCGCGCCTCCACGTCGACGCCGGCGGTGGGCTCGTCCAGCAGCAGCAGACGGGGTTCGTGGACCAGCGCCCGGGCGATCATCAGCCGCCGCTTGAAGCCGCCAGAGAGCCCCCAGGCGGTCTGCCGCGCCCGGTCCGCCAGCCCCAGGAGCTCCAGCACCGCCTGGGTGCGCTGCCGGGCGCGGCGGGGGGAGAGGCCGTAGTAGGCCGCCTGGCTGGCGACGATCTCGCCCACGGGCTCGAAACTATTGAAGTTCACCTCCTGGGGCACCAGCCCGATTCGTCGCCGGGCGGCGACCGGCTCCCGCGCCAGGTCGTGGCCGAACACCCGGATGCGACCCCGCTCCAGGCGCACCAGCGAACTCAGCAGCCCGATCAGCGTGGTCTTGCCGGCGCCGTTGGGGCCCAGCAGGCCGAAGAACGCGCCCGCCCGCACTTGGAGATCCACGCCATCGAGCCCGACGCGGCCGCTGGCGTAGCGCTTGGCGAGCCCTTCCATGTGCAGTGCCGGTGTGCTCATGTGACTCCCTGTTCCGCCGTGCCCACCAGGCGCCCACCGCGGTCCACGGCGCACACGTCCAGGGCGATGTCGTCGGGCAGACGGCGGCGTGCCTGATCGAAGGCGCGGGCGCAGATGCGGTCCCCCAGCGGGATGCCCGTCTCCCGGCACAGCGCCAGGGCCTCGATGCTGGTATTGCAGGCGCGCATGCGTGCCTGCAGCTCGGCGGCTGCCCCCAGGGCCCCGGCCTCGTCGGCGAGGCCGTCCAGGTCGATACTGCACTTGCGGCTGTGGGTGTCCGCGTGGCCGGCGGCGAATTTGCTCAACTTGCCGAAACCGCCGGCCAGGGTGACCCGGGACAGGGGGTGGTGGCGGATGTACTTGAGCACGCCGCCGATGAGATCGCCCATCTCGATCAGGGCCATGTCGTCCAGGCCGTAGCGCTCCCGCGCCAGCGCTTCACTGGAGCCGCCGGTGCAGCACGCCACGTGTTCAATGCCGTTGGCGCGGGCCACGTCCACGGACTGGTGGATGGAGGCGATGTAGGCGGCGCAGGAGAACGGCCGGACGATGCCGGTGGTGCCCAGGATCGACAGCCCGCCCTGGATACCGAGCCGGCCGTTCATGGTGCGCTGGGCAATCCTTTCACCGTCGTCCACGCCCACTGTTACGTCGAAACCGCCGGCGTAGTCGGCACCGGTTGCGCACTCCAGCAGGTGATCGGTGATCATCCGGCGCGGCACCGGATTGATGGCCGGCTCGCCCACGGGCACCGGCAGACCGGAGCGGGTGACCGTGCCCACGCCGTCGCCGGCGTGAAAGACCACGCCCACCGCGGCGCGCAGGCGCACATGCGCCCAGACCCGGGCGCCGTGGGTGGCATCGGGATCGTCGCCGCCGTCCTTGATCACACCGGCCAGGGCGCCATCGGCAATGGCGGTGGCATCGTTGAGCGTGAGCTCCACCGTCTGGCCGCGCGGCAGCACCACTCCCGTGGCCGCTCCGGCGGCTTGACCCAGCGCCAGGCGCGCCGCGGCCACCGCGGCGGCGGTGGCGCACACGCCGGTACTCAGACCGGTGCGCAGGGCACCGGCCGACTCCCGGCTCTCCGGGCGCATGGTGGCGCTGGTCGTGGTTGCGTGATGATTGTCCGTCACCGGCACGTTCCTGGTCAGGGGAACCGGGGCAGGCAAGGGGGAATCAGGTGTCAACGGCTTCGGCAGGTCCGGCGCGCTTGACCCGGTTCCACCGCACCCCGCGGTTCCAGGCTCCTGCAGGCCGGTCTCCGGGCTCGTGGATGGGGGCGCGTTGCACTCCCGGCGGACTGCCTTCCCGGCGCGCCGTGGGGCGCAGCCAGTGGCGTCGATCATCCGCCCTGTCCACCTACCGTTGCGGGGGCAGCGCCGGACTTGCGATGGAGATCGCGCACCGGCTTCCCGATTCTCCTCGCAACCGGTCTGGCTGCGAGACACCTGCGGAACACGGCACCTTAGGTGAGGGGGGCGGGAGGGTCAAGTTGGCGACCTGCAGGGAATTATTTCTTATTTGTACAATCCATATACAATAATGCTGACGCCGATGACAGAGCGATACGACCATGACAGCCAACGCTGACGCCGACCGATTCGATGCCACCGTCGATCCCGCCGAGGTGGAACGCTACCGCGCGCTGGCGGACATGTGGTGGCAGCGTGACGGCAAGCTGTGGCCGCTACACGTACTGAACGAGCTGCGGACCGGTTACATCCGCGACCAGCTGGCAGCACTGCACGGCCGGGACCCCGCGGACCCGGAGCCCCTGCGCGGCCTGCGCATGCTGGATATCGGTTGCGGCGGCGGTCTGCTGAGCGAGGCCATGGCACGGCTGGGCGCCGACGTCCACGGCGTGGACGTGGTGGACAGCAACACCCAGGTGGCGCGACTGCATGCCGCCGAACAGGGGCTCGCCATCGACTACGAAACCACCACCGCGGAAGCACTCACCGAGCGCGGCGCCCGCTACGACGTCGTGCTGAACATGGAGGTGGTGGAACACGTGGCCGATCTTCCGGCCTTCATGGCGGCGGTGAACCGACTGGTGGCTCCCGGCGGCCACACGTTCGTGGCCACCATCAACCGCAACCCGGTGTCGTACGTGGTGGCCATCCTGGGGGCGGAGTACATCTTCCGGCTACTGCCCAAGGGCACGCACCAGTGGTCGCGCTTTCCCACCCCGGAGGAAATCGACACGCTGCTGCAGCGGGACGGCATCCGCGTCATTCGCCGTACTGGCGTGAAGGTCAATCCGCTCACCCGCCGCATGTGGCTGTCACCCTCGCTGAGCGTGAACTACATGCTGCTGGCGGAGCGGGGGAGACACGCCCGCGCCTGAAGAAACACCAAGCCAGGCGCGTCAGTGCATAGAGGGCGATGACAACGATCCGTTGCCTAGTGGGCGGACTCGCCGGGCTCCAGGGCGGGCTCGACCTCGATGATGCGCGCGGAACGGCTTTCCACGTCCACGTCGATGCGGTACTCGCCGGGTTGCAGCACATCCGTGGACAGCGCTTCTTCCACCACCTCGCGCTCCTCATCGGTGAGCGCGCCGCCATGCTCGTTTACAAGCTCCACTGCGTTATCCTCGGCGCCAGCAACAGCGAAGGTCAGCAGCGTGAAGCCGGCCGTGAATACTGCGCGCAACAGGAATCTCGTCATGCAAGTTCTCCACATCGGACGCCGCCCATCCCATGGCTGATAGCGACGTCATCATCGTTGGCGCCGGCGCGGCGGGCATTGCCGCGGCCCGACATCTGCAACGTCAGGGTCTCCACTGCCGGATCATCGAGGCCGGCGACCGCATCGGCGGGCGAGCGTGGAGTGATGGTACCAGCCTCGGTGTGCCCTTCGACCGGGGGTGTGCCTGGTTTCACTGCGGCGGCCGCAACCCCCTGGTGCCCCTGGCCGACATCCACGAAATCACCTACGGCGGCAATCCCTGGAACGCCTATCATCTCCAGAGCGGGCTCCTGGACGCCATGGAGTCCAGGCGACTGCGGGAGAGGGTTGCGGCGGACGTGGAATCACTCTGCGCTGCCGGGCGCGCTGGGCGGGATCCGTCCGCCGCCGACATGCTCGACCCCGAAGCCCCGCACCGCGCGGTGCGGGATTACCTGATCTCCGCCATCAACGGCGTCGCCCTCGAAGACTATGCCTGTGCCGAAGCCGCCGCCGATGATGACACTGGCGAGAACTGGATCGTCCATCAGGGGATCGGCACCCTCATGACACGCCTCGCCAACGGCCTTGACGTGGTGACCGGCTGCCCGGTGCGGTGGGTGGACACCACGGAGCCGGAGGTCCGCGTGGGAACCGATGACGGCACCTTCAGCGCCGGCGCTGTCCTGGTCACCGTGTCCACCGGCGTGCTCGCCGCAGGGGCCATCGAATTCCGGCCGTTGCTGCCCGAACGCAAGCGCCAGGCGGTGGCCGCCCTGCCCATGGGCATCGCCGAGAAGATCGCCCTGCGCTTTGTCAGCAACCCGTTCCCGTACCCGCCGAACACCTATCTGATCGTCCATGCCCCGGGCGACGAGCACGCGTTCGGGCTGCACCTTTGCCCCGCCGGCCATCCCGTCGCCGTGGGCTACGCAGGCGGACCACTGGCCGAGTGGCTGAACAGGCAGACCGACGCAGCGGCGATGGAGTTCGCCCTGGAACGGCTCGCGCGCGCGTTTGGCAACGACCTGCGGGACAAGGTCATCGCCCACACCCGAACCCGCTGGGCCGATAACCCACTGACCCGGGGCAGTTACTCCGCCGCCCGCCCCGGCGGCGGCCACGCCAGCCGCCGTGTGCTGGCCGAGCCGGTGGGAGAGCGTCTGTTCTTCGCCGGCGAAGCCACCGATCCCACGGACTTCGCCACCGTTCACGGCGCCTGGCAGTCGGGGATACGGGCAGCCCGGGAAGTGGTCCGGCAATGGGGGAAGGAAGCGGAAGATGGAAGGCTGGCGCAGGGCGACTGACTCGCAGAGTCCATCTTGATGCACCGGCGAGGATATGCCGGCCCAGCCGTAGCCAGCCCAACCGTAGGGCGGACTTTCAGGTCCGCCGATGGCGTTCGGGTAAACCACCATGGCGTGTATGCCCGGTAACGGCGGACCTGAAGGTCCGCCCTACGTTGCTTCCGGGCCGGGCCACTGGCTCGTAGGGTGCATCTTGATGCACCGCAATCACCCCGCATCCAGCCACCTTGGTTGGCCGGTCTCCAGAAGGTTCATCAAGATGCACCCTTCGTTTCCGGATCGCACGGGAAAGGTCAGTCGATCAGCGCGGTCACCATCGCCGCCACCGCCGCCACCGCCGAGACGCCCAGCAACGCCGGGCGCAACCAGTCGCGATCCAGCCAGGCCGCCAGCCGGCCGGAAAGCCAGAAACCGACAGCGACACCCGGCAGCAGGCTCAGGCCCATGAGCAGCTCCGGCACGCCGAACCGCCCGAACGCCGCCAGCGTGCCGATAATGATCACGCCCCCTGGCACGAATACCGCAGACAGGGTCCCGCGCAGCCGGGCACCGTGATAGTGCTGGAAGGCCAGCGCCAGCGGGGGGCCGCCGATGGACGTGGTGGTCGCCATGAGCCCGGCCAGACCGCTGGCCATGAATACATGATGCTGCCGCGGGCGACCGATCCGGCCCACGGCGCTAAGGGCGACGCCCAGCAACACCAGGGCGCCGAAGACCAGACCGAGCAGATCCTGGGCAATCACGGCCAGCACGGCGATACCGGCCAATGCGCCCGGCACCTGCCCGACCACCGCCCAGCCGGCATCGGGAAAATGCACGGCGCGCCAGTCACGCAGCAGGATCATCATGGGCAGGCACATCCCCGCCAACAGCATGGGCCCGGGGATCAGTGCGGGCTGGATGAGGTAGAGCAACGGCGCCCCCACCAGCGCCACGCCAAAACCGATGGCCCCCTGGATCAATGAACCACCCAGGATCACCAGCGTGGCCAGGACCCATTCGGTGAGGCTGAGAGGAATATCCATGGAACTCCGGCGACAACGGCACGACCCGCCGTCGGCTCACTCCCGAGGCGACGAAACGGGGAGTCTACCGGCACCGCCGGAGCGAATCGAGTCGGGGCGCCAGGCACCTGCCGCGCCTCAGCCGATAAAATCTCTCAGCAGGCGGACAACGGCCTGCGGTTGCTCCACCGGCGGCAGATGCGCGGCATCGGAAACGATTTCCAGCCGGGCGCCATCGATGCGCCCGGCAATGGCCTCGGCGGCGGACACCGGCGTGCCGGGATCCTCGGCGCCGACGACCACCATCGTCGGCCGGTCGATGACGTCCACCATGGGCTCCAGGTCCATGGTGCCAATGGCCTCGCAGCAGCCCGCATAGCCTTCTGGAGGAGTGCGGAGGAACATGTTGCGGATGCCGGCCACCGTGGTTCCGGTGCGGAACGCCGGCGTGAACCAGCGCTCCATGGCGCCGTCCACCAGGCCACCCAATCCCTCGGCGCGGACCTGGGCGGCACGCTCTGTCCACATGGCCGGCTCCGGCATGCGCATGGTGGTGTCGCAAAGGATCACGCTTTGCAGCCGCTCACCGTGGGCTCCGGCCAGCTGCTGCCCGACCATGCCGCCGATGGACAGGCCGCAGAAGTGCACCCGGTCCAGTCCCAGACCATCCATGAGCGCCACGCAGTCCTCCGCCAGGCCCGCGATGGTGTAAGGGCCGGACGGAACCGAGGTAAGACCGTGGCCACGCATGTCGTAGCGCAGCAGGCGGTAGTGGTCACGTAACCGCTCTGCCACCAAATCCCACATGCGGAAGTCGGTACCCAGGGAGTTGGCGAACATCAGCACCGGGGCGTCGGCAGGGCCTTCGAGGGTGTAATGGATGACGCCGCTGCCGTGTTGGAGGAACTGCATTGTGTCTCCTGCTCTTTCCGCGCATTCGAGGTCGGGTTGGTCGCGGCTTGCGCCGCTCCTACAGCCGAACCGGGCGATGCCGTGCCCGCAGGAGCGGCGCAAGCCGCGAGCCAGTGTCCGGGCTGCCGTGTAGGGTGGACCTTCAGGTCCACCGTCAAGCCCGGAACCTACTCCGGGCCCTCCAGAGGCGGTCGCACCGGCGGCAGATCAGCGAACTCGCCGGGGCGCTTCTCCGCATTGGCCTGCATGGCCTCGCGGATCTCCGCGTGCTGGAGCATGCTGGCATTCCACACGCCCACGTAATCCAGGGTATCCGCCACCGAGTGATCGCGGGCGTAGTTCGCCATGCGCTTGGTGCCGTGGATGGCCAGGGGCGCCTTGGCGGCGATCTCGCGGGCGATGCCCATGACCTCGGCCAGCATGGTGTCCTGGTCCGGGTAGACGCGGTTGACCAGCCCTACCGACTGCGCCTCCGCCGCCGGCATGCGCCGGCCGGTGTAGGCCAGCTCCCGGGCCACGCCTTCCGGGATCAGCTTGAAGATGCGCGGGAACGTGCCCACGTCGGCGGTCATGCCGATATTGATCTCGTGGATGGTGATGAAAGCGTCGTCGGTGGCATAGCGCATGTCGCAGGCGGTCACCAGATCCACCCCGCCGCCGATGCAGCCGCCCTGGATGGCCGCCAGCACCGGCACCCGGCAGCGCTCCAGGCAGGTGAAGGTCTCCTGCATGGCGCGCACGGTATTCTGGAACCGCAGCCCCGCCTGACGCTCGGCCATGGGCTCATCCGGCGCCGCGGCGATGGACTGGAACGCCTTGATGTCCAGCCCGGCGGTGAAGTGCGGCCCGGTGGAGGAGATCACGATCACCCGCGCGCGGGCGTTGTCATCAATGTCACGCACGATGTCAGGCAACTCCCGCCAGAACGACGGGATCATGCTGTTGCGCTTTTCCGGGCGCTTGAGCACCAGGTGCGCAATCCCGTTATCGATGGTGACGTCAAAGCATTCGTGGCTCACGTGATCTCCTCCCGGTCCGGGTTCCCCTGGTTTTCAGTAGCCGCGCAGCCGGGCGAAGCGCGCTGCGTGGTAGCGCTGGTCGCCGAAGGTCTGCTGTGCGGCGCGGGCACGCTTGAGGAACAGGCCGATGTCGAACTCATCGGTCATGCCCATGCCGCCGTGCAACTGCACCCCCTCATTGGTGGCCAGCTCGGCGACACTGCAGGCCCGGGCCTTGGCCAGGCTACACAGCTGCTCCACATCGTCGGCACCTTCGTCCAGGGCCGACAGGGCCGCGATCACTGCGGACTTCACCAGTTCGATCTCGCTGAACAGGTGGGCGGCCCGATGCTGCAGCGCCTGGAAAGAACCAATGGTGACCCCGAACTGCTTGCGCTCCTGCATGTAGCGGACGGTGCGCTCGAAGGACTCCAGGGTCAGGCCCAGCAACTCGGCGGCGAGGTGCGCGTTGGCCGCACAGAGCACCGGCTCCAGCACGTTGAACCCTCGGTCCACCTCGCCCAGCACGGCCTCCTGGGGCACTTCCACCTCGTTGAGGCGCACCTCCGCCACCCGGCGGCTGTCCACGGTAACGATGGGATCCACCTCGACGCCGTCGGTGGACGGGTCCACCAGGAACAGAGTGATTCCCTCCCGGTGGTTACTGTCACCGGATGTGCGTGCCACCACGATCAGGTGATCGGCCACGTGACCGTCCACCACGAAGCCCTTGCAACCATTCAGGGTATACCCGCTGCCGTTGTGCTCGGCGCGGGTGCGGACGAGCTGCGGGTTGTGCCGGGCGGACTCGTCCACTGCCAGCGCCACTAACGCCTCACCCTGGGAGAGAGCGGCCAACAGCGCCTGCTGCTGCTCGTTTCCGGCACGCTCCAGCAGCAGCGCGCCCACCACGGCGGTGGACAGTAGCGGCGAGGCGGTCAGGGTGCGTCCCGTCTCCTCAAAGATTTGCCCCATGCCCACATGCCCGAAGGCGAATCCGCCGTGTTCCTCGGGGATCAAGGTGCCGGCGAAGCCCTGCTCTACCATGGCTGCCCAGACATCCCGGGAGAAGCCCTCCGGGTTGCCCTCATCCCGCAGCCGGCGCATCTCGGTCACCGGTGCGCGTTCCTGCAGGAAGCCCCGGGCGGAGTCCTTGAGCATCTGCTGTTCTTCGTTCAGTACCAATGTCGTCATGACCGTTAACCTTTCCGTCGTTACCCGAGCCCGAGGATGTTCCTGGCGATGATGTTGAGCTGCACCTCGGAGGTGCCGCCCTCGATGGAGTTGCCCTTGGAGCGCAGCCAGTGGCGCGGCAGCTGGCCGGCCTTCTCGCTCTTGCCTTCCCAGACCAGGGCGTTGCCGCCATTCATGGCCATGAGAAGCTCCTGGCGACGCTTGTTGAGCTCGGTGCCGTAGTACTTGAGCATGGCCGACGCCGCGCCCACACCCTGACCGGCCTTGGCCTCCTCGCTCACCCGCTCGGCGGTGAGCTCGAAGGCGCGAGCGTCCAGATCCCACTGGGCAACCTCGCTGCGCAGCATGTCGTCGGCCAGGCGGCCGTCCTCCAGGCCAATGGCGTCCACCGCCTGCTCGGCCAGAGTCTTGCTACCAGCCGCCGTGCGGCCGAAGCCGCCGATCATCTCGCGCTCGTGGGTCAGCAGGTACTTGGCAATGGTCCAGCCCTGGTCCACTTCACCCACCACCTGATCCTTCTCCACGCGGACGTTGTCGAGGAACGTCTCGCAGAAGGGCGAGCTACCGGAGATCAGGGTGATGGGACGCGTGGAAACGCCCGGCGTTTCCATGTCGAACAGCACCAGGCTGATGCCCTGCTGCTTCTTCACGTCCGGGTTGGTGCGCACCAGGCAGAACATCCAGTCGGCCTTGTCGGCGTAGGAGGTCCAGATCTTCTGGCCATTGACGATGAAGTGATCGCCCTTGTCCTCGGCCTTGGTCTGTAGCCCGGCCAGGTCGGAACCGGCCCCGGGTTCGCTGTAACCCTGGCACCACCGGATCTCGCCCCGGACGATGGGCGGCAGATGCTGCCGCTTGAGGTCCTCCGAGCCAAACTTGAGGATGGCCGGGCCGATCATCCACACACCGAAACTGTTCAGCGGCGGCCGCGCACTGATGCGCGCCATCTCCTCGCGCAGGACCTTTACCTGCGCCTTGTTCAGACCGCCACCACCGTACTCGGTGGGCCAGTCCGGCGCAGTCCAGCCGCGCTCGGCCATGCGCTCCAGCCACAGGCGCTGGTCCTCACTCTTGAACACCCACTTGCGCCCGCCCCAGCAGGCGTCATCGTCACTGGTAATGGGCGTCCGCATGCTGTCAGGACAGTTGGCTTCCAACCATTCCCGGGTGTCACGCCGGAATGTGTCCAGATCCGTCATGAGTCACTTCTCCTCTTTTGATCAACGCGGAGAATGCCACGGCTCGCCGTCCCACGCTAACCCCCGGGAGGCACCGCGGGCACGCTGCGCCGCGGAACCCATACGGCGGTGTTTGGTCACACTGTTACTGCCGGTTGTGTCGACGCCGCGGGGGCGCGACACTGCACTCAAGGAGACGCTGAGCAATTGGCGCGGAGTGCGCGTGAATTGCTCAGCGTCTCCCGACAACCACACACCAAGAAGCAGGAGGAGACGATGCGCGGAATGATGATGGACCGGCCGCTACTGATCTCGCAGATCATCGAGTACGCCGCCAGCAATTTCCCGGACCAGGAGGTGGTCTCGCGGACGGTGGAGGGCGACCTGCACCGCTACACCTACCGGGACGCGGCGCGGCGCAGCCGGCAGCTGGCCCATGCCCTGCAGAAGCTGGGGGTGCACAGCACCGACCGGGTTGCCACCGTTGCCTGGAACACCTACCGGCACCTGGAGGTGTACTACGCCACCTCCGGCATCGGCGCCATCTGCCACACCATCAATCCGCGCCTGCCGGCGGACCAGTTCACCTACATCGTCAACCACGCCGAAGACAAATACGTCTTTGTGGATCTGACCTTCGTGCCGTTGCTGGACAAGCTCAAGGACCACCTGCCCAGGGTCGCCGGCTACGTGATCATGACCGATCGCGCGCACATGCCGGAGACGGGGCTGCCCAATGTGCACTGCTACGAGGATCTCATTGCCGATCAACCCACGGAGTTCGACTGGCCGGAGTTTGACGAGAACACCGCCTCGTCGCTGTGCTACACCTCGGGCACCACGGGCAATCCCAAGGGGGTGCTGTACTCCCATCGCTCCACGGTGTTGCACTCGTTCTTCGTGCTCACCGTGCCGGGTCTGACCATGGACGAAGAGAGCGCCATGCTGCCGGTGGTCCCCATGTTCCACGTCAACGCCTGGGGAGTGCCGTACTTTGGCCCCATGGTGGGCGCCAAGCTGGTCCTCCCGGGGCCGCGCCTGGACGGCGAGAGCCTGGAGGAGCTGATGAACGGCGAGGGCGTCACCGACGCCTGGGGTGTGCCCACGGTCTGGCTGGGGCTGCTCAAGCACATGCGCGAGGCCGGCAAGCGGTTCCAGAGCCTCAAGCATGTGCTCATCGGAGGTTCTGCAGCGCCCCGCGCCATGCTCAACGAGTTCAAGGAAACCTACGGCGTCGAAGGCCTGCAGGGCTGGGGCATGACCGAGATGAGCCCCATCGGCACCGTGTCCCTGGTGCGCCCGCGGGACAAGCACCTCTCGCCCAAGGAACAGCTGGACATCAAGTGCACGCAGGGCCGCGCGGTATTCGGCGTGGAGATGAAGATCGTCGATGACGACGGCAAGAGTCTGCCCCACGACGGCGAGGCGTTCGGCGAGCTGCTGGTCCGCGGCGCGGCGATTCTCTCGGGCTATTACGAGAACCCGGAAGCCAACGCCAAGGCCTTCGACGACGAGGGCTGGTTCCGCACCGGGGACGTGGCCAAGATCGATCGGGAAGGCTACATGGAGATCGTTGACCGCACCAAGGACGTGATCAAGTCCGGCGGCGAGTGGATCAGCTCCATCGATCTGGAGAACGCTGCGGTGGGCCACCCGGAGATCGCCGAGGCGGCGGTCATCGCCGCCAGGCACCCGAAGTGGGACGAGCGCCCGCTGCTGGTGTGCGTACGGGAGCAGGGCTCCAGCGTGGACAAGGACGGCGTGCTGGAGTACCTGGGCCACCACGTGGCCAAGTGGTGGCTGCCGGATGATGTGGTGTTCGTCGAGGAACTGCCGCACAGCGCCACCGGCAAGCTGCAGAAGGCAAAGCTGCGGGAAGACTTCAAGGACTACTCCCTGCCCACGGCATAAGCCCTGAGCATGCGGGGGCAGATCGCCCCCGCATGCTCCGCCGCCGCACCCCGGGCGTGCAGACGCCCGCACATCTGCATCATCACGGTGCACCCCGGCATCGTTCTCCATCCGGGTCGGCGAAACCCCGCCATTGGCTGTTGGCGCACCCCTCCCCCTCCGGTACGCTCAAGCGAGTTCCCGCACCAGAGGGTGGAGCCCGGACATGACCGTCGACTGGCAGGCGTACAAGACCAAGGACTTCTACGATGAACTGATCGATTCCAGCGGCAAGATCCGCAAACCTGCCCGGGAACTCATGACCTACCTGGATTCCCTGTCCACCGACGAGATCCGGGAACGGCAGAAGGCGGCGGAACTGGCCATCCTGGAGATGGGCATCACCTTCACGGTGTACTCCGAGGGCGAGAACATTGATCGCGCCTGGCCCTACGACATCATTCCGCGGATCATCGACGCCGCCACCTGGCGGGACGTGGACGCCGGCCTGCGCCAGCGGGTGCGGGCCCTGAACATGTTCATCGCCGACATCTACGACGAACAGGCAGTGATCAACGACGGCGTCTTCCCCAGGGAGCTGCTGAAGAACTCCGTCAACTTCCGCCCGGAATGCATTGGCGTGAAGCCGCCCCAGGGCGCCTGGGCACACATCTGCGGCTCGGACCTGATCCGCGATCACAAGGGCGACTTCATGGTGCTGGAGGACAACCTGCGGGTGCCCTCCGGCGTGTCGTACATGATGGAAAACCGGGTGCTGACCAAGCGGGTGTTCGGCGAGTTGTTCGAGAGCACCAGCATCGAACCCGTGGGCAACTACCCCACCCGGCTGTTCGACATGCTCGCGGCTCTGTCCCCCCGGCCCATGGACTACCCCGAGGTGGTGGTTCTCACCCCCGGCATCTACAACTCTGCCTACTTCGAACACTCCTTCCTGGCCCAGCACATGGGCGCGGAACTCGTCGAGGGCTCCGATCTCATGGTGGCCGCTGATGATTGCGTGTATATGCGCACCATCGACGGCCCCAAGCGGGTGGATGTCATCTACCGTCGCATCGACGACCTGTTCCTGGACCCGGAGGTGTTCCGAAAAGACTCCGCTCTGGGCGTGCCCGGCCTCATGCGCGCCTGGCGCAAGGGCAATGTTGGCCTGGCCAACGCCCCCGGCGCCGGCGTCGCCGACGACAAGGTGGTGTACGCCTTCGTCCCGGACTTCATCCGCTACTACCTGGCCGAGGAACCGATCATCCCCAACGTGCCCACCTACCGCTGCTACCTGGACGACGAGCGGGAATACGTGCTCGACCACCTGGATGAACTCGTGGTCAAGCCGGCCAACGAGTCCGGCGGCTACGGCATGCTCATCGGCCCGACCTCCACCAAGAAGGAGCGGACGGCCTTCGCCCGGCAGATCCGCAAGGACCCACGCAACTACATCGGCCAGCCGCTGATCCGCCTGTCCACGGTGCCCACGGTCACCGACGGCAGCGTCGAGCCCCGGCATGTGGACCTGCGACCGTTCGTCCTCAAGGGCGACGACATGTACGTCACCCCCGGCGGGCTCACACGGGTGGCCCTGCGCAAGGGGTCCACCGTGGTGAACTCCTCCCAGGGCGGCGGTAGCAAGGACACGTGGATCGTCGATACACAGGAGGGGCGCTGATGCTCTCGCGGGTCGCTGAACGGGTCTACTGGATGGGGCGCTACCTGGAGCGGGCCGAGAGCACCGCGCGGCTGGTGAGTGCATACTCCAACGAAGTCATGGATTTGCCGCGGGACATCAGTCCCAGCTGGCACAGCCTGGCGGACATCACCGGCGCCAACGAGGCCTTCGCCGGACACTACAAGAATTACGACGAGCGCAACGTGGTCAAGTTCCTGCTCGCCGATACGTTCAACCCCGGCTCCGTGCTCACCTCGGTGCGCGCCGCCCGGGAGAATGCCCGCACCACCCGGGAACTGCTCCCCACCGAAGCCTGGGAAGCCATGAACCGGCTGTACCTGTACGTCAAGGAGCATGCCCAGAAGTCCCTGGCGCGCCGCCACCGCTTCGACTTCCTGCACGAGGTCATCTTCCGCTGTCAGCACCTCAGCGGGCTGCTGGACGGCACCATGAGCCACGACTCCGCCTACGACTTCGTGCGCCTGGGGCAGAGCCTGGAGCGCGCCGACATGACCACCCGCATCGTCGACAGCGCCGTGACCATTCTCATGCCCCGCGAGGAGGCCCCCAGCGAGTACGACAACATCTTCTGGGTGAACGTGCTGCGCTCACTGTCGGCACTGCAGATGTACCGCCAGCGCATTCACCCGCGGGTGGTAGGGCCGGACGCGGTGCGCTTCCTTTTGCAGGACTACTTCTTCCCGCGGGCGTTCGCGTACAACATCGCCGTCGGCGAAGGCTGCCTGAAGGCGCTGCCACGCAACGACGCGCCCCTGCTCCGGGTCGGTCGCCTGCAGCGTCGTATTCAGGAAGCCATGCCCCGGGAGATGGGCCTGGAAGAACTCCACGCCTACATCGACACCCTGCAGGAGGGGATCGGTGACATCCATGAGCAGGTGGCCGACGTGTGGTTCCGGATGACACCGGACACGGTGCCCACCGCCTGACTGCGCCGGGGAACGCCCCACCATGGCCATCCACGTCGGTATCGAGCACCACACCGGGTATCACTTTGACCGGGACGTTCACCTGTCACCCCACCTGATCCGCCTGGCACCGGCGCCACATACGCGCACGCCGGTGCACCGGTACCACCTGGCGATCCAGCCGGAAAACCACCATTTACAGTGGCAACAGGATCCGTTCGGCAACTGGCTGGCACGGGTACGCTTCCCCGAACCGGTACGATCGCTGGCGATCACGGTGCATCTGACCGCGGAGCTCAGCGTCTTCAATCCGTTCGACTTCTTCGTCGAGCAGCACGCGGAGACGTTCCCGTTCCGCTACGACGCCCTGCTGCGGGAAGAGCTCCAGCCATACTTCGAGACCACTGACACCGGACTGCTGCTGCGGCAATGGCTCGCCGCCGTGGACCGTTCCCCACGCCCCATCGTCCACTTCCTGGTGGCCATCAACCAGCGCCTGCAGCAGGACATCGGCTATACCGTACGCATGGAACCGGGCATCCAGAGCTGTGAACAGACTCTGGAGCGGGGGATCGGCTCCTGCCGCGACACCGGCTGGCTGCTGGTGCAGATCCTCCGGCATCTGGGCCTGGCGGCCCGCTTCGCCTCCGGCTACCTGGTGCAGTTGCGCGCCGACGAGAAGGCCCTGGACGGCCCCTCCGGCACCGAGGAGGACTTCACCGACCTGCACGCCTGGGCGGAGGTGTATATCCCCGGCGCCGGCTGGATCGGCCTGGACCCCACTTCGGGACTGTTCGCCGGCGAGGGACACATCCCCCTGGCGTGCACTCCGGAGCCGGTGAGTGCCGCCCCCGTCACCGGGTTTACCGACCCCTGCGAGGTGGAGTTCGAGTTCGCCAATCGGGTGATTCGCGCCCACGAGGACCCCAGGGTCACCGCGCCGTACGATGACACCCAGTGGGCCGCCGTGCAGGCCCTGGGCCGGCGCATCGACGCCGAGCTGGACGCCATGGACGTGCGCCTGACCATGGGTGGCGAGCCCACCTTCGTCTCCGTGGATGACATGGAGTCCGCGCAGTGGAATACCGAACCCCTCGGCCGGCACAAGCGGGAGCGGGCGGAGGCCATGCTGCACCGCCTCCGGGACCGATTCGCCCCCGGCGGACTCCTGCATCACGGACAGGGCAAGTGGTACCCCGGGGAACCCCTGCCGCGCTGGGCCCTGGGCTGTTTCTGGCGCACCGACGGTGAGCCCCTGTGGCAGGACTCGTCGCTGCTGGCGGACGAGCGCGACGCGTCGGACCACACCACCGCCGATGCCCGGGCGTTCGCCGAGCAGCTGGCAACCCGCCTGGGCACGGATCCGGGCCATGTCCTGACCGGGTACGAGGACTGGCTCTATTACCTCTGGCGAGAAGCCAGCGGCCCGCCGGACGTGGACCCCATCGCCCTGGACTGGGCACCGGCCTACCGGGATGATCTGAGCCTGGCACTGGCCCGCGGCCTGGACACGCCCGTGGGTTATGCCCTGCCGCTGCAGTGGGACAATGACACCGAAAGCTGGCAATCGGGCCCGTGGCCATTGCCCGGCGGGACGCTGACCCTGGCGCCCGGGGCCGCGCCCATGGGGCTGCGCCTGCCCGTCGCTGAACTGCCCGCGCGGACCGCCGCCCCGGTGCGGCGCGGCACATCGCCCCGGGCGGCCACCGCGCCCGGGCCGGGACAGACCGGCGCGACGACCGGACAGCCTGCCGCCGCCGAGGCGGCAACCGATGCCTCCGTGACGGTTCCCCGCACGGCCCTGTGTGTCGAAGCCCGGCAGGGGCACCTACATGTCTTCCTGCCACCCGTGCGGGGGTTCGAGCCCTTTGTCACCCTGATCGAAGCCATCGAGGCCACCGCCGCGGAAACCGGCACCGCCGTGCTCCTGGAAGGCTTCGAGCCGCCGCGCACGCCGGCACTGGAGGCGCTCCGGGTAACGCCGGACCCGGGTGTCATCGAGGTGAACATCCACCCGGCCCGGGACTGGGACAGCCTCGAGCAGACCACCGTGGCCCTCTACGAAGATGCCCGGCAGGCCCGCCTCGGCACCGAGAAGTTCATGGTGGACGGGCGCCACTACGGCACCGGCGGGGGTAACCACGTCACTCTGGGCGGGCCGACCCCGGCGGACAGCCCCTTTCTGCGCCGGCCGGACGTGCTGCGTTCGCTGATTACCTACTGGCAGCACCACCCGGCCCTGTCATACCTGTTCTCTGGGCTGTTCCTGGGGCCCACATCCCAGGCGCCGCGGGTGGACGAACGCGGCGAGGCTTTCGTGCCCATGCTGGAGAAGGCCCTGAGCCTCATCGGGGCCGACACGCCCCCGCGGCAGGTGGACCGCACCCTGCGCAGCTGCCTGGCGGACCTCACCGGCAACACCCACCGCGCGGAGTTCAGTATCGACAAGCTCTGCGCCGCGGACCACGGTAGCGGCGCCCAGGGCCTGGTGGAGTTCCGCGCCTTCGAGATGCCGCCGCATCCGCGCATGAGCCTGGCGCAGATGCTGCTTCTGCGTGCGCTGGTAGCCCGCTTCTGGCAGACTCCGTATCACCATTCGCTGGCCCGCTGGGGCACGCTGCTCCACGACCGCTTCCTGCTGCCCCACTACACCTGGGAGGATTTCCGCGAGGTCGTCGCCGACATGAACGCCGCCGGCTACCCGGTGCAGGAGAGCTGGTTCGCGGCCTTTCACGAATTCCGCTTTCCGGTCCTGGGACGCGCCAGTTACGACGGAGTGCAGCTGGAACTGCGCACCGCCCTGGAACCCTGGCCGGTGGTGGAAGTGCAGAGCTCCATCCAGCGGTCGTCCCGGGCGGTGGACTCCTCCGTGGAGCGGGTGCAGATCCGCTGTTCCGGGCTGGATCCCGACCGCCACCTGATCACCTGCAACGGCCGTCGGGTGCCGCTGCAGTGCACGGGCACGCCGGGGGACTACGTGGCCGGCGTGCGCTTCCGCGCCTGGCCGGACCCTCTGGGCCGCCACCCCACCGTGCCCGTCCACGCCCCGCTGGTGTTCGACCTGGTGGACACCGGCCTGGGGCGGCCGGTGGGCGGCTGCGTCCACCATGTCGCCCACCCCGGCGGTCGCGCCTACGACACCGTCCCCATCAACGCCAACGAGGCCGAGGCGCGCCGCATGACCCGCTTCTGGGACTGGGGCCACAGCCCCGGCGGCGACACCCGGCCGGACTGGCTCGCCGCGCTGCGGATGCGCCGCGGCGACCCCGCCACACCACCGGCGGAGGAACCGGACCCGGATTGCCCCCACACCCTGGATCTGCGTCGGGAGCCCCGCTCATGAGCGAGCCCGCACCCCGCATTGCCCTGCGTCACCGGCTGGACTACCGGTTCGACCGACCGGTACGGCTGTCCACTCACTGGCTGCGGCTGTGCCCGGCTCCCGGCACCCGCGCCAACGTCACCGCCTACACGTTGCGGGTGGATCCGCGCACGCATTTCCTGAACTGGCTCCGCGATCCTTTCGAGAACCATCTGGCGCGGCTGGATCTGCCGGAGCCGGTCCGCCACTTGACCCTGGACGTGGAGATCCTGGCAGAACTGCAACCGGTGAACCCCTTCGACTTCCTGACGGAGCCCTACGCCGTCAGCCACCCCTTCGACTACCCGGAACAGCTTGCCCGCGATCTCGCGCCGTACCTGCTGCAGCCGGCCTGCGGACCGGCCACACGTGCCTGGCTTGCCGGGCTGGACGGTACCGCGACCCCCACCATCGAGCGTGTCACCGCCCTCAACCAGCGCGTCGGCGAGAGCCTCGCCGCGGCGGACGTCGACACCCCTGGCAGCGTCGATACCGATGCCGTGCTCGCCGCCGGTACCGGCTCCCCGCGGGCACTGGCGTGGCTGCTCACCCTGGCACTGCGCCATTGCGGGGTCGCCGCACGACTGGTGTCCGGCTACCGGCTCACCGGCACCACGCCGGACTATCACGCCGCCCTGGCCGCCTGGGTGGAGGCGTACCTGCCCGGCGCCGGATGGATCGGCATGGACCCGGTGACGGGTCTGTTCACGGCGGAGCAGCACATCCCCCTGGCCACTGCCGCCGATCCGCTGCGCCTGCGGCCGGTGGTCGGCTACCGGGAGGCCTGCGAGGAGACCGTAAGTGAGCACCTGCAGGTGATCACCCTGGCAGACCGGGAGGCGGACGGGCCCTACACCGACGCGCAGTGGACCACCATCGGAGAGACCGCCGCCGAGGTGGATAAACGCCTGCAGGACCACAACATCGCTCTGACCGGCGCGACCGCACTGGAATTCACCCGTCCGGATCACACGGCGGCACCGGAATGGCGCACCACGGGCCCGGGTCCGGACAAGCTGGCCACCGCCGAAAGGATGGCCCGCCGGCTGCGCGACCGGCTTCTCCCGGGTGGGGTGATCTGTACCGGCCAGGGAGAGTGGTTTGCCGGGGAGCCGGCGCCGCGCTGGCGCATCCACTGCATTGCTCGCCGGGATGGCACGCCGGCGTGGCAGGAACCGGCCCTGCTGAATGTGCCGGGGCGGGATGACAGTCCCGGGCAGGAGGCCGTGCTGACCCTGGCCACCGGCATCGCCCAGCAACTGGGCCTCGCCCCGGAGGACCTTCTGTCGGCCCACGAGGACCAGCTCTACGCCCTGTGGAACGACGGCCTGGCCGCGGACTTCCAGCCCGATGCCAACGATCTGGCCACACCGGAGGCGCGCCTGGCCCTGGCGCGGCACCTGGATCGTGCCCACGGCGCACCCACTGGATTCGTGCTCCCGCTGCACCGGGATCCGCATACGGGCACCTGGCGCAGCGGCCCGTGGCCCACCCGGCGCGGGACGGTGACGCTGCTCCCCGGCGAGGCGCCCATGGGCTTCCGGCTGCCGCTGGGCGGGCTGCCCCGGGCCGCGGCGGGGCGGGTGGAGCCGCCGCCGGCCCGCTCGCCGTGGGATGCCAACGCACCGCTCGCGCCCGCGCCGGGGAACAGCGGCGCCGCGACCGGGGCCGACCTCATACCCACCACAGCCCTGTGCGTGGAGCGCCGCCAGGGCCGGCTCCACGTCTTTCTGCCGCCGCTGGCCAGCAGTGACGATTTCCTCTACCTGGTGGGCGCCGTCGAGGCCGCCGCCACCGAACACGGATTGCCCCTGCATCTGGAGGGCTACACGCCACCCGCCGACCCGCACCTGCAATGCCTTGAACTGGAACCGGAAACCGGCACCCTGCGTATTACCGTGCCGCCAGCGCCGGACTGGCACCAGGAGTGCGCCTGGCTGCAGGCGGTCTATGGCGAGGCGCAATGCCTGGGACTGGCCGCCTGGACCGGTGACCCCGATCTACCAGCACCGGCGGGACAGCGAGCAGGTCGCCAACTGGGCGGACCGACCCCGGCCACTAGCCCGTTCCTGCGCAACCCGGGGCTGCTGCGCTCGCTGCTGCTCTACTGGCAGCGCCACCCCAGTCTCTCCTACCTGTTCGCCGGCCCCCGGGTCGGCGCCGACGGCTGGGCGCCGCGACTGGACGAAGTCAGCGGCAGCCACATGCACGAACTGGTACTGGCCCTGGAACGCCTGCCCCACGGCGACTGCGACCGGCCCTGGCTGGGGGACCGTGTGCTCTCGCACCTGGTCACCGATCCCACCGGCGACCCCCGGGGCGGCGAATTCCGCCTGCACCGGTTGTATCCAGCGGGCGCGGGCAACGAACGGCTGGGCATAGTGGAGCTGCACGCCTTTGCCATGGCGCCGCACGCCGGGCTCGCCGCCCTGCAGTCACTGCTGCTGCGGGCCATCGTGCTGCGGCTGGCGGAGCATCCGGAGAGCGGTGCCCCGGTGCCCTGGGGCACCGCCCTGCACGACCGCTTCCTGCTACCCGAGGTCCTGCAGCGGGATTTCGACGCAGTCCTGGCCGAACTCGCCGAGTGCGGCGTCAGCCTCGATGCTCGCTGGTTCGCGCCCTGGGTGACATGGATGTTCCCGCAACTGGCCGACCTGCACGCGGGCCCGGTTCGCCTGCGCCTGCAACCCGCGCTGGAACCCTGGCCGGTGCTGGCGGAGGAGAGCACCGGCCGGGGCAGCTTCCGTTTCATCGATCCGGCCAACGCCCGTTTCCAGGTGCACCTCAGCGGCCTGACGCCCGGCCGCCACGTGCTGCTGTGCAACGGCCACCGCGTCCCGTTGCAGGAGACCGGCAGGGCGGGGGAAGCCGTGGCCGGGATCCGCTGCAAGATGGCCGATCCGCCGGCCACGCTGTATCCCGGTGTCCCGCCGGTCCGCGCCCTGGTATTCGACCTGGTGGACACCTGGACTGGCCGGACCCTTGGCGGCTGTACCTACGAACTTCCCGACACCGGCACCTGGAGCCCTCCCCCGCTGTCACCAGCCACGGGTATCACGACTCCGACGCCTCCCGGCTCACCGGCAGAGGCGCGGCCGGCGCCACCGGGCCCTCCCCCGGGGTTCTGTGCCCGCGGGCGCGTCCTGCCCGAGGGCAGCCCGCGGACACCCGCCGTGCCACCGGGCCCGTCCGCCAGCCCCGAGGCGCCGTACCTGCTGGATCTGGCGGACCCACGGCCGGGATCAGTACCATGACCCGACCCGGGACCAGGCCGGGAGGCCGGAGCGGGAATCAGGCTTAGCGCGGCGGGGCTGCTCGGGTTATTCTGGCGACGATCAACAGCCCCCAGGCCCTTTCATGTCAGCCAGCCCCGAGTCCACGCTCCTGTCCACGTACCATCGTCTGTCCGACCAGCCGGACGAGATGTTCGCGGCCAATGGCCAGGTGCGCGCCACCTGGCAGTACCTGGCGGACGCTCTGGACGCACTGGGCGTGGACAACCTCCGGCAGCGCCACGGGCAGGCACGGCGCCTGCTGCGCGAGCGCGGTGTGACCTACAACGTCTACGGCGATCCGCAGGGCCAGGAGCGCAGCTGGGACCTGGACCCGATCCCGGTGCTCATCGGCAGCGATGAATGGGCCCAGGTGGAAGGCGCGCTGCAGCGCCGGGCCGAGCTTTTCAACCTGATTCTCAAGGACATCTACGGTCCGCAGGAACTGTTGAAACGCGGGCTGCTGCCGGCGGAGGTAGTCTACGGCCACAGTGGCTTCCTGCGGCCGTGCTACCCGTACGATCCGGAGCTGGCGCACCCGCTCACGATCTATGCGGCCGACCTGGCCCGCACCAATGACGGGCGACTGCATGTGGTCGGCGACCGCACCCAGTCGCCCTCCGGCGCCGGCTACGCCCTGGAGAACCGGGTCGTGATGAGCCGGGCCATGCCGAGCCTGTACCGGGAGTCCCACGTGCACCGCCTGGCGCTGTTCTTCCAGAACCTGCGCGCCAGCCTGGCGGCGCTGGCCCCGGACCGTGGACAGGACGAGCCCAGCGTGGTTGTGCTCACCCCGGGCCCGCTCAACGAGACCTACTTCGAACACTCGTTCCTGGCCAGCTACCTGGGGTACACGCTGGTGGAAGGGGGTGATCTCACGGTGCGCGACGGCCGGGTCTGGCTCCGGTCCATGGGCCGTCTGGAGCCGGTGGACGTGATCCTGCGGCGGCTCGACGATGACTACTGCGACGCACTGGAACTGCGCGGCGACTCCCTGCTGGGGGTCCCCGGCCTCACCGAGGCGGCGCGACGCGGCAACGTGGCCCTGGCCAACCCGCTGGGTGCGGGGGTCCTGGAGAATCCCGCCCTGCACGCCTTTCTGCCGGGGATCGCCCAGTACTTCCTCGGGCACGAACTGGATCTGCCCACCCTGCCAACCTGGTGGTGCGGTGATCCCGACTCGCTGGAACACGTCATCGCGCACCTGGACGAGCTGGTGATCAAACCCATTGCACCGGGGTCAGGGCCTGCGACGCTGTTCGGCAGTGCTCTGGATGCGTCAGGCCGGGAGACCCTGGCCCGGCGCATCCAGAGCGCGCCGCACCGATTCGCCGCCCAGCAGCAGGCACGCTTTTCCTCGGTGCCCACCCTGGGCGAGCAAGGGCTGGAACCCCGCGCAGCCACGCTGCGGGCCTTCCTGGTGGGGCGCCCCGACGGCTATGCCGTGATGCCGGGCGGGCTCACCCGGATCGCCCCGGCGGCGGGTGAACTCAACGCCTCCAACCAGGCGGGCGGGGTGTCCAAGGACACCTGGATCGTCGCCTCGGAACCGGTGCGGGAAGTCAGTCTCATGAGCACCGAGGGCGGCATGGATACCCCCACGGACCGATCGGCCGCCCTACCGCCGGCGGCCACGGAGAACCTGTTCTGGATGGCCCGCTATGCCGAGCGGGCGGAACACGGGCTGCGCCTGCTGCGGGTGATCCTGCGCCTGCAGCGAACCGCCCAGGACTATAGCGACCCGCTGGATCAGCAGACCCTGGAAACGCTGCTGATGGCCCTGACCCGGGTCACCGACACCCGGCCCGGCTTCCTGTCCGGCAACCCGACGCTGCTTGCCGATCCCATGCCCGAGTTGCGCTCCGTCCTGCGGGACCCTGGCCGGGTCGGCACGGTGGCATTCAACCTCCAGGCCATGCTGGCGGCCTCCCACGCGGTACGGGATCGTCTCTCCCAGGACACATGGCGGGTGATCGGCAACATCCGCGCGCGTCTGGCGGAAGGCGGTAACGGCGATCCGGGACCGGAGCTGGATGAAGCCATCACCCTCCTGGCAGCGGTGCGTGGGCTTCAGGACGACACCATGGTGCACAGTCAGGCCTGGGGGTTCCTGGAACTGGGCCGTTGCGTGGAGCGCGGGCTGCTCACCAGCAGCCTGCTGCGGGCCACCATGAGTACGCCCCGTGAGACGCGCCTGGAATCCCGGGTACTGGAAGCGGTGCTAAGCCATCTGGAGAGTGTCAACGCCTACCGGCGGAAGAATCACCAGGTGGCCCAGGCCCGGCCGGTACTGGACCTTGTGCTAATGCACGAGCGTAACCCCCGTGCGGTGGGCTACCAGCTGGCGCGGCTCAAGGCCGCGCTCCAGGCTCTGAGCACCTCCGCACGCGACAGCGGCCTGAGCCAGGAGGAGCGTCTAATCCTGGAGGCGCACACAGCCCTGCAGCTCAGTGATGCAGACAAACTGGCGGCAACGGACAGCGATGGCGACCGTCGTACGGAGCTGGATCAGCTGCTGGCCCGCACCTGGCGGTTGCTGGACCGCACCGCCCGCACCCTGGCCGAATCCTATTTCACGGACCCCCGTGGCCCGCGCCAGCTGACCGCGGCCAACACCGAGCTGCAGGAAACGCGCTGATGCGGTACCGGATCACCCACCGCACGGACTACAGCTACGCGCAGCCCATCATCCGGGGTTACAACGAGGCTCGGCTGGCACCGCGGAACACGGCGGTCCAATCGGTACACAGTCACGGCGTGACCATCTACCCGGCCCCGGCCTATCGGGCCGAGCGGGTGGACTTCTTCGGCAACGGGGTGCTGCACTTCGCCATGCAGCACCCGCACAGCCAGCTCACGGTCACCGCGGTGAGCGAAGTCGAGCTCCTGCAGGGAGCGGCAGACCAACAACTGGCCAACGGCATGGCCTGGGAGCAGGCTGCCACTGCCACCCGTGGCGACTGCAGTCCGAATGGCCTCGACGCGCGGCAGTACCTGCTGGCGTCCCCGCAGGTCCCGCTCAGCGACGAGGCCCTGGCCTATGCACAAAGCTCATTCCCTCCCGGGCGAACGGTTACCGACGCGGTGGCCGACCTCATGGGCCGGATTCACCAGGAGTTCGCCTACGACCCCACGGCCACCACCGTGAGCACACCCATCGACCGGGTGTTCCGGGATCGCCGCGGCGTGTGCCAGGACTTTGCTCATTTGGCCATCGCCTGCGTCCGCAGCATGGGCATCGCCGCCCGCTATGTCTCCGGCTACCTGGAGACACTGCCGCCGCCGGGACAGCAGAAACTCCAGGGCGCCGACGCTTCGCATGCGTGGTTCGCGGTCTACGACCCCAGCCTGGGCTGGATCGACTATGATCCCACCAACAACGTCGTGCCCATGGACCAGCACATCACCACGGCCTGGGGTCGCGACTACGGGGACATCTCACCTTTGAAAGGGGTCATTTTCGGTGGCTCCGGCGGGCAGCGCAGCCACGTGGCCGTGGACGTGGAGCGGCTGACGGAGTGCTGAAGCATTCTCCGGAGGCCTACAAAAGCCTTACTCGAACCACGAATTTCTTGACACGGCCGCGCAACACGCCGAGAGAAGCTTCATGGCCAGGGATGAACCTTAGGCTCAACCTTCAAGTGCAACACCTGCCCCCTTGGGAGGTAGGCTGTTGCGATGAATACCGGATACCGACACCTCAGCAGTGAAGAGCGCGCCGTGATCTTCTGTGAACACCAACGGGGCATGAGCATTCGAGAGACGGCTCATCGGATTGGTCGCTGCCCAGCGACTGTGAGTCGTGAACTGCGGCGCGGGCACTCGCCAGCCACAGGCGCGTATTGCCCGACGCACGCCTCGCAGGCATACAGGGCGCGGCGCAGCCGCTGCGGGCGGGGCCAGAAATTGGTGGCCGGCACATGGCTTCATGCCTGGGTGCGCGATCGGTTGATCCACAGGGCTTGGTCGCCGGAGCAGATCGCCGGCAGACTTAAGGCCATGGACCCCGATGATCCCGACAAGTACGTCAGCCACGAGACCATTTACGCGGCCATCTATGCCCACCCGAAAGGGACGCTGCGCAAGGCGATGATCGATGCTCTGCGCCGAGCCAAGGGCCAACGCGGCCAGCGGCGAACAACGCCGGCGGGCGGCTCCATGGTTCCCGAATCGCTGCGCATCCGCCACCGACCCGAAGAGATCGAACAGCGCCTGATGCCGGGCCACTGGGAAGGCGACTTTATCAAGGGCGCGTACAACCGCTCGGCGGTGGGCACCGTTGTCGAGCGCAAGACGCGCTTCGTGGTGCTCAGCAAAATGAACGCAACGACCGCTGAAGCCGCCCTGGAGGGCTTCTCCCGGCAGATGGGTTATCTGCCCGCCATCCTGCGCCAGAGCATGACCTACGACCGGGGCAGCGAAATGGCCTGTCATGCCGAACTGGCTCGGCGCTTGAGACTCGATATCTGGTTCGCCGATCCGCACGCGCCGTGGCAGCGCGGCAGCAACGAGAACACCAATGGCCTGCTGCGCCAGTTCCTGCCCAAAGGTGCAGATCTCAGCGAAGCCAGCCAGACCCAGCTCAACGACATTGCGCGGCTGCTCAACCAGCGCCCCCGCAAAACGCTCGGCTGGAAAACACCCGAAGAGGCCATGAACGAAGAGCTTCATGCGTTCTCAAAATCCGTTGCACTTGATTCTTGAATCCAAGGGGTTACGTGCTGCAGGCTGTCCAGGCCCATTGAGCGGCACCCCGTCGCACACTCCTCGGTCTGCTCAGTGAGTACGGCCACCAGCAGGCGGGTCAGCGCCTCGTCGCTGAGGAAGATGGCCACGATATTGCTGCGGCGCTTGACATCCTGGTTCACCCGCTCCAAGCAGGTTGGTGGAGCTGATCTTCGACCTCACCGCGGCCGGATAAGCCATGTGCCCTAGCACATCGTTTTGGGCCTCGTCCATCGCCGCAGCCACCTTCGAGGACTGCCCGCGGAGCTGATCGGCCACGTTGCGCCATTACTCCCGGGCTTGGCCCTGGTCCTGCTGAGCGAAGACCGTGCGCACCATCGCTGCCACCATGTCCTGGTGGGGCTTGGCGACATAGAAGAGGATGCCGCGGCAGAAGTGCATCCGGCAGCACTGCCAGTTCGCCTGAAGCACCTTGCTGGCTGCGCGCTTAAGCCCCTGGTGGGCGTCGAAGATGACCAGCTCCACCCCACTCAGGCCCCGCCCCCGAGGGGCTCACGCAGGGAATGCTTTCAGAAGCCCTCGGTCTCGCTGGTGCCCACGCGCGGGCCAAGCACCTCCCGGCGGCCCTAGGTGTTCACGCCCAACGCCATCACAATTATGTCCATGACCTCAAATCCAAACCCACCAACTGAGGTGGGGTAACTCCACCCGACACGGGAAAATTCGACACCGGCTCGAACTTGCGATAGGTTTCGAGTGCAACAACCCGAGACGCCAGGCTTTTTGGCCAGCGCCAAGTGCGAATAACAATGAAACGGGTACGGAGCGCTCGATCCTATGGCTGACTCTCCCCCACCGCCGGGAGTGGGCAACCAGGGGGATGCCAACGACGAACACGCGTTGGATGGTTCCCTGACGGCGAACGAACTCGCGGCACTGCTCGACGGGATCAGGGAACAGATCGCCATCGTTGATGCTGCGGGACGTCCGCGCAAACGCCCGAACAGGGACACGCAAGTACTCCCCGTTGACGACACAGCCGTTCCGGAGACGGAGCGGCGCGCGCTGCGGGACGCCATACGTGAGTGCGCCGAACTGGGTGTCCCTCGGGACACGGACTACAGGGTCCACACCGGACAGCGCACGACACGGCGTCATGCCCGGCTGCGGCCCACCGGAGATGGCTGCGTGCTGCTGGCATGGCAGGACGCGGCCACGGCAGAGGGCACGATTCCGGCGCTCAGCCGCCGCTATCAGATCGAGACCCTGCTCGCGCGCATTGCCGACAACCTGACCAACGCCACCCCGGACGGCATCGATGCCGCCATCGATGCTGCCCTGGCCGAAGCTGGCCGGGAATGCGGGGCGGATCTGGCGCACGTCTACCAGATTGCCGACAGCCACCGCCATCTGCGCAACAGCCACCACTGGCGCCGTAGCAGTGCAACCGGCGGCCAGGCGCCCTACCGACGCCTGCCGCTAAGGACACTGCCATGGGTCATGCAGTCCATGCGTGAAGGCAGTGCCCTGCCCGTGAACCGCGCCGACCACCTCCCTGCCGCCGCCCGCCATGAACGCGCCCTGCTGGCCGAGCGTGACATCCAGTCGCTGCTGGCGGTGCCCGTGACTTTCTCCGGCGAACTGCACGGCCTGATCGGCTTCGAGACGGTCACGCCACACGACGGCTGGTCACGGGACACCATCTACCTGGCGCGTCGCCTCGGCGAATTGGTGGCGGCAGCACTGCAGCGCAAGCAGTCCGAGCAGCGCATCTTCCGGCTTGCCTACTTCGATCAGCTCACCGGGCTGCCCAACCGCCTGCTGTTGCGCAGCCGCCTCAGCACACTGTTGCGCCTGCGGCGACGGCCATTCGGTCTGGTCCTGATCGATCTGGACGACGCCAGCATTCTCAACGACCTCATGGGGCACGATGTGGGCGATCTCCTGCTGCGCACGCTGAGCAGCCGCCTGCAGCAGTTTGCCGGCACCGGCGAGATTCTCGCCCGCTGGGGCGGCGACGCCTTCATGCTCACGGTACCCCTGGATGACGATCAGCCGTCGCGGACCGCCGAGCGGCTCGCCGCCCTGCGCCATGCGCTGTCTGCCCCGGTGCATATCGACAGCCACCAGATCCGCGTTTCATCGTGCATGGGCATGGCCACCCACCCGCGTCACACCAGCGAAGTCGACGAAATGATCCGCTTCGCGGAGATTGCCCTGAACCAGGCCAAGCGGCAGGGCCGCGACTCGATGGTGGTGTTCGATGCGGAAATGCAGCGGCGTGCAGCCCGGCGCAACCGGGTTGAGCGCCGCCTCCGGGAGGCGGTGGAAGCGCGGGCCTTCGACCTGCACTACCAGCCCCAGGTCTGCCTCCGCAGCGGCGAGCTTTGCGGCGCCGAGGCGTTGATCCGCTGGTACGACGAGGAACTTGGCCAGGTGGCGCCGGATCGCTTCATCGACCTGGCGGAAGAGACCGGACTGATTCTGCCCATGGGCGAATGGCTGGTGGAGCGCGCCTGCTCGGATCTCGCCCGCTGGCACAGCCAGGGGCTCAACGTCCCCCGCGTCGCCATCAACGTGGCCGGGCCGCAGCTGCTGGATGATCAACTGACAACGGTACTTGAGCGGGAGCTGCGGCGGAACGGCCTGCCCGCAAGTGCCCTGGAACTGGAAATCACGGAAAGCGCCCTGATGCAGCACCGGGAGCCGAGCCTGCAACTGCTCCACCGCCTGCGGGAGCTCGGCATCGGCATCGCCGTGGACGATTTCGGCACCGGCTATTCGTCACTCAGCCAGATCAAGCACCTGCCGGTATCGAAGCTCAAGATCGACCGCTCGTTCATTCAGGATATCTTTGCCGACCCTGACGACCGCGCCATTGTCACCGCCATCATCGCCATGGCCCGCCAGCTGGAGCTGCAGGTTGTCGCCGAAGGGGTCGAGACGATGCAACAACTGGCGTTTCTTCGTGAGCAACGCTGCGACATGGTCCAGGGATACATTTACGGCCATGCTGCAGCACCGACCACCTTCCTCCGCCGCATGCTGGATGCCACGCCGGGCCGGCGCCTGGCCTAGTGTCCTGTAACCCGCCCCTCAGGGCACCAGGATCACCGAATCGGGGAGCTTGATCTCCATGGCCACGGGCAGATGGTCCGACACCGGGTAGTCGACGACTTCGGCCCGCTCTACCTGGAGTGATGACGACACCAGGATATGGTCCAGCGGATGCAGCGGCCGCCAGCTCGGATAGGTAGGCATCAGCAGGGTGGGTTCGCTGAGGCTGGTACGGTCCAGCAGCGCGCGGATTTCCCGGCTCTCCGCCGGACAGTTCAGATCCCCCATGACCACCACGTGCTGCAGCGGTGCAATCAGGTCCGCCACATAGCCCAGCTGACGCATGCGGGTCCGCGCCCCCAGGGCCAGGTGCAGCAGAATGACGTGCAGGGGCTCGCCGGGGCCGCCGAAGGTCATGTGCAGGGCCCCGCGCCCGGGGATCATACCCGGCAGCGCGTGTTCGCGGATCTCCAGCGGCCGGTAACGGCTCAGGAATCCGTTGCTGTGCCGGGCCAGCTTGCCGATGCGACGGTTGGTCTGGTCGTGCCAGTAGGGGAACCCTCCCAGGCGGCTCACGAACTCGGTCTGGTTGATGAAGCCGCTGCGCAGACTGCCGCCGTCCACCTCCTGCAGACCCACCAGGTCGTAGGGCCGGGTCAGCCGGGCGACCCGCTTCAGCGTGCGCGGGCGATCCGCATGGGGGAACAGGTGCTGCCAGCTACGGGTCACGTAGTGCCCATAGTGACTGCTCTGGATGCCGGTCTGGATATTGTACGTCAGCAGCCGCAGCCGGCCCGGCGTGTTACCGGCCAGCTGCGGCTCGTGCTCGGTTTCCAGCTCCGGAGCAGCGGTGCGATCGTTCACTGAGTTTCTTCGTGTTCCTTGTCCACCAGGTACCGGATGATATCCAGCATCCTCTCCTGGCCGCCAGCGGCACGCACATCAACCACATATTTCCCGGCCACACCGACGGTGGGGGTGGAGCGGACCTGGTGGGCCCGGGCGGAGCGCTCGGCGCGGCGCAACTGCGAGTCCACGGAGAAGGAGTCCCAGGCGTCGAGAAAACCTTCCTGGTCGCCGCCCTGCTCGGCCACCACCTCGCTGATGGCATCCGCGCCCTGCAGTTGACGGTTGTCGTTGTGCAGGGCATCGAAGATTGCGGCGTGGGAATCATCCACGGCGTCCACGGCACTTGCCGCATAATAGGCGCGTGCCAGCGGTTCCCAGCTCTGGTTGAACACCACCGGGTTATGCACGAGCTGCGCCTTGTCACCAAGGCTCGCCATCAGCGACTCGATGCGAGGCCGGAACGTATGGCAATGCGGGCATGCGTAGGAGAAGAACTCGCGCACCTCGACCTTACCGTCATCCACACTGGTGGACACGGGCTCATCCAGTACCTGGTAATCCTGGCCCGCCTGGAAGCTCTGTGCCATCGCTGCCACCGGGGCCAGCAGGAATACTGCCAGCAAGTAGCCCATCCATTTCATCTCATGCCCTCTCTCGTTCTGTTATTCCTTACACTAGCGTCAGACCGCGCCGCCAAACGGCAGTTCCCGCCAGGGAGACGCTGAACCAGCCGGGAGCGCGTGTCCGCGCGAATTATTCAGCGTTTCCTTAAAGCTCGCCGTAGGAGTGCAGACCGCTGAGGAAGATATTCACACCCAGGAACGTGAACGTCACCACGAACAGCCCCACCACGGCCCACCATGCCATGGGCGTGCCGCGCCAGCCCTTGGTGAAGCGCAGGTGCAGCCAGGCGGCGTAGTTCAACCAGGTGATCAACGACCAGGTCTCCTTGGGATCCCAGCTCCAGTAACCGCCCCATGCCTCGGCCGCCCACAGGGCACCCAGGATGGTGGCAATGGTGAAGAAGGCGAAGCCCAGGGCAATGTTCTTGTACATGAGATCATCCATGACCTCCGGCGACGGCAGGCCGCGCCGCTGCCAGGCATCAGGCATGCGCGCCTGAATGAGGTAGGCCACGCCGATCATGGCAGCGATGGCGAACGCCCCGTAGGCGACGAAGTTCGTCGGCACGTGGATCTTCATCCACCAGCTCTGCAGCGCCGGGATCAGTGGGTCGATCTCGTGGGCGCCCTGAACGAAGTGGTACCACAGCAGAAAACCGATGGACGCCGCGATGATCAGACCGACGAACCCCCCCAGCGCCCGGGTCTGATAGCGGTACTCGTAGTACAGGTAGATCAGCCCGGTGGTGAAGGCGAACAGGACGAACACCTCGTAGAGGTTGGTCACGGGAATACGCCCCACCTCCGGAGCGATCAGGTAGGACTCCCACCAGCGCACCAGCAGGCCTACCAGACCCGCGCCGCTGGCCAGCCACATCATGGCCGTACCCAGCCGCTCCAGGAACGCGGCCCGGCCCAGCAGTCCGGCAAAGTAGACCACGGGCGCCGCCAGGAACAGCGCGCACATCCACATGATGGCGGCCTGGCTGGAGAGCAGGTAGTTCAGGAAGAAATCGCTCTCGGCCGCGGCCAGGTCCGGATAACGCATCACCGCGAACAGCGTCACGACGGCGACGATGATGGTGAACAGCCGCGCCGGTTTCCACATCCAGCCGATGGCCACGGTGGACGCCCAGGTCAGGTACAGGATGCCGTGCTCGTAGCGGTCCATCCAGGGCGCGAAATGGTAGCTGGCATACACACTGCCGAGCAGCAACGCCACAGCCCAGACCCAGTCGAACAGGGACAGGCGCGCGAGAAAGCCGCGATCGTCGTAGGTGTGTTCACCAAGAATCTGCTGGGTACTCATGTGTTGTCTCCGTTCACCCCGTTGGCGGCATCCCTGCGGCGATCTCCGAATCGTTGCTCAAGATCCCCCTCCAGCTTGCCAAAGGCCTTGGCAAAGCCCATGGGATCGCGCTGGCTGGATCCAGCCAGCAGCACCTGCGCGCCGCGGGATGCAGGCCGCACCCAACACCACACGCGCCGGTGGGCCACGTAGAACAGCAGGAATATCCCCACCGTCAACAGTAGCGACCCGAAGTAGACAATGTTCTGGCCTGGTGCCCGTGCGATCTGCAGACCGGTGGCCTGGCGGTGATCGAAGTCGGTGAGCTCCAGGAACACGGGCGCTTCGTACTCTGCCAACGCCGTCATGGCGGTAATGGCGTCACTGTAGAAGACCAGATCTTCTTCTGCAGGTTCCGCCGGATCGATGTCCTCATCCAGAAGAACCTGCGCATACGCCTCCCACAGCGTGCGCTCCACCACCAGGCGGTAGAAATCCATCAGCCGCTCCGGGGCATCGCCGCCGCGGGCCTCGGCGCGTTGCTGCTGTTCCGCCATGACCGCATCGAATCCCGACTCCAGCAGGGTCTGGATCATGCCGTGAGCCTCCCGGCCCACCTGCTGGCGCACCCGCTCTTCCGTGATGCCGATCTCCTCCATGGCGCGATTCGCCGCCGCGGCAATGGCGTCCTCGTCACGCAACTGCTGCAGCAGGGCCATGAAGCGGTCCAGTCCCCCGGAAGGGTCGGCGGGGATGTGCAGATAGCGGAACTCGTCTCCGGGTGAACGCCGCACGCCGCTGAGGAAATAGGAATCGCCATCGATGTCCACGGGCAGCATGTAGTTCTCGTACTCCAGCGCCTCGCCGGTGGGCCGGCGCAGGCGGTAGGTGAAACTGGGGCCGACGTTACGCACCTCCCGGCGGCTGGTGGCCTCGGGCACCGGATGAATATTGAAGACCTCGAAGTCGGTGACCTCCAGGCGACGACCGTTCTCCCCTGGCAGGGTCATCTCCTCGTTGACGTGGGTCTCCAGCTCGGCAGGCTCGCTGCCGTCCATCGGCCAGGCACGCAGCGCCAGCCGCGAGCCACCGTCACCGAAGTTCGCCTGGTAGATGGCATGGCCGTCGTAAACCAGCGGCTCGTTGACGCGGATGGTCTGCCTGATGGGTTCGTCCAGCTCCGGCGCATGGAGCACCACGTCACTTTCGAAGGAGCGCGGCTCGCCGGTGTCGTAGTGCTCGATGCGGAAATCCTCCACATGGAGCCGGAAGGGCAGCTCCTGCACCACGTACCCCTCGCCCAGCCGCAGGAACACCACACCGGCCCGCCCGCCTTCGGGGATGGTGACATTGCCGCGGAACGCGGTGCGGCGCGGCGGAATCTTGCTGCTGTCATCCACCTGAGAGACCGGAATATCCCGGGTCTCGACGGTCAACTGCCCGGTCCAGTGCTGCCACTGCACCAGCAGGTTGCCATCGATGAGGCCACCAATGCAGATCACGACGATGGCCAGGTGGGTGAAAACGTAGCCCACCCGGTTACTGCGACCGCTCATGGCCGCCACCATGATGCCGTCGCCCTTGTTCTTGCGACGAGAGCGGAAACCATGGCGCTTCAGTGCCGCTTCAGCGGTGGCCGCGACCGTCTCGGTGTCGGCGTCCAGTTCCCATTCACGCCGATGCCCCAACGCCCGCAGGGAGCGCTCCTGCTGGTGCTCGCGGAAACGGGTCATCTCCTTCCAGACGTGGGGCGTATGCCGCATCAGGCACACGGACGTCGACACCACCAGGAAGGCCAGCATCACCAGGAACCAGGGTGCACTGTAGACGTCGTAGAGACCCAGGAACTCGTAGACCTCGAACCAGAAGGGGCCGAACTTGAGGAGATAGTCCTGGTAGGGCTGGCCCTGTTGCAGGACCGTCCCGATCACCGACGCGATAGCCAGCGCCACCAGCAGCGTGATGGCCAGGTTCATGGAACCCAGGAAAGTCAGCAGAACAGACGCGGTGCTCTTGCGCCGGCGTCGCTCGCTCTGCGTGGATGCCGCGGCTGTCGCCATACCTCGTGGATCACCCGGAAGCGTGGGCGCGTCCCCTGCGCGTACCGCCCGTCAGGACGGCCCGTGGAACAGTGCGCCGCAGGCGGGGTGCCCGCGGCGCTGCATCAGCGCTCCGGCCAAGGAGCCCGGTCGTCAGTCGCTCTGACGGCGGTGCAGGCCAGAGAGATACGAGGAGACGGCTTCGATTTCGTCATCGGACAGGCGCTCGGCCACATCCCGCATCATGCGGTTCCGGTCGGTGTCGCGATCGCCGTCACGGTACTTACGCAGCTGCTCGGCGGTGTACTGGGCGTGTTGCCCCCCCACCCGCGGGAAGCCCGCGCCGGCCATGCCGGCACCGGCAGGCCCGTGGCACGCCATGCAGGCCGCCACGCCCTTGTCCGGAATACCGCCGCGGTAGATGTCCTCGCCGCGTTCCCTGAGATCGGGGTCCACCCCGCCGGCGACGCCCGGCTCCAGGGAGGCATAGTATGCAGCCAGGTCACGCATGTCCTGCTCATCCAGGTCGGACACCTGGCCGGCCATCACGGCATTCTCCCGGTCGCCGGTCTGGTACGCCTTCAGCTGCTCGAACAGGTAGCGCTGCCCCTGGCCGGCAATGTTCGGCCATTCGGGGTTGTCGCTGTTGCCATCGGCACCGTGGCAGGCGGCACAGGACCCGGAGAGCTCCTCACCGCGGGAGATGTCGCCGGCCTGCAGCAGCGGTGCCGCAACCAGCGCTGATCCGGCAAGAATCACCTTGATCCAGTTGTTCATGGAATCGTGTACTCCTGGAGACGAGGAATCTCTGGGGCGCGCTCACCTGGCACGCGGCTTCCGCAAACCCGATTCCGGGGTGCGAGCACGGCAGTGGGGAGTTCACGCGGCCCTGTGGACAAAGCGACCTGATTTATACCAGCCGGCCCGGTTCCGGTCAATTTGCCCCGGCAACACGCCGCCTGACAAGCCCTGTACCATGGGCGCCCGGCAACCCATATCGCGAGACCTATCAGCATGAGTGACCGCTATACCCGGGCTTGGTTCCTGAAAAGCGCCAACGCCCTGGACCAGCTCCCCCCCGATACCGGCCTTGAAGTGGCATTCGCGGGGCGGTCCAACGCTGGCAAGTCCAGTGCGTTGAACGCCATTACCGGGCAGAAACAGCTGGCGCGGATCAGCAAGACCCCGGGGCGCACCCAGCTCATCAACATCTTCCCCCTGGACGACGAGCGCGCCCTGGTGGACCTGCCGGGCTACGGCTATGCCAAGGTACCGGCCAGCATCAAGGCGCACTGGGACCAGGTGCTGCCGGCCTACCTGGGGCGTCGGGAAGCGCTGCAGGGGCTGATGCTGATCATGGACATCCGCCACCCGCTGAAGGAGTTCGATCGCCAGATGCTGGCCTGGTGCGACCATGCCGGCCTGCCTGCCCACGTACTGCTGAGCAAGGCGGACAAACTCAAACGCGGCGCCGCCGGCAACACCCTGCAACAGGTCCGCGCCACTCTGGGCGCGGAGTTCCCCGCCGCCACCGTCCAGCTGTTCTCCGGCCTGCGCGGCCACGGCGTCGACGAGGCGCGGCGGGTGCTGGACGTCTGGTTCGGCCTGGACGAAGGCATGGACTGAGCACGAACCGGCTCCATGGCCCCTTCGGCGCGGAGCCTGCTGACATCAGGGAACTTTTTCCGGGACAGAACGGTCTTAATCAGTGCGCCAGTGCCCGGCGCTGCCCGCTCTCCCCCCTGTATGTTGAGCGGGCTTTCGACGACCCTTCCCCTGGGTCGTCACGTTGGCCCCGGTCTTTCCCCCCCGAGAGCCGGGGCCTTTTCTTTTCCGGTCCTCCGGGACGCCGGTCAGTGGGCCTCGTGCCAGTTTGCGCCAACCCCCACATCCACTTCCAGGGGGACATCCAGGGATGCCGCCTGGACCATGAGCCCGCGGATGCGCTCGGCCACCGGCTCCACCTCGGTTTCCGGCACTTCGAACACCAGTTCGTCATGCACCTGCATGACCATGAGCACGTCCGGCTCGTCGGCCTGCAGCCATTCGTCCACCCGGAGCATGGCGCGCTTGATGATATCCGCCGCGGTGCCCTGCATGGGCGCGTTGATGGCGGTGCGCTCGGCGTACTGCCGGCGCTGCTGATTGCTGGCGTTGATCTCCGGCAGGTACAGCCGCCGGCCGTAGACCGTCTCCACGAACCCCCGCTCGTGGGCCTGGCTGCGGGTGCGGTCCATGTACGCCTTCACGCCCTGGAAGCGGTCGAAGTAGAGATCCACGTACTGCTGCGCCTCGCCGCGCTCCACGCCGATCTGCCGCGCCAGCCCCCAGGCGGACATGCCGTAGATGAGTCCGAAGTTGATGGCCTTGGCGGCACGGCGCTGCTCGTCGGTGACCTGGTCGGGCGCCCCACCGAACACCTCGGCGGCGGTGGCCCGGTGGATGTCCTGGCGCTGCTCGAAGGCCCGGCGCAGGCCGTCGTCCCCGGACAGGTGCGCCATGATGCGCAGCTCCACCTGGGAGTAGTCGGCGGCCAGCAGACGATACCCCGGGGTGGCGACGAAGGCCTGCCGGATGCGCCGCCCCTCGGCGGTGCGCACCGGGATGTTCTGCAGGTTCGGATCACTGGATGACAGCCGCCCGGTGGCGGTCACCGCCTGATGATACGAAGTGTGCACGCGGCCGGTATCCGTGTTGCACATCTGCGGCAGCTTGTCCGTGTAAGTCGACTTGAGCTTGGACAGTCCCCGGTGCTCCAGGATCAGGCTTGGCAACTCGTAGTCCGCCGCCAGCTCCTGGAGCACGGACTCCGCGGTGGAAGGCTGCCCCTTGGGGGTCTTCTGCACCACCGGCAGACCCTGGCGTTCGAACAGGATCTCCTGGATCTGCTTGGGCGAACCGAGATTGAACGGACCACCGGCGACTTCGTGGGCGCGCGCCTCCACGGCCTGCATCTTCTCGGCCAGCTCCCGGCTCTGGGTCCGCAGCAGCTCCCGGTCGATGCGCACGCCCTGACGCTCCATGCGCGATAGCACCGGCAACAGCGGCACTTCGATGTCCTGGTAGACGGTGGCCAGGGAGGGAATCTGCGCCAGCCGCGGCCACAGCTCCCGGTGCAGCTGCAGGGTCACGTCGGCATCTTCGCAGGCGTACGCCGTGGCCTGTTCCAGATCAACCTGGTTGAAGGTGATCTGCCGGGCGCCCTTGCCGGCCACGTCCTCGAACTTGATGGTGCCGCGGCCCAGGTACTTCAGCGCCAGGGAGTCCATGTCGTGACGGGTGGCGGTGCTGTCCAGTACGTAGGACTGCAGCATGGTGTCGTGGCGAATGCCCTGCATGTGGATGCCGTAGCGGGCCAGTACGCTCATGTCGTACTTCAGGTTCTGACCCACCTTGGGCCGCTCCGGGTCCTCCAGCAGCGGTTTCAGCGCCGCCAGCACGGCATCGCGGTCCAGCTGATCAACAGCCCCGGGGCCATCATGCGCCACCGGAATGTAGATGGCCTCGCCGGGCTCGACGGCAAAGCAGAGACCGACAATCCGGGCCACCATGTAATCCAGGCTATCGGTCTCCAGGTCGAAGGCGAACAGCTCGGCATCCCGCAGCCGCGCGAGCCAGGCATCGAACTCCTCCTGCTCCACCACCATGGCGTAATCACCGCCGAGACCTGCTTCCCCGGCCTCCCCGGGATCCTCACCCAGCTGCGAAAGCCACGCGGAGAACTCGAGGCGGCGATACAGGTCACGCAGGGCCGCCATGTCCGGCTCGCCCCGCTGCAGGTCCGCCGGTTTGCGGTCCATGGCCACATCACAGCGGATGGTGGCCAGCTCCCGGGACAGCGGCAGGTCGTCCAGATGCTGCCGCAGGCTCTCGCCGATCTTGCCGCGGACCTGGCCGGCGTTGGCGACAATGCTGTCCAGGTCACCGTGCTCCGCCAGCCACTTGGCAGCGGTCTTGGGGCCCACTTTGGGGATGCCGGGGATGTTGTCCGAGGTGTCCCCGACCAGGGCCAGGTAGTCGATGATGCGCTCCGGCGGCACGCCGAACTTCGCTGCCACACCGTCGCGGTCCAGCGTGGTCCCGCTCATGGTGTTGAGCAGGGTAATGTGGCCGCTGACCAGCTGCGCCATGTCCTTGTCGCCGGTGGAGATCACCACCTGCCAGCCATCGGCCTCGGCCTGCCGGGCCAACGTGCCGATGACATCATCCGCTTCCACCCCGGGCTCCTCCACCAGCGGCAGGCCCAGCGCGCGCACGACCTCCTTCAGCGGCTCCACCTGCGGGCGCAGATCCTCGGGCATGCTCGGGCGGTTGGCCTTGTACTGCTCGAACAGATCATCGCGGAACGTGCGCCCGGGGGCGTCGAAGACCACGGCGATGTGCCGGGGATCATACTCGTCCAGCAGCTTGCGCAGCATGTTGGCCACGCCGTAGACGGCGCCCGTGGGTTCGCCGGCGGATGTGCTCAGCGGCGGCAGGGCGTGGAACGCCCGGTACAGGTACGACGAGCCATCCACCAGAATCATGTCGGCCATGGGCGGTGCCAATCCTCCAGCCAGGTCAGAAGCGGGCCGAGACCCCGATATAGGGCCCCTCAACGGTGACGTCGGCATCGATGTCGTCGAAGTCGTCCAGGCGGATGTTCTGGTATTTCCAGCCACCCTCCACGGCCAGGGAGCCGACACCGTACCCGGCACGGTAGCCGCCGCGCAGGGTCACGTCCACGATGCGGTGGCCGTCATAGGCCAGGAAGCTGCCCTCACCGCCGCCGAAGAAACCGGTGCCCGGCATGCGGAACTCCGTGCGGGCGTAGGCCAGGGGCAGCGGGCCGGAGAAGGAGACCTTCTCTCGCTCACCGTTATTCTGGCTTTCCACCTCGACGAAGCCATCGATGTACTTGATGTTCAAACCCACATCCAGATCGAACAGCAGCGACCAGGGGGTCCAGTAGAGGACAATATCGGTCTGGTCCAGCTCCACCTCGGAGTCAACATCTTCCTGAGTTGTGAAGCCGACGCCACCGAACTCGAACGAGTTGTCCACCGTTCCACTGCCGGTGAGGTTGATCGGCGTGTACTGCAGCTTCAGCCGCGGCAGGATCGGCACGGGATGGCGCAGGTCCGCCCAGACGAAATAGCCGGTCTCGGAACCGATCTGCAGATCGTCCTCCACGTCGGCGCGGTTGCCGTCACTTTCCATGTAACCGCGAGGATCCTGGCTCCACAGGCCCGCACCGACGCTGACGCCGGTGAGTCCGGCCTGAGCACTGGAGATCGGCAGAACGGCGAGGGCAATGGCGGGGATCAGGTGGCGATGAATACGCATGGTGCCTCCGGGAATCTTTTCGTGTGACGCGACACTGACTGCCTTCGTGGCCCGTCATGGTACATAATGGAGCCAAAGCCGTACCGTGCAGCGCGCACGGAACAGTTCCTGGACGACGCCATCAGTAATACGGACCCTATGACCACACCCGACAAGTTCGCCGGCCGCGCGCCCATCAACGATTCCCTGATGACCCGGGAGTCCTGGAAAATCTTCCAGGTCATGGCCGAGTTCGTTGAAGGCTTCGAGCGGCTGGCGCAGATCAAGCCCTCGGTGAGCGTGTTCGGCTCGGCACGCACCCCCGTGGACCATCCCTGGTACGCCCTCGCCGAGGAGACCTCCCGGCAGCTCTCCAACGCAGGCTTCTCGGTGGTCAGCGGCGGCGGTCCGGGGATCATGGAGGCGGCTAACAAGGGCGCCTACCAGGGCAAGGCGCCCAGCATCGGGCTCAACATCCAGCTGCCCATGGAGCAGGGTGGCAACCCTTACCAGGACATCAGCCTGAACTTCCGCCACTTCTTCTCGCGCAAGGTGATGTTCGTGAAATACGCCTCGGCCTACGTGGTGCTGCCGGGCGGTTTCGGCACCCTGGACGAATTGGCCGAGATTCTCACGCTGGTGCAGACCGGCAAGACCCGACGCATCCCCATCATTCTGGTCCACGGCCAGTTCTGGCGCGGGCTGATCGACTGGTTCCAGGACACCCTGGTGGCCGAAGGCACCATCAACCCCGAGGACATGGATCTGTTCCTGGTGGTGGAGGACCCCAAGGACGTGGTGGAGGCCATTTTCGACCACTACGAGCACCGCGGTTTCGAGCCCTCGGCGCGGGAGCGGGAAATCCTGCTGGATCTGTAGGGCGGATCTTTAGATCCGCCGTCTGCCGACAGGCAGGCCCAGGTGGTTCATCGAAGACCGCAATGGTGGACGTCGGGTAGGCCGGCCGGTTACCCGGCCGGCCCCCACAGATCCACTCGTGCGGGTTTCCCGCAAGTGGCTCCTCGTGTGAGTGGCTTCGCTACGTGGCGCAGATCCTGGCCCGGGCGAGCGGGTAACACTCCAGGAACCGGGAGAACTCCGACCACGGGATCGCCGCCTTCTGCGAGCGCCGCGACAGCCATCGGTGCCAGGAGCGCATCGCCTGGGAGCGGACCTGGTCGATCGCTGCAAAGTTACCACGCACGCCGAAGTAGGCGTAGTGGCCCCGGAGTCTGCGGTTCAGGGCTTGCCACTGCTCAACCACGGGGTGATGCCGCATCACACAGCACCAACGATCGATTGCATGCATGGCCCGGCGCAGCCATCCCGCGCCGTCTTGCGCTTGACCACCAGCGCCCTCGCCTCGACCGCCCCCAGTAGTGGGTGAAGCCGAGAAAATCGAAGGTCTCCGGGTGCGGTCCTCCGCCCGATCCGGGCCGGTCGAACCGCACAACCCGGGTCTTCTCCGGGTGGAGTTCCAGCCCGTAGCGCGCAAAACGCTTGGGCAGCACCTCCATCACCCGCCGGGCATCGCTCTCGCAGGCGAACACCAGCAGCGCATCGTCGGCAAAACGCACCAGGTGCGCCTCACCGCGCAACCGGGGCCGGACACTGTCCTCGAACCACGTATCCAGCACCTCGTGGAGGAAAATGTTGGCGAGCATCGGCGAGATCACCCCGCCCTGCGGGTGCCCCGCCAGGCTGGCGCCACTGCCCTTCCTCCAGCACGCCGGCGTTCAACCATTTGCCGATCAACCGAACCAGCACGCCGTCACGTACCCGCCGACGCAGCACCTCCCGCAACAGACCATGGTCGACCCGGTCAAAGAACTTGCGCACGTCAAGATCAATCACCCAGCCACCGCCCATCGCCATCAACGGCCGCCAGACCGCCTGCAGCGCCTGGTGCGCCGAGCGTCCCGGGCGGAAGCCGTACGAGCCCTCGTGGAACTCCGGCTCGTAGACCGCCTCCAGCACCATCGCCACCGCCCGCTGGAGCACCTTGTCCTCAAACGTCGGAATGCCGAGCGCTCGGCGCTCGCTCCCGTCACCCTTGGGGATCGAGGTGCCCCGCACCGGCGGCGCCCGGTACGCCCCGGACTTCGCCCGCTCCAGCAGCGAGCTCAGGTTCGCCTCAAGCTCCTCGCCGTAGGCGGCACCCGTGCGACCATCAACGCCCGGCGCCCCGTCCTTGCGCGTGCGTCGATACGCCTCACGCAACCACGCCTCGTCAATGTGATGGGCCAACGTCAAAAGCGGCCTGTCCGGAAGACGCCGCGCCAGATCCGCTATCTGTTGGCATCGCGTTGAGATGAGATCAGAGTCCAATGCCTCCGCCATCGGTCCCTCCAACAGCTCCACTCACACGGTCTCCCCTTCCCCTTCACCGGGTCCGCTGGGGCGCGTTCCCCGGCTGCTCCGGTACTATGGGAGACTCCGACTGCCTGCCGCCCGTCTGGCACCGCTCTGGCTGTCCTCGCAGCACCATACCGCCGCAGCGCCCTCAGCCTTCGCTCCAGCAGCAGGAGGACGCTCCCACCACTGGCCCGGACTGCGGATCAGCGGTCGCCCGCACCGTCTACTTCTTAGGCGGAGACGACAGGCCCTCCCAGGTTCCTGGGGGACCCCAATGTGCCCATGCCCCGCTCTCGGACCCCGGCGGGCACACCACACCAGGCCTCTACAGTGCAGCGTTACTGCCTTCCGGTCTTCAGACACCGTCGGCACCCACAATGTCGCGGATTTCGGGGCTCAATCACGCAGCCTGGACACTCGCTGTCTACGCTTCACCACAGCAGTTACCCACTGCAGCGCAAGACTCGCTTCCGGCTGGTGGCCAACCTCTACCGGGCGGGCTCAACGGCCCGCTGGGTCCCTCTCGCAATTTCATGGCCGCCTCCATGCCACCAATCCCAAGCGACCAGGCTTCGCCTGGCGCTCCTGAAGGTCCACCCTACGGCTGCTACGGTCAGCGCCCGCACCATCAACCGTAGGAGCGGCGGAAGCCGCGACCGCTGGAAGGTGCATCAAGATGCACCCTACGGGTGCCATACTCTGGCGCTGTACCGCTGCGTAGGGTGCATCTTGATGCACCGCAAACACCCCCGCCTATGCGCTGTCCAGCTTGGCGTAGGCCGCCACCAGCCATTTGGTGCCGGCGTCGGTGAAGTTCACCTGCACCCGGGCACTGGGCCCCTGGCCCTCGTACTGCAGCACGATGCCGTCGCCGAACTTCGGGTGGTGAACCCGCTGCCCCAGACTGAAAGCCGCCTCCTGGGGCGCCATGGGTTCCCCCAGCCCGGCACGCACGGCCATCTGCGGGCGAGAGACGTTCATGCGGGTGCGCACGTGCTGCACGCAGTGCTCCGGCAGCTCGGCGAGAAACCGTGACGGCGCGCCGAAGGTCTCGGAGCCGTGCAGGCGACGTTTCTCGGCCCAGGTCATGACGGCGTGCTGGCGTGCCCGGGTGAGGCCGACATAACACAACCGCCGCTCCTCCTCGAGACGGTCCGGGTCCTCGGCGGACATGCGGTGGGGAAACAGGCCTTCCTCAAGGCCGGTGAGAAACACCACCGGGTACTCGAGTCCCTTGGCAGAGTGCAGGGTCATGAGCTGGACGCAGTCCTCCCAGGCGTCCGCCTGGCCCTCGCCGGCCTCCAGGGCGGCATGGGACAGGAATGCGGTGAGCACGTCCATGTCCTCGTCGCCCTCCCACTCCTGCTCGAAGTGGCGGGCGGCGTTGATCAGTTCGTCCAGGTTCTCCAGGCGCGACTCGCCACGGTCGCTGCTGTCCTTCTGGAACAGCTCGCGCAAGCCGGAACCGCGAACCACCACGTCGATCTGTTCCGCCAGGGGCTGCTCCGCGGCCTCCTCGCCCAGGGCATCGATGAGCGCCAGAAAGCGGGTCACCGACGTCGCCGCACGGCCCGGCAGGCTACGATCGGCAATGGCCGCCCGGGCGGCGGCCCAGAGGCTCACGCCGCGGGCACGGGCTTGCTCACGCAGGGTATCCACGGTCTTGCCGCCGATGCCGCGGGCGGGGGTATTCACCACCCGCTCGAACGAGGGGTCGTCATCACGGTTGTCCAGCAGCCGCAGGTAGGCCAGGGCATCCTTGATTTCGGCGCGCTCGAAGAAGCGCAGCCCGCCATAGACGCGGTAGGGTAGGCCGCGGGTGAGCAGCGCCTCCTCGAACACCCGGGACTGGGCATTGGAGCGGTAGAGAATGGCCATGTCGCTGCGCGCCAGCCCCTGGTTCTCGATCTGTTCGACAATGCGCTCCACCACGTAGCGCGCCTCGTCCAGTTCGTTGAAGGCAGCGTAGATGGCCACCGGGTCGCCCTCGGCGCCGTCGGTCCACAGGTTCTTGCCCATGCGCCCGCTGTTGTGGGCGATCAGGGTGTTGGCGGCGGTGAGAATGGTTTCCGTGGAACGGTAGTTCTGTTCCAGGCGCATCACCTTCATGCCCGGGTAGTCGTCGCTGAGCCGGCGGATGTTCTCCACCCGGGCCCCCCGCCAGCCGTAGATGGACTGATCGTCATCCCCGACCACGAACAGGTCGGCGTCGTTGCCGGCGAGCTGACGCAGCCAGGCGTACTGGATGCCGTTGGTATCCTGGAACTCATCCACCAGGAAGTGCCGGAGCTGCCCGCGGTAGTGGGCGAGCAGTCCCGGGTGATCCCGCAGCAGCTCGAAACTGCGCAGCAGCAGCTCGGCAAAATCCACCTGGCCATTGCGATCGCAGGCCTCCTGGTAGGCCGCATAGATGCGCACCAGGCGCTCGGTATAGGGGTCGCCGCCAGTGCCGAGGTCCGCGGGCCGGTGGCCGTCGTCCTTGCGGGCATTGATGTAGCCCTGCACCTGGCGCACCGGGAAACGGCTTTCGTCGATTTCCAGCAGCCGCATGACCCGCTTCACCTGTCGGCGCTGGTCTTCGGCGTCCAGGATCTGGAAGGTCTCCGTGAGCCCCGCCTCCCGCCAGTGACGGCGCAGCAGACGGTGGGCGAGACCGTGGAAGGTACCGGTCCACATGCCGGCGGCGGAGTAGCCCAACAGCCGTTCGATGCGGCCGCGCATCTCTGCCGCCGCCTTGTTGGTGAAGGTCACCGCGAGGATGCTGTAGGGCGGGGCATTTTCCACCCGGCCCAGCCAGGCGGCACGATGCACCAGCACCCGGGTCTTGCCGCTGCCGGCCCCGGCCAGCACCAGATTGTGGCCCAAGGGGACACTCACGGCCTCGCGCTGGGCGTCGTTCAAGGGATCGAGAATGTCGGATACGTCCATGGGTGCGCAGTGTAGCAACTCAGGCGCTGGCGGGGGCATGCTCCAGTGACGCGGCCAGGCGGTGCACGGGGTCCAGGGCACGGACGACCCGCACCAGCGCTCGCACAGCCGGCTCCCGGGCCGACCCCTTGCGCCACAGGGCGGCAATGCGGCGACGGGGTTGGGGGTCCAGGAACCGCCGCAGGGCCAGGCCGCCTTCGCCGACGGTACCGGTGGCGAGTTCCGGCAGCAGGGTGGGCCCGGCACCGGTGGCGGCCATCTGCCGCAGGGTCTCGAGGCTGGTGGCGCGGAACTCGGTTGCTTCCACGGCGCCCACCGCGTGGCACAGGCTCAGCGCCTGGTCGCGCAGGCAGTGGCCTTCGTCCAGCAGCAGCATGCGCGTGTCCATCAGGTCGTCGAGGCTCAGACGCGGGTGCGCCGCCAACGGGTGATCCTCCGGCGCGGCCAGCAGGAACGGCTCGTCGTAGAGGGTCAGTTGGGGGAAGGCGTCGCCGCCTTCCACGGGTACGGCGATGATGGCTGCATCCAGGGCGCCCTGGCGGAGTTTGTCCAGGCAACGGGCCGTCGGCTCTTCGTGCAGCAGGGGCCGTAACTGCGGCAACTCCTGCGCCAGGGCAGGAAAGAGATGGGGCAACAGGTACGGGGCAACGGTGGGGATCACCCCCAGGCGCAGATCACCGGCCAGTGGGTCGTGGGCCGCACGGGCCACTTCCACGATGTCGTCGGCAGTATTGAGTATGAGCCGGGCACGCCGGGCGACTTCGTCGCCGATGGGCGTCAGCATGACCTGTTTGCTGGAACGCTCCACGAGCTGCGCGCCGAGGAACGCCTCCAGCTTCTTCAACTGCGCGCTCAGGGTGGGCTGGCTGACAAAGCAAGCGTCGGCGGCGCGACCGAAGTGACGGTGCTCGGCCACTGCAACCAGGTAGCGGAGATCGCGCAGATTCATGGGAGTTCCACAGTAACAGCGTGGACCCGTATGATACTTGGATTGGGGCACGCTGAATAACGAGAAGAAGGGATCTCGCCATGTCGTCGGTTCATGCCACCGGGAGCGATCGCAGCATTCCCGTCGTCATCGTCGATGACGCCCGTTTCACCCTGGAAATGCTGCGACGGGTGCTGCACAGCACGGGGTTTTCGGATCTACGGGTCGCAGGCTCGGCTGAGGAGGCGCTGGCCATGTTGCGCGAGCGCCAGGCCGGTATTCTGGTGGCCGACTGGCTGATGCCGGAGATGGACGGCCTGAACCTCACCCGCGAGGTGCGCCATCTCGACGAGGAAACGGATCACTACACGTACGTCATCCTGCTGACGGCCAAGGAAGGCATGCAGTCCCTCACGGAAGCCTTTGACAGCGGTGTCGACGACTTCATCAACAAGTCCCCGGATAACCAGGAGCTTCTCGCCCGCGTGCATGCCGCGGGCCGCATCTCCCAGCTGCAGAACGAGCTGCTGACGGCGAAACGACAGCTCCAGGTGCTGACCCGGGAAGCGGGCTCACCGGAGAACTTCGACACCGCCACCGGCCTGGGCAACCGGGAGTTTGTCGAGGCGGAGCTGGAGAGGCTGCTGCGCCACACGGAGGCGCGGGGAGGCAGCGTGTGTGTTGCACTGGTGCGGTTGGCGGATGCCAAGGCAATGCGGCAGAAGCACGGTGATGCCGCCGTCGGCGAAATACTGGCGACCATGGCGCAACGTCTCCGGCGTGGCGTGCGGCCGCTGGACCGGATCGGAACCCTGGACGGCACCACCTTCGCCGTACTCATGCACCATGACCGCGGTGACAGTTGCCACCCGAACACCTTTCGCCGACTCCATCAGGCCCTGAACCTGCGGGCCTACCGCACCCGCGAAGGTTTCGTCAGTGCGGGCGCCGGGATGACACTTTGCAGCCTGGACCAGCAGGCGACCACGACCGGGCCGACCCCGGCAACGGTGCTGGACGCTGCTGCCGACGGGCTGGAGGAGTCGCATAATGCGGGGCGGGTCGTGGTTTCGCCCTGGCGCGGCTGAGCAACCGGGGCCGCACGCCGCCGCTTACTCCACCGTCACCGACTTGGCGAGATTGCGCGGCTTGTCCACGTCCGTGCCCTTGAGCACGGCCACATGATAGGCCAGCAGCTGCAATGGGATGGTAAACACCAGCGGCGCCACGAACTCGTCCACCGCCGGCACCGGCAGGACTGTCAAGCCGGCCCTCGGCGTGAAGGTCACCTGGTCATCGGCAAACACCAGTAGTTCTCCACCCCGCGCCTCGACTTCCTGCAGGTTGGATTTCAGCTTCTCCAGCAGTTCGTCGTTGGGCGCCACAGCGACCACGGGCATCTCGGCATCAACCAGGGCCAGGGGCCCGTGCTTGAGTTCGCCGGCGGGATACGCCTCGGCGTGGATGTAGGAGATCTCCTTGAGCTTGAGGGCCCCTTCCAGCGCCACCGGGAATTGCGGCCCGCGCCCCAGGAACAGGCTGTGGCGCTTGTCCACGAAGCGCTCGGCCAGGGCCGCGATCCGGGGCTCCAGCGCCAGGGTTCGCTCCACGGCGGCGGGGAGGTCGTGCAGCGCGGCCACCAGGCGGGCTTCCGTGGCCCCGTCCAGGGCCTGCCGGCGGCCCAGTGCGGCCACGAGTAACAGCAATGCCGCCAGCTGGGTGGTGAACGCCTTGGTGGACGCCACGCCGATTTCCGGACCGGCGCGGGTCATGAGGGTCAGGTCCGACTCCCGCACCAGCGAGCTCTCCGGCACATTGCAGATGGTTAGGCTGGCGGCGTAGCCCAGGGTTTTGGCCTCCCGCAGGGCCGCCAGGGTATCCGCGGTCTCGCCGGACTGGGAGATGGTCACGAACAGGGTTGCAGGCGGAACCACATGGCGGCGGTAGCGGAATTCGCTGGCAACCTCCACATCGCAGGGCAGTCCGGCAAGGCTCTCGAACCAGTAGCGGGCGATCATGCCGGCGTGGTAACTGGTGCCGCAGGCGACGATCTGCACCCGCTGCACCGTGTCGAAGATGGGCAGGGCATCGGGGCCGAAGATTTCCGGCAGCACCGTGTCCCGGGACAGCCGCCCCTCCAGGGTCTCGGTCAGCGCCCGGGACTGCTCATGGATTTCCTTGAGCATGAAGTGACGATAGCCGCCCAATTCCACGGCATCCGGGGAGACTTCCGACACCCGCACCGGCCGTTCCACTCGCTGGCCATCAACATCGTGAACTTGCAGCGAATCGCGGCGAACATCGGCGATATCACCTTCTTCCAGGAAGACGAAGCTCTGCGTCACCGGCAGCAGTGCGAAAACATCCGAGGCGATGAAGTGCTCGCCGATACCGATACCGAGCACCAAGGGGCTGCCCCGACGGGCCGCCACCAGGCGCTCGGGCTCGTCCACGGAGATCACGCCGAGGGCGAACGCGCCATGGAGATCCGCAACAGTTCGGCGGACCGCCTCCAGCAGGTCATTGCCGGCAGCGACGTGACGGTGGATTTCGTTGACCACCACCTCGGTGTCGGTCTCCGATTCAAAGGTGTAGCCATCCGCCTCGAGATTGCGGCGTAACGCCTCGTAGTTCTCGATGATACCGTTGTGGACCACGGCGATGCGGCCCCGGGCAAGGTGGGGATGCGCGTTGGCGTCGGTGGGCCGGCCGTGAGTGGCCCAGCGGGTGTGCGCGATGCCGGTTGCCCCGCTCATGGGCTGGGCGGTGAGCGCCTCCTCCAGGGCCGCCACCTTGCCTACGGCGCGACGTCGGTCAATGCCGCCGTCGCGCTGCAGCACCGCCATGCCAGCGGAGTCGTAGCCCCGGTATTCGAGGCGCTTGAGACCCTCCAGCAGGATGCGGATGACATCCCGCTCGGCAACAGCACCGACAATCCCACACATACCCGTACTCCTTCGGGTTCAGATCAGGCTGGAACGCGGCACCATGAGCACCGACTGGCTGGCGCGGCGAACGACGCTCTCCGTGGTGCTGCCGAGCATGAGTTCGCGGATCGGGCTCCGGCCGCGCTTGCCGACAATCAACATGGTGCTGCCCTCTTCCTCGGCAACATCCGCCAGCACGCGCGACGGGGTGCCCTCTTCCAGACGGGTGACAACACGGTCACGGCCTGCACCATACTGCTCCACCAGGGCCTCCAGGCGGCCCTGCGCCTGTTCCCGGGCGAGACCGGCGCCGATGTCCTCGATCACTTCCTGCTCGAGGACATGGCAGAGCACGATCTTCTCGGCGTGAGCTGCCAGCTCGGCGGCGTGGCGTTCGGCCTCGAAGCAGGAATCGGAAAAATCGGTGCCCAGCAGGACGGAGCGGAAACCACGGCCGGAGACCCGCGGCCGATCACCGATGGGCTCGATCAGCGTCGGGGTCGTTGTCTTGCGGATGAGCTGCAGCACCGTGGAGCCACGGAGGAACTCCCGGAAACGGCTTTCGCCACGGGACCCCACCAAAATCAGATCCGCCTGGCGTGCGCGGGCGATGGCGGAGAGCTCGTAGGCGGGCTGCCCGGTGCGGAGCTCGATGTTCACCTGGAATCCGGCGCCCTCGAGGGTACTTTTCTCCTCTTCCAGACGACGGCGCGCCTCCTGCCGATTAGCTTCGTCCTGAGTATCCGAATGGTGGGAGCGCAGCACGTCCACCAGGGTGAGGTGGCGGGTACCGAGCTTGTGGAGTTCGGTGAGTTCCTCCAGCAGCCCCGTGGAGGCGGATGCGAAATGGGCGGCCACTACAGCGTGTTCATACATGAGCGATGATCCTCCTGGCATCTTGATCCCGGCCGCCACGCTCCCGTGAGAATCGCAGCGGGCGCCTACTACCTCATCATGGGGACACGGGCGCGAACGTCAACCGCCGCCGCGTCATTCACTCACGCCGGCGCCGCCGTGCCCAGCCCTCAACGCTTTTCTGCGGCGCACGGGTGACGGTCAGGCTCTCCGGGGCCGTGTCGCGGGTGAGCGTCGTGCCCGCTCCAAGGTAGGCACCAGCACCGACGCTGACGGGCGCCACCAGCTGGCTGTCCGAGCCGATGAACGCGCCATCGCCGATCACGGTGCGATGCTTGTGGGTGCCGTCGTAATTGCAGGTGATGGTGCCGGCACCAACGTTGACGTCGCGCCCCAGTTCCGCATCACCGATGTAGCTGAGGTGGTTGACCTTGCTGCCGGGGCCGATCACGGCCTTCTTTATCTCGACGAAGTTGCCTGCTTTCGCGCCTTCCCGCAGCTCGGCACCGGGGCGCAGGCGGGCGAAGGGCCCCACCGTCGCGCCGCGGCCCACATGCGCCTCCTCCAGCACACAGTGGCTCTCGATGGTGGCATCGTCCTCAATGGTGACATCCCGGAGAACGGTGCATGGCCCGATGCGCACGTTGTCACCCAGGCGCACGCGCCCCTCGATCACCACACCGGTGTCGACGGTGCAGTCCTGACCAAAGGTGAGTTCGCCACGGAGATCGAACCGCGAAGCGTCGGCCAGACCAAGGCCCTCGCGCATCGCGGCTTCGGCTTGACGGCGCTGCAGGCGGCGCTCTGCGGCCTCCAGCTGCACGCGGTCGTTGACGCCGGCCACTTCATCCGCGTCGCCGGCGAGCACACCGGCAACGGAGGTTCCATCCCCCCGGGCCAGTCCCACCACGTCGGTGAGATAATACTCGCCCTGGGCGTTGTCGCTGGTACAACGGCCGAGCCACTCTCGCAGGCGGCCGGCCGGACAGGCGAGCAGGCCCGTGTTGATCTCGGTGACCGCGCGCTCCGCGGCGCTGGCGTCCTTGTGTTCCACGATCCGCTCCACTGCGCCAGCGTTGTCGCGAATGATGCGGCCGTAACCTGCGGGATCTTCTGCATGGACACCGAGGACCGCCGGCCCGTCACCCGCGGCGGCCGCCACGAGTTGCTGCAGCGTCGCCGGGCGGACCAGGGGCACGTCGGCGCAAAGCACCAGCACCACGGCATCGTCGGGAACGGCCGGCATGGCCTGCTGCACCGCATGCCCCGTGCCGAGCTGCTCGGGCTGCTCCACCCAGTTCACCGGCGCGGCGGACAGAGCGGCGCGCACCGACTCACCGCCATGGCCGTGAACCACATGAATGGCATCCGGCGACAGTGCGGCGGCAGTGGCGACCACATGCTCCAGCATGGGCCGCCCGGCCAGGCGATGCAGAACCTTCGGCAGCCGGGAACGCATGCGCGTGCCCTGCCCGGCAGCCAGAACGACAACGTGGATGGGCGCAGTGGTGGTTTCCGTCATGGGGCGATTCCGTTCCCGGGAACAAAAACCGCCGCGTCCGCAGGGCGGAGGCGGCGGCCTGGTATGACGCACAGCCGGCGCGACGGAGTCAGTTGCCGCGTTTACGGCGCAGGCTCTGTAGCGCCCGCAGTTGGGCGGCCGCCGCGGCAAGCTCCGTCTGCACGCGAGCATAATCCACCTCGGCGGTGCGGTCACGCAGGGCTTCCTCCGCGCGCCGCTTCGCTTCCTCCGCAGCGGCCTCGTCAATATCCTTGGCCCGCAATGCGGTATCCGCCAGGATGGTGACGACGTGAGGCTGGATCTCCAGCATGCCACCAGAGACGTAGAAGAACTGCTCCTCGCCGCCGGGCATGCGAACACGGACGTCGCCGGGCTGAAGCTTGGCCATCAGCGGAGCGTGCCTGGGCGTCACGCCCAGTTCGCCCTCGGTGGCACGAGCGACCACGAACTCCACTTCGTCGGAGAACAGGGCCTCTTCGGCGCTGACGATGTCCAGATGCATGGTATTGGCCATTAGGGCACCTTAAGTACGGCTACGTTACAGGTTCTTCGCCTTCTCGACGGCTTCGTCGATCGTGCCAACCATGTAGAAGGCCTGCTCCGGAATGGAGTCGTACTCGCCGTCAACAATGCCGCGGAAGCCGCGGATGGTTTCCTTGAGCGAGCAGTATGTCCCCGGCGATCCGGTGAACACCTCGGCGACGAAGAACGGCTGCGACAGGAAGCGCTGGATCTTGCGCGCCCGGGACACGGTCAGCTTGTCCTCCTCGGAGAGCTCGTCCATGCCCAGGATGGCGATGATGTCCTTGAGCTCCTTGTAACGCTGCAGCGTCCCCTGAACCGCTCGGGCGGTATCGTAGTGCTCGTCACCAATGACCAGCGGATCCAGCTGCCGGCTGGTGGAGTCCAGCGGATCCACCGCCGGGTAGATACCCAGCGAGGCAATGTCGCGGGACAGCACCACAGTGGCATCCAGGTGGGCGAAGGTGGTGGCCGGGGACGGGTCAGTGAGGTCGTCCGCGGGCACGTACACGGCCTGGATGGAGGTGATGGAGCCGGTCTTGGTGGAAGTGATGCGCTCCTGCAGCACACCCATTTCCTCCGCCAGGGTAGGCTGGTAGCCCACCGCCGCGGGCATGCGGCCCAGCAGCGCCGACACCTCGTTACCCGCCAGGGTGTAACGGTAAATGTTGTCGATGAACAGCAGCACGTCGCGGCCTTCGTCACGGAAGTACTCGGCCATGGTCAGGCCGGTCAGCGCGACGCGCAGGCGGTTGCCCGGTGGCTCGTTCATCTGCCCGTACACCAGCGCAACCTTGTCCAGCACGTTGGACTCGGTCATCTCGTGGTAGAAGTCGTTGCCCTCACGGGTCCGCTCGCCGACACCCGCGAACACCGAGTAACCGGAGTGCTCGATGGCGATGTTGCGGATGAGCTCCATCATGTTGACGGTCTTGCCCACGCCGGCGCCGCCGAACAGGCCGACCTTGCCGCCCTTGGCGAAGGGGCACATCAGGTCGATCACCTTGATGCCGGTCTCCAGCAGCTCGGCGCTGGCGGACTGGTCGTTGAACGTGGGCGCCTTGCGGTGGATGACCCATTCGGTGTCGTGTCCGATCTCGCCCTGCTGGTCGATGGGTCGGCCCAGGACGTCCATGATGCGCCCCAGGGTCTTGGTGCCCACCGGCACCGAGATGCCCTTGCCACTGTTGGTTACGGCGAGGCCACGCTTGAGACCGTCAGTGGTCCCCATTGCGATGCATCGCACGACACCGTCGCCGGTCTGCTGCTGGACCTCCAGGAGCAGACCTTCCTCGTCGACGGTCAGCGCGTCATAGACGTTCGGCACGGCATCGCGGGGGAATTCCACGTCCACCACGGCGCCGATGATCTGGACAATCTTTCCTGAGCTCATACCCCAGTTCCTCTCAATGCAATTCTAGAAAACGGTACGGTCGCCCTGCCGGGGCGCGTAGCCCGCGATCCGTCAGACCGCGGCCGCGCCGGACACGATTTCCGTGAGCTCCGTGGTGATGGCGGCCTGCCGTGCCTTGTTGTACGACAACTGCAGATCTTCGATCAGTGATTCGGCGTTATCCGACGCCGCCTTCATTGCCACCATTCGGGCCGCCTGTTCGCTGGCGATGTTGTCGACCACTGCCTGATACACCAGCGATTCCACATAGCGCTGCAAAAGCTCGTCGAGCACCAGAGCCGGATCCGGCTCGTAGATGTAATCCCAGCTGTATTTCTGCTCGTCCAGCTCCGGATCGTCGAGCGTGGGCAGGGGCAGCAGTGTCTCCACCGTGGGCTGCTGGGTCATGGTGTTGACGAACTCGTTGTACACCAGCCGGATCTGATCGATTTCGCCGTTACGGTAGCCGTCGAGCATCACCTTGATGGTGCCGAGCAGGTCCGCCAGGTGCGGCGTATCACCCAGATGGGTCGCCTGGGCCAGGGTGTTGACACCACTCAGGCGATTGACGAACTGGGCGCCCTTGTTGCCGATGGGGCAGACATCCACGCCCACCCCACGCTCGTCGCAACGCTGCAACTCCGGCAGGAACTTGCGGAACAGGTTCGCGTTGAGTCCGCCGCACAGTCCCCGGTCAGAAGTCACGAGAATGTAGCCGACGCGCTTGACATCGCGCTCCACCAGGAACGGATGGCGATACTCCGGCTGCGCCCGGGACAGATGACTGACCACCGAACGAATCTTCTCAGCGTATGGCCGCGTGGCCTGCATGCGTGCCTGGGCAGACCGCATCTTGCTCGCGGCCACCATTTCCATGGCACTGGTGATCTTCTGCGTATTCTGAACGCTGCTGATCTGCGTGCGTATTTCTTTGGCGCCCGACATCGGCGGACCTCTTCAGCTTTACCAGGAGCCCTGCGACTTGACCTCTTCGAGCAGCTTGTGAAGCTTGCTCGCGATGTCGTCGTTGAAGTCGCCCGTCTCGTTGATCTGCTTACGCAGCTCCGCATGCTGACCACGCAGATGCGCGTGCGCCGCAGCTTCGAAGGGGCCCACCTGCTTGACCTCCAGGTCATCCAGGTAGCCTTCGTTGGCCGCAAACAGCGACACCGCCATATCGGCAATGGACAGCGGCGTGTACTGCTTCTGCTTCATCAGCTCCATGACCCGCTCGCCACGCTCCAGCTGGTGCCGGGTCGCGGCGTCCAGGTCGGAGGCGAACTGGGCGAACGCTGCCAGCTCCCGGTACTGGGCCAGGGCCAGTCGAATACCGCCGCCGAATTTCTTGATGATCTTTGTCTGCGCCGAGCCACCGACTCGCGAGACCGAGATACCGGCGTTGATGGCCGGCCGGATGCCGGAGTTGAACAGGTCCGATTCCAGGAAGATCTGGCCGTCGGTGATGGAGATCACGTTCGTGGGCACGAAGGCGGACACGTCACCGGCCTGGGTCTCGATAATCGGCAGCGCGGTCAGGGAGCCGGTCTTGCCTTTGACCTTGCCACCGGTCTGCTCCTCGACGAAGTCGGCGTTGACGCGCGCCGCGCGCTCCAGCAGACGGGAGTGCAGGTAGAAAACATCACCCGGGTAGGCCTCGCGGCCGGGCGGGCGGCGCAGCAGCAGGGACACCTGGCGGTACGCCCACGCCTGCTTGGTCAGGTCGTCGAAGACAATCAGCGCGTCTTCGCCGGTGTCACGGAAGTACTCGCCCATGGCGCAGCCGGCGTAAGGTGCAATGAACTGGAGCGCGGCCGACTCGGAGGCCCCGGCGCAGACAACGATGGTGTGATCCATCGCGCCGTGCTCTTCCAGTTTGCGCACCACACTGGCGATGGTGGAGTTCTTTTGACCCACGGCCACGTAGATGCAGGTGATCCCCGTGCCCTTCTGGTTGATGATGGCGTCCACGGCCACGGCGGTCTTGCCGGTCTGGCGGTCGCCGATGATCAGCTCACGCTGACCGCGGCCGATGGGCACCATGGAGTCGATGGCCTTGAGACCGGTCTGTACCGGCTGATCCACGCTCTGCCGCGCGATCACGCCCGGGGCGACCTTCTCCACCGGCGAGGAGTGCTCGGTCTCGATGGGCCCCTTGCCGTCAATGGGATTGCCGAGGGCATCCACCACGCGGCCACGCAGAGCTTCACCCACCGGCACCTCCAGGATGCGGCCGGTGCACTTGACCGGGTCACCCTCGGAAATATGGGTATAGTCACCGAGGATCACGACACCGACGGAATCGCGCTCGAGGTTCAGCGCCATGCCGTAAGTCTCGTTCGGGAACTCGAGCATTTCGCCCTGCATCACGTCCGCCAGGCCAGCGACACGGACAATGCCGTCCTGTACGGAGACGGCGGTACCTTCGTTGCGGGCCTCGGCAACGGCATCGAAATTCTCGATGCGCTGCTTGATGAGATCGCTGATTTCCGAAGCTTTGAGTTGCATTGGAGTCATCCCCTTACCGGTTCAGCACTGTGGCCAGCCGATCCAGCCGCCCGCGTACCGAACCATCGATTACCAGATCCCCGGCGCGGAGCACGGCACCGCCCATGAGATGTTCGTCCACCTCGCTGTGCAGTCGCACCTTGCGTTTGAGCCGCTTACCAAGCGCCGCCTCGAGCTCCTTCTGGAGCTTGTCGTCCAGCGCCTGGGCGGAAACAACGGTGGCGTCCAGGGTGCCTTCCTCCTCTGCTCGGAGGTCCTCGTACTGCCGGGCCATGGCCGGCGCCGCCAGCAGGCGACCCTTCTCGGCCAGCAGCTTGACGAGATTGCCACCCTCGGCGTCCAGGTGCTCACCCGCGATGCGCAGCACCAGATCTCTGGCCTGATCCGGAGACAGCTTCGGACTGGCCAGCAGCGGGTTGAGGTTGTCGTCCTCCACCAGGGCTGCCAGCAGTCCGAGGGTGTCGGACCATTGAGCCAGGGTCCCCTTGTCCCGGGCGAGCTTGAACACCGCCTGGGCGTAGGGTCGGGCGATGGTGTTGAAATCGGCAGCCATCGTTTAGCCTCAGAGCTGTTTCGCCAGGTCCTGGAGGAGATCGTTGTGGGCCTTGGCATCCACTTCCCGCTCCAGAACGCGACTGGCACCGGTGATGGCCAGCGTCACGACCTGATCGCGAAGCTCGGTCTTGGCCTTGGTGATCTCCTGCTCGATCTGTGCCTGGGCCTGCGCCAGTTGGCGCTCACCCTCGGCACGGGCCGACTCACGCGCTTCCTCGATGATCTCGTTGGAGCGCTTGTTGGCCTGCTCGAGGATGTCGCTCGCCTGCTGGCGAGCCTCCTTGATGAGCTCGGCCTTCTCGGCCTCGGCCTTTTCGAGCTCCTCGCGACCGCGCTCGGATGCGGCAAGACCATCGCTGATCTTCTCCTGTCGCGCCTTCATGGCGGAGGACAGGGGCGGCCAGACGAACTTCATGGTGAACCAGACGAACACCGCGAAGCCGAGGGCCTGGCCTAATAGCGTGGCATTGATGTCCATGCCATCACCTCCAGTACCTGTTCCAGTGGATTAGCCGTTGCCGAGGATTACGCGCCAGCGGCGGCCTCGATGGCACCCACGAACGGGTTGGCAAAGATGAAGAACAGCGACAGACCCACGCCGATCATGGAGATGGCGTCCAGCAGGCCGGCCAGCAGGAACATGCGACCCTGGAGCATGGCGGCCAGCTCGGGCTGCCGGGCAATGCTCTCAAGGAATTTGCCGCCCATGATGGCAAAGCCAAGGGCGGTACCCAGGGCGCCGGCGGAAAGGATGATGGCCACGGCGATGACGGTCATGCCCTGCACGTCCGCAATCAGGCTAGCGAGTTCCATTGTCTACCTCCGAGTCGTATGACAGTAAGTTGCTAAAACAGTGAACCCATTCAGTGATGTTCAGCCGCCATATTCAGATAGACGACGGTGAGCATCATGAAGATGAACGCCTGCAGGGGCACCACGAGAATGTGGAAAATGGCCCAGACCGCGGCCAGGATCGTCTGCCCGATCAGCAGGGTGATGCCGCTGAGGCTGGTCAGCATCTCGCCCCAGGAGCTGCCAAAGCCCAGCGTCAGGGTGGCAATGAGGATGAAGATCAGCTCGGCGGCGTACAGGTTGCCGAACAGTCGCAGCGACAGCGAGATGGGCTTCGCCAGGGTCTCGACGATGTTCAGCAGCAGGTTGAACGGCAGCAGCCAGGGGCCGAAGGGGTGGAACAGCAGTTCCTTGAGATAACCGCCCGGACCCTTGTAGTAGAGGCTGAACACGATGATCAGCGCCAGCACCGACAGGGACAGCCCGAAGGTGACGTTCAGGTTCACCACCGGCAGAATCTTGAAGTAGTCCCAGCCGAGGGCGCCCATGAAGTCCGGCGCGAAGTCGATGGGGACCAGATCCATCAGGTTCATCAGGAAGACCCAGACGAAGATGGTCAGGGCCAGCGGTGCGACAAGATTGCTCTTTTCGTGAAACGTGTCTTTGCAGATGCCGTCTATGAACTCCATCAGGGACTCCACGGCGTTCTGCAGGGGACCGGGCGTGCCGGCCGTGGCGCGGCGCGCAGCCGCCCAGAAGATCAGGCAGAACAGGGCACCGAGCAGATAGCCGACGGCCAGGCTGTCGAGATCCAGGGCCCAGAAGCCATCGCCGATGCGCCAGTGCGTCAGATGGTGCTGGATGTACCCAGTGACACCCGAATTATCGCTCATCGTTGTTCACCGCTGTTCGGTGACGCCGACACGCAGCGCCATCCAGTAGACGAGTAAGGCCAGAATGTAGGTCGCAATAAGGGGGGCGAAGACCGACGCGAACCATTGCAACGCAATGATGAAAAGAAACGCGGTCAGGCCGAACTTGACAGCTTCCCCCCGATAGAACGCTCCGAGCACCTGCTTGGGCGGTGCGTCCGGCGGCACCGAAAAGACCTTAACGGCCAGGTACAGACCGGGCACCAGCGCAACTGCCCCCCCCGCCAGTGCCGCCAGTGCCGCCTCGGTGCCCGAGGCCAGCCACCAGGCGCCGGCACTGATCAGCGCAACAAGCGCCTGGCCGCCGAACACGGCGCGTACGGTAGCGTTGCTTCCCATGATGCCTCGCGTTTCCGTGTGGAAACCCCTGACCCGCGCGGCCTGCGCGGCCCAGGCGCGGCATCACCTGAGCGGCGCAGTATAAAGACTCCCCCCGGGGGGGTCAACGCGCCACACCGGCGTCAACGGATGCGCTCGATGATACCGTCGAGTTCGTCAAGGCTGCCGTACTGAATGACAAGTTTGCCCTTGCCCTGACGCCCTTGCTGGATGGTGACACTGGCACCCAGGCGATCGGCGAGATCGTCCTGGAGCCGGCGCACGTCCGGGTCAAGAGGAGCTTGCGTCTTCGATTGTTGCTGTTCGCCCTCGAGGGCCTTGCGCACCAGGGACTCCGTTGCGCGCACGGAAAGCCCTTTCGCCACCACGCGGGCGGCGACGGCATTCTGCTGATCCAGCGGGAGAGCCGCCAGGGCGCGGGCGTGGCCCATTTCCAGTTCGCCGTTCTGGACCCGTTCACGCACCTCCGGGCTGAGTTCAAGCAGACGCAGCAGATTGCTCACCGCAGCACGGGATCGCCCCACGGCTTCGGAGACCGCCTGGTGGGTCATGCCGAACTCCTCCACCAGCCGGCGCAGGGCAACGGCTTCTTCCAGAGGGTTCAGGTCCTCGCGCTGGATATTCTCGATCAGCGCCACGGCCACGGCCACTTCGTCCGGGATGTCGCGGACGATGGCCGGGACCTCGCCAAGGCCGGCGAGCTGGGCCGCCCGCCAGCGGCGCTCGCCGGCGATGATCTCGAAGCGCTGGTCGTCGTCGTCCAGCGGGCGCACCACCAGGGGCTGAACCACGCCCTGGGCACTGATGGAATCGGCAAGCTCCTGCAGCGCCGCCGGGTCCATCTCACGGCGGGGCTGATAGCGGCCACGCTCGAGCCATTCCACCGGCAGCTGCCGCAGCACCCCCGGGTCGTCGGGGTCGGTGCTGTCGCTGGCACCCAGCAGGGCGTCGAGTCCGCGTCCGAGTCCTCGTTTCTTGGGGCTCATGGTCTCCGTCCGTTCAGGCGGTGGCCGCCGCTGTCATGTTCTTGCGGATGATCTCGCTGGCCAGGGCCATGTAGGCCAGCGAGCCCCGGGAGTAGCGATCGTACTGGATGGCCGAGATGCCGTGACTCGGCGCCTCGGCCAGGCGTACATTGCGGGGAATCAGGGTGCTGTACACCTGTCGCGGGAAGTGCTGCAGCAGTTGCGCGCCGACCTGGGTTGCCAGGTTGTTGCGCGGATCGAACATGGTCCGCAGCAGGCCCTGGATCTGCAGTTCCGGGTTGGCCTGTTCCTGCACCCGGTGGATGGTGTCCAGCAGGGCCGTCAGCCCTTCCAGGGCGTAGTATTCACACTGGATGGGAATGAGCACGCCGTGGGCGGCCACCAGCGCATTGACCGTGAGAATGTTCAGGGACGGCGGACAATCCACGAGGACGAAGTCGTAACTGTCGCGCACACGCGCCAACTGCCGCCGGAGGTGCTGCTCACGGCTCTCGGCATCCATGAGCGCAACCTCGGCGGCGGTGAGATCACCGTTTCCTGGAACCAGATCGAAGCCGCCGCCCGGGGCCTCGAGAACGGCCTCGCGCACGGACACCTCATCCATGAGGACATGGTAGCCGCTGACGCGGACGTTATTGCGGTCAATGCCGGAACCCACCGTGGCGTTGCCCTGGGGATCCAGGTCGACCAGCAACACGCGTTGCTTGTTCATGGCAAGCGCTGCGGCCAGATTGACGCAAGTGGTGGTCTTGCCCACGCCGCCTTTCTGGTTGGCAATGGCGATGATTCTACCCATGGTGGTCTCCGTCGATGACCTCAGCGTCGCGCCGGACGCGAACTAGCGTTCGCGTCGCATCCAGTCCCGGCACATGCAGCGGGTTGACCGTGTACTGCCACTCCCGCGGCAGCGCCGCCGTCTCAGCGTCGGCATCGAAGCGACCCTTCATGGCCAGGAACTGCCCGCCCGGTGCCAGCAGGTGTAGGGAATCCGCGACGAAACCGTCCATCCGTGCATAGGCCCGGGCGATGATGGTGTCAAAACGCTGCTCCGGGTGCCACTGCTCCACCCTCGTGCCAACAACGCTGACATTGCTCAAGGGCAACTCCGCCACCGCCTGACGCAGAAACCGGACCTTCTTGCTGTTGGTATCCAGCAGCGTCACCTGCAGATCGGGCCGGCAAAGCGCGAGGGGGATGCCGGGCAGGCCGGCTCCGGTACCGACATCCAGGAGCTGCTCGCCCTCAAGATAGGGAAGGGGGGTGAGACTGTCCAGCAGATGCCGGGTCACCATTTCCCGGGGCTCACGCACCGCCGACAGGTTGAAAGCGCGGTTCCAGCGGTGCAGCAGGGCCAGGTAGTCCACCAGCGCCTCAACGGGTGGCTCGCCGGCAACCAGTTCACCGATCGCGGGACGCAGCGCCCGTTCCACTTCGGCGCACGGGAAGTTCTCGCTCATGCGCTGGCACGGCGAGGCGTTGTGTCGCCACGGCGAAGATGCACCAGCAACAGAGACACCGCCGCGGGCGTCACCCCCTGAATGCGCCCGGCCTGCCCCACCGTGGCGGGACGATGCTCGGCGAGCTTCTGCCGCACCTCGGCGGACAGACCCGCCACGGCGTCGTAGTCCACGTCGTCAGGGATGCTCAGGTGCTCATAGTGGCGTGCCCGCTGGATTTCCTCCTGCTGACGGTCCAGGTACCCGGCGTACTTGGCCTGGATCTCGATCTGCTCTGCCACCGCAGCATCGTCAACGCCGGTATCACCCACCAGGGCCATGAGTTCTCGGTAGCCCAGCTCCGGGCGCCGCAGCAGCGCTTCCAGGTGCTGCTCCTTGCGCAGCGGGCCACCCAGCAAACGCTGGCTGGCCTCGGCGTTGATGTCGGCGGGTCGGATCAGCGTCGCAGCGAGGCGCTGCTGCTCCCGCTGGATGGCATCACGCTTGCGGGTGAAAGCCTCCCAGCGCGCGTCGTCCACCAGGCCGAGGTCCCGGCCGACGGGCGTCAACCGCAGGTCGGCATTGTCCTCCCTGAGCAGCAGCCGGTACTCCGCCCGGCTGGTGAACATGCGATACGGCTCCAGGGTACCCCGAGTTGTCAGGTCATCGATGAGCACACCGATGTAGGCCTGATCACGGCCCGGCGACCACGGCTCTTCACCACGCACGGAGCGCGCCGCGTTGATGCCGGCAACCAGCCCCTGCGCCGCCGCCTCTTCGTACCCGGTGGTGCCGTTGATCTGACCCGCAAAGTACAGACCTGGCACATAGCGGGTCTCGAGACTCGGCCGCAGGTCCCGGGGATCGAAGTAGTCATACTCGATGGCATAGCCAGGCCGGGTGATGTGCGCCTGTTCCAGCCCGGCGCAGGAGCGCACCAAGGCCAGCTGCACGTCGAAGGGCAGGCTCGTGGAGATGCCGTTGGGGTAGACCTCATGGGTATCCAGCCCTTCCGGCTCCAGGAAGATCTGGTGCGCCGTCTTGTCGGCGAAACGGACCACCTTGTCCTCCACCGACGGGCAGTAGCGGGGACCGACCCCGTCGATCTCGCCGGAGAACATAGGCGACCGGTCCAGGGCGCCACGGATGATGTCGTGGGTGCGCTGGTTGGTGTAAGTGATCCAGCAGCTGACCTGCTGCGGATGGTCCTCCCGGGAACCCAGAAACGAGGCCACCGGCTCCGGATCATCTCCCGGCTGCTCGGCGAGAGCCGAGAAGTCGATGGTGCGGCCGTCCAGGCGCGGCGGTGTGCCCGTCTTCAGCCGTCCGACCCAGAACGGACGCGCACGCAGCTTCTCCGCCAGGGCATTGGCGGGCGGGTCGCCGGCACGGCCACCCTGGTGGTTGTCCTGGCCGATGTGAATACGGCCACCAAGGAAGGTCCCGACGGTCAGCACCACTGCAGGGGCGTGGAAACTCAGCCCCATCTGGGTGACGACACCGTGGACGCGATCGCCATCCATGAGCAGGTCGTCCACACCCTGCTGGAACACCGTCAGGCCGGGCTGGTTCTCTACGATGGAGCGGATCGCTGCCTTGTAAAGCGTGCGGTCGGCCTGGGCCCGGGTTGCTCGCACCGCCGGACCCTTGCGGGCATTCAAGGTGCGGAACTGGATGCCGCCACGATCCGTGGCGCGCGCCATGGCGCCCCCCAGGGCATCAATCTCGCGCATCAGGTGACCCTTGCCGATCCCGCCGATGGCGGGATTGCAGCTCATTTGCCCGATGGTCTCGATGTTGTGGGTCAGCAGCAACGTTTGCCCGCCACTGCGGGCTGCTGCCAGGGCCGCCTCGGTTCCGGCGTGCCCACCGCCGACGACGATGACGTCAAAGCGCTCGGGATAATCCAAACCAGCGTCCTCCAGGCCGAAGCGACCGGAATCAGTATGTTGCAGAATCGGGCAGTTTAGCAGGCGGTCGCGGTATCAGTGAACGTGAGGCTGTTTCCGGGGCCCGGCGTTCCACGTGGAACGTACCGGATCGCCCCTACTTGCCGATACAGAAACTGGAGAAAATCTCGCCCAGCAGGTCCTCGGTGCTTACGGCCCCAGTAATCTCGCCCAGGGCATCCTGCGACCGGCGCAACTCCTCTGCCATCAACTCGCCCGCCCCGACATGCAATTGCGCAGCCGCGTCTTGCAGGAACTGATCCGCCCGCCGGAGAGCATCCAGATGGCGGCGGCGAGCGATGAACCCGCCCTCACCGGCACTGTAGCCCATGCACTCCTTGAGGTGCTCCCGCAATCCATCCATACCGGCACCGGACAGTGCGCTAAGGACCATCTCTGCCCGCGGGCCGTGGCCGTCCAGCCCGGTCGCTGCCCCGGAAAGATCCGCCTTGTTGCGCACCACGGTCACCGGGAGTTCCACGGGCAGACGGGCGAGAATCGCCTCGTCTGCAGCGGTTACTCCATCGCAATCATCCACCACGAGCAGTACGCGATCGGCATCGTCGATGGCCCGCCAGGCGCGGCGTATCCCCTCCTGCTCCACCTCTTCCTCGGTCTCGCGCAGACCCGCGGTATCCACCACGTGCAACGGCATGCCGTCGATCTGGATCTGCTCGCGCAGGATGTCCCGAGTCGTGCCGGCAACGGCAGTGACGATCGCGGTAGGGGCATCAGCCAGGGCATTCAGCAGGCTGGACTTGCCAGCATTGGGGCGACCGGCGATCACCACGGTCATGCCATCCCGAAGCAAGCGCCCCTGCCCCGCCGCGTCCGTTACCGACTGCAGGCGCTGACGCGCATCCTGCAGGCGCGCCGCGACCTCGCCGTCACCAAGGAAATCGATCTCCTCGTCCGGGAAATCGATGGCCGCCTCGACGTAGACCCGCAACTCCATGAGTGCATGGCTCAAGCCCTGCACCTCGCGGGAGAAGGCACCGTGGAGGGAGGCCATGGCGGCCCGCGCCCCGGCCTCGGAACCAGCGGCAATGAGATCAGCAACCGCCTCGGCCTGAGTCAGGTCCATGCGGCCGTTGAGAAAGGCGCGCTGGGAAAACTCGCCGGGGCGCGCCAGGCGGCAACCAAGCCCCGTGAGCCGTTGCAGCAGCCGATCCATGACCACCGGGCCACCGTGGCCCTGGAACTCGACCACGTCCTCGCCGGTAAACGAATCCGGACCAGGGAACCAGAGCACCAGACCTTCGTCGAGCACATCGCCGTCCCGCCCGCGGAAACGGCGGAACCCGCCCCGACGCGGTTCGGGAAGTGTGCCAACAACGCTGGTGGCATGCTCGGCCGCGGCGGGCCCGGACAGTCGCACGATGCCCACGCCCCCCTGACCGGGGGGCGTGGCGACCGCGCAGATCGTGTCGGTCATGGCGGCGTTCCGCTACTCGCTGCTGCCCTTCTCGATCTGTCGGGTGATGTACCACTGCTGAGCGATGGACAGGCTGTTATTGACCACCCAGTAGAGCACCAGCCCGGCCGGGAAGAACATGAAGAAGATCGTGAACACGAACGGCAACGCCATCATGATTCGTTGCTGGATCGGGTCCATCGGAGCCGGGTTCAGCTTCTGCTGCAGGAACATGCTCGCGCCCATGAGCAGCGGCAGAATGAAATACGGATCCCGGCTGGACAGGTCCTGAATCCACAGGATGAACGGCGCGTGGCGGAGTTCCACGCTCTCCAGCAGCACCCAGTAAAGAGCGATGAAGACCGGGATCTGGACAAGGATCGGCAGACACCCGCCCAGCGGGTTGATCTTCTCCTCCTTGTACATCTTCATCATGGCCTGGTTGAGGGCCTGACGGTCGTCGCCGTAGCGCTCCTTGAGCTGCTGCATGCGCGGCTGCAGTTTGCGCATGCGCCCCATGGAGCGATAACTGAACTCGGAGAGCTTGTAGAAGGCCAGCTTGATGCCAATGGTCAGGATGACGATGGCCCAGCCCCAGTTGCCGACGATACCGTGAATCCAGGACAGCGCGATGAACAGGGGCTTGGAGATGATGGTCAGCCAGCCATAGTCCACCGTGAGATCCAGCCCCTCGGCAACTTCGGCCAGGCGATTCTGCTCCTTGGGCCCGACCCAGAGCTGGTGCTCGAAGGTCCCCGAGTCACCGGCGGCGATGGACTTCCGCGGCGATGACATCCCCAGCAGGTACTGATTGTCGTCCAGAGACCGCGTGTAATACCGGTGGGTCTCGTCCCGGGGCGGGATCCACGCACCGACGAAATAGTGCTGAATGATTGCTCCCCAGCCGTTACGCAGGTCGCGGGAGAGGTCGCTGCTGCGCATGTCGGAGAAAGAGATCTTGTCGTAGCGGTCCTCCTCGCCATGGACGACGCCACCGGTATAGGTGTAGATAAACCAGGAGGTGCCATCATCGATCTCACCGGATCGGAGCTGGGCGTATTGATACGCATCCCAGGCGCTGTCCGAGGTGTTCTCCACTTCGTGGCGGACATCGATGACGTAGCTGTCGCGGTTGAAGACGAAATACCGCGTGACCCGGATGCCATCATCGCTTTCCCATACCAGCGGGACTTCCACCGTATCCTGGTCATCACCGAGCTCAAACTCACGCTGATCGCCTTCGATGCGGAATTCGCTGCGAGGGCCGGGCCCATCCCCCTCCCGGGGAACCAGTCCGGCCTGGGCAATGAACAACGCGTCCAGGCGGTCCGACATCAGCCGCAGCGGTTCTTCCTGATCCAGGGTCTTGAAATGCTGGAGCAAGTCGACCTGGCGGATGTCGCCGCCGCGGGTGCTGATCTCCACATCCAGCTTGTCCGTACGGACCCGGATGGTCTCACCGCGCTCCATACGGTCGCCGGCGGCCGTGGCGGGGGCCGCTTCCTCCCGGTCGGCTTCTGCCGCCTCGGCAGGCGCCGCGTCGTCATCCGGGTCTGCGGGACCGGGGGCGTCCGCGGGTGCGTCGTCAGGTGCCTCTTCAACGCGCTCTTCGGTGGCGGTTTCCTCGGTGGCGGAACGGCCGTACTGGTCCTCCCAGGCTGTCCAGATGAACAGCAACACAAGGCCCAGGGCGAAGAACTGAAGTAACCGTTGCGTTTCCATCGAGCGTCAATCTTCCGGTTTTGATTCGGGGACCGGGTCCACGCCCCCGGGATGCCATGGATGGCACTTGAGAATACGCCGGATCCCCAGCCAGAGGCCCTGGCCTACACCATGCGCGGCGACCGCTTCAATGGTGTATTCCGAGCATGAGGGGTAGAACCGGCAGCAGTTGCCGAGGAACGGGCTGACCAGGAGCTGATAGCCCCTCAGGAGGCCGGTGACGACGGTTCGCATCGCTGACTCACTCGTTGCCACAGCCGTGCAAGCGCCTGGTGGAGCGTGCCGTTATCGGTGGTACGGGCCACCGGTCGGGTCATCAATACGACGTCCACGGCTGGCAGATCTCCCTGATGATGCCGGAATGATTCCCGGGCGACGCGCTTGATGCGATTCCGGTCCACGGCGCGAGGGGATACCTTGCGCCCGATGGCCAGCCCCAGTCTGGGGCGCGCTTCGGCATTTTCCGCGACAAGAAGGGTAAAGTAGCGATCCGCGATCCGGTCTGCGCCCGCAAACACCCGCTGGAACGCCCGCGGTGTCAGCAGCCGCGCTGTGCGGGGAAATGCCGTTCCGAGCGCGTACACCGGGCCCCGGATCAGGGTGTCAGCCGGGCCCGACCCTTGGCGCGGCGGGCTTTCAGCACCTGCCGGCCACTCTTGGTTGCCATGCGGGCACGGAAGCCATGGGTGCGCTTGCGCTTGATCACGCTGGGCTGATAAGTGCGCTTCATGATGATGTCCGTTTGTCTGGTGACGTGTGGAAAGAGGCACGGAGCCGATCGAGCCGGCGAATTTACCCCTGCGCGAAGCACCCTGTCAACGGCCGCTCTGGAACAACGTGGCGCCCTGGCCGGGTCGGTCAAGTCCGCACTCTTGCTGATCCGGGTCCGAGCACACCCGGACAGCGATCCTGACGGGTTGTGGATGAACACGGCAACGGGGTATAGACTCGGCGGGCGAGCCAACAATGCGTCAGCACTACCCGCGGACGGGCGGAGAGTCCCCCGCCCGCTTGTCTGCATGCATGGCACGCTGCCTACGGGACAAGCGCGTTCCGCCTCGGCAGTCCATCTTTCGGTGAATCAGCGTCCGCTTCATTTTTGGGGGTCCATCC